>JAUWQF010000008.1 GCA_030611205.1 Methanothrix sp.
GAAGGCTTGGTGACGCGCCCTTCTCCATAGGCCACCCTCGCCTCCTTCTTCCCAAAGGCGTTCGAGCTCGAAGGTCGTGCCGCACGCCAGAAGCCCACCGGAGAGCTGGACGAGGAGAGATACTGGGACGACCAGGAAGGCTAAGGTTGCAGAATGAATTTGATGTGATGCGTTTTTGTGTTAAACGCTCATCATCATCTAAATCCAACCACGAAGTTTCATCACCTCGACCACACGGCCGACGGCCACCACATAAGCGGCCTGCCGCATATTAATGTTATACGTCTTGGAGGCGTTCAGCACCGTGTGATAGGATTTGGTCATCCTCTTATCTAAACGCTCATAGACCTCTTCCACGTCCCAGTAGTAATAGGACATGTTCTGCACCATCTCGAAATACGAAACAGTTACACCGCCTGCGTTACAGAGAATGTCTGGTATCACGTGAACGCCATTCTTGTACAGGATCTCGTCTGCCTCAGGCGTTGTCGGCCCATTGGCCAACTCCGCAACGATCTTGGCCTTAACGTTTGGAGCGTTCTCTTCGGTAATGACGTTCTCCAGAGCAGCTGTGACGAGTATATCCACATCGAGCTCGATCAGCTCTTCATTGGAAATCAGCTGAGCGGCTTCCTTTGGGGCATGGACTACTGAGGAAGTCTCACCCTTGATGCTACAGGCAAGGTCAAGATCTAGACCGTCCTTGTTGTATATGCCACCCTTAGAGTCGCTGATGGCTACTATCTTAGTGCCTAAGATATCTTTACATAAGTAAGAGGCATGGCACCCGGCATTTCCATAACCCTGTATGGCGACCGTGGCCTTTGATAGGTCTATGCCGAGCTCTTTTGCGGCTTCTCTGACGGTGTACACGCCGCCACGTGCAGTTGCATCATCACGTCCACAAGAACCGCCTATGGAAACCGGCTTGCCGGTAATACAGCCAAACTCGTTCTTCCCGGTCAGCTTTGAGAACTCGTCCATCATCCAGGCCATTATCTGAGGAGTTGTATAGACATCCGGGGCGGGTATGTCCTTATCCGGGCCGACGAACTGCCATATCCGGTCGACGTAGCCACGGCTTAAGCGCTCCAATTCATTATTAGAGAGTTCCTTTGGGTTGCAGATGATGCCACCCTTCCCCCCACCAAGGGGCAGATCGAGAAGTGCACACTTCCAGGTCATCCAGGCCGCAAGGGCCCGAACGGTATCAATAGTTTCTTCAGGATGAAATCTGATGCCACCCTTGGTCGGTCCTTTAGCATCGTTGTACTGGACTCGGAACCCCTGGAATACTTTGGTGGTGCCGTCATCCATGCGGACAGGAATTGACACATGAATCTCACGCATCGGATGCCGGAGGATTTCATGAACATCATCATCTAATTTGAGGATTTTTGCACAATCATCCAACTGCTGCCGTGAGATCTCAAACGGATTAAGTTCTGCCATTTTTATCCCCTTAGTATAATATAATGCCCAAACACCATCCATGCGAGCTGGGCGGAACGACCATGCCAACTCCTGGTATTTAAATGTGTTCGGTGGTTAGTGCCCCTGCGTTAGGTTGATATTATCTCCAAACGAAAGACCAATGCTGATTCGGATGAGGATCATATTCGAACGAGGTCACCAAGAAAATGTTCGCTTACGCTCACATTTACTTGAGCACATAATGTTATGCATTATATACAACAATAAAAATAAATAATTAGATTATTATCTTCTCCTTCTGCTTAGGGCTTACCATGCTGCCAAAATTATGCGGTGAAAGATCCACCAGCTTATGCCAGTTTTTCCTCTCCCAGATGCCGTGCGAGAGCTCTTCCTCCGCGATGAACTGGCGCAGCCTGAACGTTATATTCTCCCAGTTGACTTCGTGACCGTCGAACTCTGGGCCATCGACACAGGCAAACTTTGTTTCTCCATTCACTTCCACCCGGCAGGCACCACACATTCCGGTCCCGTCAACCATTAAGGGCGTTAGACTGACGAGAGTCTTCGTCCCGAAAGGCTGGGAGGCCTTGGAACACTCCATCATCATGAAGGGGCAACCATGAACTATGATTCTGTCGACCGGGTTTTCAGACTCCAGGTATTCGGCGATGAAATCATTGGTCCATCCCTTATTCCCTTGGCTTCCGTCTCCCAGAAATACGTAAAACTCATCGCTGTACTCCTTCAACTTATCTTCCCAAAAGAGGAAACCCTGACCTCTTCCCTCCATGACGGTAATCACGCGATTCCCTTTCTCCTTGAGGGCCTTCACCAGCGGGTAGGTGGGACCGATCCCGAAACAACCACATGCGCAGATTATCGTGCCGAAGTTTTCAATCTCCGTGGGCATCCCCATAGGACCAGCCACGTTTAAGATGCTCTCCCCCACTTTCAGGGTGGCCAGCTTCATGGTGCTGGTTCCCAGAACATAGAACACTATGCCTATAGTTCCCACTTCTTCATCCCAGTTGGCCAGTCCCATGGGCACCCGCTCTCCGGTCTCGTCCACCATGAGAATGACGAACTGTCCAGGACGGGCCACTCTGGCAATCTTTGGAGCTTTTATTTCGAGGTAAATGATATTGGGAACCAGAGTTTCCTTCTTCACTATCTGGTACATCTTTAGCCTCCAATGACTTTATTCAGCTTCACTGCACAGACTTTCAGCTCGGGTATCTTGGCCACGGGGTCGAGCGCCGGATTGGTTAGCACGTTGGTGGGGGTCTCCGCAAAGTGGAAGGTCATGAATACCACGCCAGGCGGCGATTTGTCTGTTATCCTGGCCTTCACCTTGAGCTTTCCCCTCCTTGAGGATATTTCGATCAGCTCACCATCCTCAATCCCCATAGATTGACCGTCGTGGGGATTGATCTCCACAAACTCTTGGCTCCGAATGTAATTTAGATCATCGACTTTCCGGGTCATGGTGCCTGTGTGATAATGATAAAGCACCCGACCAGTGGTGAGGATAAATGGATAATCTTCATCAGGGAGTTCCATAGAAGGCCGGTACTCGACCATCGAGAACTTCCCCTTGCCTCGGGTGAACCCATCTTTGTGCAGATAAACGGTACCCGGATGATCGACATTTGGACAGGGCCACCGCAACCCACCGTCTTTCAGTCTTTGGTAGTTTATTCCTCCGTAGCTGGGGGCGAGCTTGGAGATCTCGTCCATTATTTCAGAGGGGCTGCTGAAGGAAAACTGTTCTTGGTACCCCATCTTCTTTCCTAATTCGCAAAGAATTTCCCAGTCGGGAAGGGACTGGCCTGCCGGATCCAGCACCTTTCTCACTCGCTGAACTCGTCTCTCGGTATTGGTAAACGTGCCCTCTTTCTCCATACCGCTGGCCGCGGGCAAGACCACATCGGCCAATTGAGCCGTCTCTGAGAGGAAGATGTCCTGAACCACCAGGAAATCCAGCTTATTTAGCGCCTCTACCACATGAGTACAATCGGGATTGCTGAGATGGGGATTTTCTCCGATGATATACATGGCATTTATCCGGTCATCATAAATGGCGTTGAAGATCTCCACCACCGTCAGGCCTGGTTTATCAGGTAGTTCTTCGCCCCAGGCCGCCTCAAACTTGCCTCTGAGATCGTCGTTAATCACGGCCTGATAGGCAGGCAGAACGTTGGGCAGAGCGCCCATGTCACAGGCCCCCTGGACGTTGTTCTGGCCCCTGAGGGGGTTGATGCCGGTGGAAGGCTTGCCCACGTTTCCAGTCATCATGGCCAGGTTGGCCAGACAGAGGATGTTGTCTGTGCCGTGAGAATGCTGAGTTATGCCCATACAATAGACGATAGAGGAGGGTTTGTTCTGGGCGTAAAGCAAGGCAGCCTCTTCTATGAGCTGAGCATCCACTCCCGTTATTTCTGAGGCCATCTCCGGTGAGAACTTGCCCAGCGAGGCTTTGAACTCCTCGAAACCTTCGCAACGTTCTCGGACGAAGTCTTCGTCTACCAGGTACTCGTCCATTATCACCCGGCACATGGCTTGTACCAGCGGGACGTCGGTGCCAGGTCTTTGCCTCAGCCAGATGTCGGCCAGCTGGCAAAGATCTATCCGTCTGGGATCGGCCACGATGATCTTCGCCCCGTTCTTCTTTGCCTCTTTTATCTTCAGGGCGATGACCGGGTGTTGTTCCGAGGTATTGGATCCTATGATGAATATGCAATGGGCGTCTTTCAGCTCCTCGATGGAGTTGGTCATGGCCCCGCTTCCGAAGGCATCGGCGAGCGCGGCCACAGTAGAAGCGTGACACAATCGCGCACAATGATCTACGTTGCCGGACCTCATCACCAGTCGGCAGAACTTCTGGGCCAGATAGTTCTCCTCGTTGGTACACTTGGCAGAGGAGAGAAGAGCAAAGCCATCGCCCTGGTGCTGGGATAACTTGCCAGCAATTAGATCCAGAGCTTCCTCCCACCCCACAGGAACCAGCTCACCGTTTTTCCTGATCAACGGGGTCTTCAGCCTTTCGGGGCTTGCTGTGAAGTCCAGGCCGAACCTGCCCTTGACACAAAGCTGGCCATCGTTGGGCGAATCTCCTCGATTTCCCTTGACCCGAACGATGCGATTATCCCGTACACCGATGTCCATCTGGCAGCCAACACCGCAGAAAGGACATGTGGTGGTGGTAAAATAGCTTGGCGTTTCCCACTTCTCAAATCGTGCATAGAGGGCCCCGGTGGGACAGGCGTCGACACAGGCGCCGCAGAACTTGCAATCGCCATCCTTTAGGGAGATCGGTCCCACCGAATGTTGCTGGTGGTAGTCCACGTCGAAGAAAAGAACTCCTTCTCCCCTTACCTCTTCGCAAGTCCTGACACATCGACTGCATAAGATACAGAGGTTGTAATCTCGATCGAAGAAAGGCTCCCTCAAAACGGGTGCATTGCGATAAGAAATGGGATATCTCATCCGGTTCAATTCTAGATATTCTACTGCGTCTTGGACCTCACATTCACCATCATTGGGACAGTACTTGCAGCCTACGGCGGCGGGGAGCCTCCTCACGCACTCTCTAAGGTCCGTGCATTCGTCTTTTCTATCGCAGAAAATGCAGCTTGTCGGGTGCTTGGTCAATGCCAGAAGCATCTCCAGGTTGTGCCGCCGCATCTCCTGAAGCTCTTCCGTCTTCGTCCTCACCACCATGCCCTCTTCTGCTAGTGTGGTACAGGAGGTAGGGTAGACGTCCCAGTTTTCTATCTCGACTATACAGAGCTTACATGCACCTATTGGTTTGATGTCCGGATGGTCACATAGGGCAGGTACATAAGTGCCAGCTTGCCGGATAGCTTCGAGAACCGTGGTTCTTTCTGGAACCCTGACATCTCTACCATCAATTGTTAGATTTATCTCGCCCACGTTCACCACTGCGTCATTTTAGAAACTGCAAGTTGTATTTCTATTTTGGGATTCAATCTTACTATCAGTTGGCGTTACAACCAAAAAGCTTTAAATATCGAAGCATAGCTGGAGGGGCCAACGCCCATTACAGGTAAATTGCCAGGGAAAGCAATTGCCATCGAGGATATCGAAAGACGAATTTACAGCAAAGTAGGGTACTATTCGGGTTTTATAACGCAACGCTAGATCACCTAAAAAGCAGCTGAGCTGTAAGATAGAAGCTGGGTAAAATGTCAGGCAAAAAGAAAAAGCTGAACTTAAACCGGGTTTCCATGCCCAAGCAACCTCCTGAGGAGAGAAAGCACAACTTCCAAGAGGTGGCACTGGGTTACTCTGAAGAGCAGGCTATAGAGGAGGCTAAGAGGTGCCTGCAGTGCAAGAAACCCAGGTGCATGGCAGGTTGTCCTGTAGAACTGGATATCCTCAAGTTCATCAAAGCGATTCAGGACGGGAATATGTGGGAGGCTGTCAGGATAATCAAGAGCGAGAACAGCCTACCTGGAATCTGTGGTAGGGTTTGTCCCCAGGAGGTTCAATGTGAATGTAAATGCGTTCTGGACAAGAAGGACGCGCCCATAGCCATTGGCCGCCTGGAGAGGTTCGTGGCCGATTGGGAGGCAAGACAAAAGGATAGGCCGTCGCCAGAAGTCTTGCCCCCCACGGGGAAGAAAGTAGCTGTGGTAGGATCCGGACCTGCAGGACTCACCTGTGCTTCAGACTTGGCCAGAATGGGTAACCAGGTTACCGTATTCGAGGCCCTCCATGAAGCTGGAGGGGTACTGGTTTACGGCATCCCAGAGTTCAGGTTGCCCAAAGACATCGTCAAATCGGAGGTAGAGTACGTGAAAAGCCTGGGCGCAGAGCTTGAACTCAATTCCGTGGTAGGAAGACTGGTTCAGGTTGACGAGCTGCTTAAAATGGGCTACGATGCCGTCTTTCTGGGTATCGGAGCTGGAGCACCCCGATTCCTCAACGTTCCTGGAGAGAACTTGAACGGTGTTTATTCTGCCAACGAGTATCTCACCCGAGTCAACCTGATGAAGGCTTACAAGTTCCCTGAGTACGATACACCCATCAGGCAGGGCAACAAGGTGGCTGTAGTTGGCGGCGGCAACGTAGCCATGGATGCAGCCCGCTCTGCAATCAGGCTGGGTGCTGACGAGGTCCACGTGATCTATCGCCGGTCCGGGTCGGAGATGCCTGCCAGACTGGAAGAGAGCGAGAACGCCAAAGAAGAAGGCGTGATATTTGATTACCTGACCAACCCTACCAGGTTCATCGCCGATGATCGTGGCAGGGTAAAGGCCATGGAGGTAGTCATCATGGAACTGGGCGAACCGGATGAGAGCGGCCGCCGCCGCCCGGTGGTCAAAGAGGGATCTGAGCACATAATAGAGATGGACACGGTGATTATAGCGGTGGGCACCATGCCCAATCCTCTCGTTCCAGCCAACACCCCTGGACTGGAAACCACCAGATGGGGCACACTGGTGGCGGATGAGAACGGCAGAACCACTCTGGAGGGAGTCTGGGCAGGAGGGGACATAACCACCGGGGGCGCTACGGTGATCAGCGCCATGGGATCTGCCCGAAGGGCTTCTGCGGATATTGACGCCTGGCTTAAAGAGAGAGGTCCCTGGAACAGCTGAAAGGTTCTGATATGCCTCCGGATAGGTTTCACCCTTCCGGACTGTCTCAAACGAAACTTCTCACCGTATCCTGTACCTATTGTCCGCCCCTCTTCAGGAGTTGTCAATGCCTGAAAAAGGATAAAGATACTGGCCTCCGACTATATGCCCGAGAGATACCCATGTATCGATGCAGCAGCACGCTTTCCCTCCCCGAGGGCCTGTATCACAGTTGCGCCACCGCTCATTGCATCGCCTCCGGCGAAAACTCCTTTAACATTCGTCATCAACTTTTCATCGGTTTTGATCGCGCCCCGGGGCGTGGTCTCCAGTTCAGGCGTTCTGTCCAGGAAAAGTCTGTTGGGCAGGGTGCCCAAGGCGTTCACCACGGTATCCAGCTCCATGGTGAACTCACCGCCTTCGATCTTCACCGGCCTGGGACGACCACTGTCATCGAGTTCACCGAGTTCCATCCTCACCATCTCAATCCCAGTAACCCAGCCATCTTCGCTGCCAAGCACTCTTGTGGGGTTGACCAGCTCCTCGAAGATTACCCCCTCTTCAAGCGCGTGTTCCAGCTCTTCATCCCTTGCCGGAGATTCCTGCTTTGTCCTCCGATATAGGATATATACTTCCCTGGCGCCCAACCTGACTGCGCATCTAGCAGCATCCATGGCCACATTACCTGCACCGATAACCCCAACGCTGTCGCCACAGACGATGGGAGTATCATACTCGGGGAACTTGTATGCCTTCATCAGATTCACACGGATAAGAAACTCGTTGGCTGAGTAAACGCCCATGAGCTTCTCACCTTCGATGCCCAGGAACCGGGGTGCTCCTGCTCCTGTTCCGATGAAGATGGCATCGAACTCCCAGCGGAGTTCATCGAATTTTATGTTCTGTCCCACGATGTTATTGAGCCTGAGATCTACACCGATCTTTTGGAGATAGGAGAGTTCGTAGTCCACAATATCCTTGGGCAGGCGGAAGGCAGGTATGCCATACTGCAGAACACCGCCTGCAATATGAAGTGCCTCGAAGAGGGTCACCCGGTATCCCAGCTTGCGCAGGTCAACTGCACAGCTGATCCCGGCAGGACCTGAACCGATCACTGCAACCTTTTCGTTCCTCTCTTCTATATGAAGCTCCTCTGTTACTCCATTCTGCATGGCCCAGTCGCCGAGGAAGGCGCCAAGCTTACCGATGTTTATGGCATCGGCCTTCTTTCCCATGGTGCATACGCCCTCACACTGGTCCTCCTGGGGGCAGACCCTTCCGGAGATCGCAGGGATCGGGTTATCCTCCTTGGCTATTAAAAAGGCCTCTTCGAAGTTCCCTTCGGCGACCTTCTCGATCATTGCCCTAATCTTCATATTGACAGGACACTCCGTCTCGCAGGAGGGGTCTTTGCACTGGATGCAGCGCTGCGCCTCCGCCATGGCCTCCTCATCTGTATAGCCGAGCGGAACAGAATCAAAATTTTTGATACGTTCTTCTGCTGGTTGTTCTCGCATAGGAACCCGGGTTTTATTTATTTTCGCCATTATTTGGCCTCCATCTTTTTATTGTACATAAAGTATAACTTCATGTGCTCAAGTAAATCCGACCGAAGGGAGGATTTTCTTGTTGTAGTATTCCATGGCCCGGGTTTCTTTCTCCTTGAACATCGCCATCCTGTTTATTATATCCTCAAAGTTGAGCTTGTGAGCATCGAACATCGGCCCGTCGATACAGGTGAGCTTCATCTCCCCGTCCACAAAGACACGGCATGAACCACACATGCCTGTGGCGTCGATCATAATCTGTCGTACTGTGACGATCGTGGGCACGCCATATGGCTCTGTGAGCCCTGCCAGATCGCGCAGTGCCGGTATATCCCCGCCAGCAAATATGATATCCACCTTTCCTTCATCGAGAAGATCTTTCAATACTTCCGTATAGTGTCCTTTGATGCCACATGAACCGTCCAGGGTGGTAAGGTAATACTCGTCGCAGAAAGCCTCGGAAAGCTCCTTTTTGGGATAGATGTCAGCCTTGGTGGGGAAGGTCTGGATGGAGGTCACATGATTGCCTTCTATCTCCTGCAGCGCCTTACATAGGGCATAGTTCTCAGCATGTCCGCAGACCAGATCAGAAGCAAAGACGATATTGCCGTATCTCTTGAGCTCGGGCGAGTTCCCCATGGGTCCTATAACCGCTTCGAGAGAGTCGCCCACCTCGAAGCTGTCCAGCTCAACGGAAGTTTTGCCCAGCTTCTTGATGAGCATTGTAATCTTACCGTCCTCTGCCTTCTGTATGGACATGGGTATTCTTTCACCCCGGGGGACGGTGATCAAGACAGCAAAGTTCCCTGGCAGGAACCTCTCGGCCACCATAGACGCCTCGACCTCGATCAGATAATCCGCGGCATTAAGATCCTCTTTTCGTGTTATTCTGTGTTTCATACCTTCACCACTCCTCTTTATATATGGAGGTGGAATGCGCCAGCCGATAGTAATCTCACGGCAGTGCCCATTATACCTATGGTAACTATTCAGCCTACCCCTCGCCAACACACATAAAGGTAACTAATCTGGATGCTCCAACCAGAACAAGTCAGGACTCTATGAGGAGAGAAGATCTGCCATCCGGTCGGATTCGCTCGGAATACATAATATTATACATTATATACAATGACAAGAAGCCGGCCGGTCTTCGAGCCTATCGATCGTTTACCGGCCCCGTCAAAAGTGATATTAACCTGCAGGGTCGATAAAAAAAAATCATGAATTTCTCCTTCCAGATAGGGAAGATCGCGGGGATCCCGATCAGGCTACACCTGACGTTCCTGTTGATCATACCCGTGATAGCCTACCTGTTTGGGATGACCAGCATCCCACTATTTGGAAAAACCTACGGGTTTGGAGAGGTAGAGCCGTCCCTCATCAGGTGGGTCTACTCCTCCGCCTTTACCATCCTGCTCTTCGTCTGCGTAGGGCTGCACGAGCTGGGCCACTCCGCCGTTGCCATGCGCTACGGCGTAAGGATCAAGAGCATAACCCTCTACATATTCGGAGGCGTGGCCGCCATGGAAGAGATCCCCCGGGATCCGAAGGCGGAGATCCAGATGGCCATCGCGGGCCCTGGGGTCAGCGGGATCCTCGGGCTGGGATGCGTCCTCTTCTGGAGCCTGTCGGCCACCTACCTGGGCGAAGAGTATCCCTTCACCGTCCTCCTCTGGACCCTGGGTATGATCAACCTGATGTTGATGGCCTTCAACCTCCTTCCCGCCTTCCCCATGGACGGCGGTCGGATTCTCAGGGCCTGGCTTGCCACCAGGATGTCTTACGTCGCGGCGACCCGGCAGGCGGCCACCATCGGCAAGACCTTCGCCATATTCATGGGGATACTGGGGATCTTCTCTAGCATCTTCCTCTTGATCATAGCCTTCTTCGTTTATATCGGGGCCTCGGAAGAGGAGAAGGCCACCTCCATATCGGTCAGCCTGGAAGGGATACGGGTCAGAGACATAATGTCCTCTGTGGTCAGCACCGTGCCTCCTTCCACCACCTTGGGAGAGCTGGTCAACCTGATGTTCATCGAGAAACACAGGGGCTATCCCGTGCTCCAGGATGGAAAGCTGGCAGGGATAGTAACCATCACAGACATCCAGAATGTACCCGAGGAGGAGAGAAACGTCACCACCGTAAGAGAAATCATGATCAAGAAGATATATGTGATCGATCCGGACGTGACGGCGACTGATGCCATGAAAAAGATGGCAGAGCGGAGGATTCGCAGGCTACCCGTGCTGGAAGACGGCAGGCTGGTGGGGATCCTTTCCAGGTCGGACCTGGCCAGGGCGATCGAGCTCTGTTCGAGATGGTGAGGTCATCTAAGCGCAAAAGGTTTTTTATAGTACATAATGTATAACATTGTGTGCTCAGAGTAAATGTTCATGATACCCAGTCTCATGCCCGAAAAATGAAAATCGGCAGGCACAGGCAGCCTGGGTCGTCATTTTCATGGCAAATCCGACCGAAGAGAGGATTTACTTGGTCGGACGTCCTGGGATAGATGGTCGAGGTAATCGGTTTGGATATGGTAGACGTAGACGGCGCAAAAGATACGGAGATCCGAGATAACGACGTGGTGATCATCGGCACGGCACACGTCTCTAAGAAGAGCGTCGAAGAAGTGACCACGGCCATAGAAGACCTGAAACCGGATATCGTGGCGGTGGAACTCTGCGAGAGCAGGTACCGCGCTCTTACCGGCCAGGAAGAGACGGGCGAGATCCAGATAAAAGAGTTGCTGAGCGGGAACAAGCTCTACCTCATTTTGGTCCAGCTTTTCCTGGCCTACATCCAGAAGAAGATCGGCGCGGAGATGGGGGTCAAACCCGGGTCGGACATGATCGCGGCCATCGACGCCGCCCATAATACGGGTGCCAGGGTCGCCCTGGTAGACCGGGAGATCGGCGTTACCATCCAGCGTTTCTGGTCCAGCATGAGGTTCCGGGAGAAGGTCAAGCTGATAGCCTCACTGATACCGGCGGCCTTCGGCAGAGGCGGCGAGGAGATCGATATGGACGAGATCACCCAGGATGACGTGGTCGCCCAGGTCATCGAAGAGTTCAGAAAGATATCGCCCCACGCGGCTCAGGTCCTGATAGACGAAAGAGACGCCTACATCGCCCGGAACCTCATCCGCCTGAGCGGATCGGGTAAGGTGGTGGCGGTGGTGGGCGCTGGCCACAGAGAAGGGATAAGCCGTTACCTGGCAAACCCGGAGACTGTACCAGAACTCGATGAGATGGTAAAGCTGCCCGATAAGAGGTTCTCCTTGCCCAAGCTGGTCGGCGTGGCGATGATGCTGCTGGTGGTGATAACCCTGGTTGCCGTCCTGTTATCGGGCTTTTCCACCCAGAACATCTTCGCCGCGATGAAGATCTGGTTCCTGGTCAACGGGATCCTCAGCGCGCTGGGCGTGGTCTTGGCCAGGGGCCATCCCCTCTCCGCCATGACAGCCTTCTCGGTGGCATGGATCACCAGCCTGAACCCACTCATCGCAGCCGGTTGGTTCGCCGGGCTGGTTGAGGCCTGGAAACGCAAGCCAACGATGGGGGACATGAAGGGCATGGGCGAGGCCGAGACCTTCGGCGAGCTGATGACAATCCCCCTCTTCCGGGTCATACTGGTGGCTGCCCTGGCGAACATAGGAAGCGTTGCGGGGACGGTCTTGGGGAGTTACCTCATCCTCCGGATGGTGGAACTCAGCCCGACAGAGCTGATAGGCGGGATCCTATAGTAACGTCGGGTCGACCGATCCCGTCACCGCTCGATATCTTTTATCATCGGTCGTTGATCTTGTCGTAGCGATCATACACACACACACACATCGGATAAAAATACGGTTAGTTGGCACGAATTGTAGATCAGATACAACCATTTCGAATAAGTATAACGCCATTTATAACACAATTGATTTATAATCACAGGGACGAAATATGAGATCTCGGATACCACGGATGCATTGCCGAAATCAATCTGGTTCAAAGAAGGGATTTGCACGAGATGTGAATGGGAGTAGCAATGAAGGGGGTAATATCACAATCTCGTGCATTATGGCGGTAGCGTCCTGTTCCGCTACAGCCACTGATGTATATGCATCTTCTCCTTTATTAAGTTTTAGGTACCCACACCAGAAAGCAAATTTTATATAACTCAATGTCTTTTAACGTCGTTGAGCTCGGCGCCTGATAATATCTCCTGGATAGAACCCAACGGGGCGTTGGTCTTGACCCCAACCCCGCTAAAGTGCGTCCTCGATGCCTCCCACCCCATTGCCCGCAGATCCTCTATCAGGTCATCGATCCTGCCCGGCGTAGTCTTGAGATCCTTGCAGAGTCGGTGGTGATCGTAGTACATGGGCTCGTCGATCTCTTCTCCGCAGCTCTGGAGGAGCCTGAGGGCACGATCGGACCGTCCCTCCACATCTTCGAGCTCCTCGAGGGCCCGGCCGATCAGATCGCGGTCTTGGATGGGGCCCAACCAGAGGGGCCCGGCAGTGACAGTCTTTCTGCCGCAGAGATCACAGGAGCCCTGAGATCTGCATTCCATCCCGGGGATGGTCCGCCAGCTCCTGCATTCGTGGCAGTGTTCCAGGTAACCCATCATCTCCAGCGTTCGGTCTGCCAGCCGGGCCCCCTTCTTCACTTCCAGGTAGAGCCTGACATAGTGGTCCGTGACGTGGGCCAGGAGGGGACAGACGGCCTTATCGATCCTGGCCAGCTCCCTGGCCACCGTCCCCAAGAGGATCCTGGCTCCCATCTCCCGGTGGTAATCGGTCTTGACCGGGACAGCTTGGTACTTCCTGATCCCGCTCTTGAGGTGAGCGCCGCAGAGGGGTGCGGTATCCGTGGCGGTTATGAAGAGGTACGAACCCGCCGATCGGGAGGCTGCTGCGAGGAAGGGAGCAGGCGATCCGAAGGGATCCAGATCTACGGCCTCGAAGCGTCTCTGGTGCATCAGGACGTTGGCGTTGGAGCAGCAGATCTCACAGTTGCTGAGATGATTAAGTTCTATATTTTCTTCGATAATAGCGCAGGCTCTGCGGCTCACGTCGTTCAGGATCACCTTATCCACATCGGTCTCTTTGGCTATCCTGAGCCCTCGCGCACCGCTGGCTGCAAGAGCGTCCAGATACTGGGTGATATTCAGAGCTCTGGCCACGGCCACCCCCACGTCCCGGTTGAGCACCATCTTGGGGTTGTAAAAGGCACCTTCGGCGTTGAAGGAGATAGCACCTTCCCGTATCATGCGCTCACCACCTGTGGCCATCGTTGCTGGATAACCTGACAGGGAGATGAGGAGGTTACTTATATCCCTTCTCGATCAGGCCTTCGCTCCAGTAGTTGTCGCACCTGGGGCAATAATATATGGTCTCCACCACAATCTTCTCCCACTTATCCGAGTCGAGAGCCTTTCTCAGCTCCTTTTGTTCACACTCGTCCCCGCACTTTGGGCAGAAGGGCACAAACTCATCGAGCAATGCCAGATCGTTATCCACTTGCCTTATCCTCCTGGATGTAGATAGAACGCCGCCCAAAAAAAAGCTGTCGGTGAACCTCAGAAGGGCCAGACCCCGGCGACGAGAGAACCCAGCAAGAACCCTACAACAGCGCCGCCGTTGAGGAAGGGGAGACCTGCCTGAGGTTTATCCCTCGGCGTCAAAGAGAGGAGAGCAAAACCCAGATAGGTGCCCAGCATCGCACCCAGGGCGGGGGCGTTCACCCCGATACCACCACCCAGGTCGTACCGGGGCGCGGCTAGGAACCAGTTGGCCGATATGACCAGTACCGTGGGGATTATGGCGTCGCCTAGGCCCAGGAAGTAGGCGCCTCGATCTTTGCCCCCCGCGTCCTTGCGAAAGCTGTAGCCCCGCCGCCAGGGGACGATGAAGAGGAGAGGAGCCCTGATCTTCATCACCCCTTCTGCAAGAGATACCATGTGGTGGGTCTTGTAGACCGATATGGCGTCGTATACGGCCAGCACGATCAGAAGGAGGATGGCTGGGAGGGTTGTCATGCTCAGACCGAATAGGGTGCTGACACCGGCACAGACCAGCAACCCCACCAGGTCTATCACGTACCATTCGGGATAGACGTGCAGAAGCAGCAAGATGACCAGGGATATGACCAGAGCAGGAAGAGGGGCCAAAAAGGCGACGAGGACGTAGAAGACGCTCATGGCTACGGCCATCAAGATCACCAGCTCTACGATCCAGCCCTTTTTCATCCTCATCGCCAGGAGTATGAAGAGGGTGAAAGCCAAAACCAGGATTATGTAGACGAAGGGGTTTGTGACGGACTCTGGGTTCTCGAATACCCGGACCTCTGTGGCGGAGAGGGGTGACATCAGGGCCAGCGCGAGGAGCTGGACCGCCATCACCATCAGGGTCATCACCGCTATGGGTGCAGATCGTTTCAGGATACTATACGAGGGCATCGTCTCATATCCGATCTAAGCGGTCAATCGCCGGGTCCTTTTCGGCCAGCATCTCCAGATAGGACCTCCTGATGGACTCGGTCAAGCCCAGTTCGGCCATCAGCCCCAGAGCTTCTCTCTTTTGGACAGACCAGTCCTCGTCTCCGGAAAGTTCGATCTCCAGAAAGGTGCCCAGCCCCTCTACCTCATCCAGGCAGAGGACAGCCTCGCCCAGGGCGTACTTTGTCCTCCGCTTCTTCACCATTCCCGACCTGACGAACCCCAATGACTCCAGGATCTCCTCCAGGGCCTCAGGATCGTCTACCCGCACCGTGACTTCCCGCCGTGACTTGGTATCTTCGTCCAGCTTGGGGCCCTTGTAGGTGAGACGGACGCCCTCTTCTTTTGTCCTTATCCTCAGCGCTTCATCGGTCCGGGCGAAGTCCCGGAGAGGCGAGTTGAAGTATAGGTCGAGATGGTTCTCCACCCCCAACATCCTGCCCCCCAACGCTGCGATCTTCTTTTCGATCTCGGGCGAGCACCGGGCCTTGATCTCGACCTCGATCATGATCCTGTCCTGACGAGGACCGTGGCATCGCCCACCGAGATCATGTCTACCGCCTGACCGGCAGAGAGGGTCTCGGTCACGATGTCCACCGTCTCCGGTTCCAGCGCCAGGGTATCCTTGCCCACCGTCACCAGGATCTTACCCTCTTCCCGTTGTCTAGAGACCTCCTGGGGATCCATGGCACAGAGAGCCTCGATGACCTCTCTGCTCTTGTCCTTGAAGAGGGGGCCGATGAACTTCATCTGGGGCTTGACCTCCACCGCTCTCATCTCCACCTGTGGATCGCCTTTCTTTACCCCTACCGAAGAGTTGGTGGACCCCTCCAGATCGATGGTCTCCAGGTCCAGTGAGGTGTATACTTCCACCCCGGCCAGAGGCGCGTTCAGGGCCATGCCACGGTCAGACTTATACCGCCTAACCGCTGCTGAGACCTCTTTTACCAGCTGGCCCGGGAGATGTGGGGGATGCCCCAGGGGTTCTGGCCAGCTTGCGGTATGGACACTGGTCCCGGTGAGGTTCTGGTGGATCTCTTCGGCTATGAAGGGGACGAAGGGGGCCAGGAGCCTGGCGAGGGTCACTATGGTCGTGTGGAGGGTGGCCTGAGCCGCCTCTTTCTCGGGCCCCCCGGGCCCGTAGAGCCTGGCTTTGACCAGCTCGATGTAGTTGTCCGCCAGCATATCCCATGCGAAGACCCTGATCGCCCGGAAGGCCTCGTCGAACTGGAACCGGTCCACAGCGTCGGTCGTCTTCGCAACCAACTCGTCCAGCTCGCCCAGGAGCCACCTGTCGGCCTGGTGGTAGTGGGGTGGAGCGTCGGACCTCTTGGCATGGGGTGAGGCGAAACGGTACATGCTCCAGAGCTTCTGCAGGAACCTGCCACCGGATATGACGTCTTTCCACCGGAACATCACGTCGTTCCCGGGACTGCCTCCTATGGCGGCCCACTGCCTGAAAGAGTCTGCCCCGTACAGGGAGATCACCTCCTCAGGGGCGATGAAGTTGTTCAGGGACTTGCTCATCTTGTGTCCGTCCTCGCCCAGGACCATCCCGTTGACTAAGATGGAGTCCCAGGGCTTGACGCCCACCAGGGCCTGGGACCGGAGGATTGTGTAGAAGGCCCACGTCCTGATGATGTCATGACCCTGGGGCCTGAGCTGGCAGGGGTACCGGGGCTGGTGCTCGCTCAGCCATCCGGAGACGTTGAGGGCCGATATGGAGCTGTCCATCCAGGTATCCAAAACATCTGTCTCCGGCTCGAACTCCGTCGAACCGCAGGGACAGGCAGCCAAGGGCGAGGTCTGGTTGGGGTCGAGGGGCAGCCACTCTTCTCTGGCCACCAGCGGTTCACCGCAGCTCTTGCAGTACCAGACAGGTATGGGGGTGGCGAAGATCCTCTGCCGGGAGATGCACCAGTCCCACTCCATGGTTCTCGTCCAGTTCTTGAGCCTGATCTCCATATGCTCCGGGACCCACTCGATCTGGGCAGAGGTGTTGATTATATCGTCGGCATCGATCCTCACGAACCACTGCCTCTCGGAGAGGATCTCGATGGGGGTCTTGCACCTCCAGCAGAGACCCACGTTCTGGTCCAGGGGTTCCTGCTTGAAGATGATCTTCTCGGACGTCATGTCCTCTGTGATCTTCTCCTTGCACTCCTGGATGGAAAGGCCACTGTACTTCCCGGAGATCTCGGTCATCCTTCCTGCTCTGTTGATGGTCTGTCTCAGGGGCAGATCGTGTTCCACCCACCAGCGGACGTCCTGTTTGTCCCCGAAGGTGCAGATCATGACCACTCCGGTACCGAACTCTGGATCTACCTCTTCGTCCGCCAGGACCGTTACGTCGTAGTCGAATACGGGCACCCCGACCGAGGTTTTGATGTACTTTTGGTATCGTTCGTCCTCGGGATGGACCGCCACCGCCACGCAGGCCGAGAGCAGCTCCGGACGGGTGGTGGCTATCTCCAGGTCGCCCAGCGGGGATGCGAAACGCACGTAGTTCAGGGTGGTGGTCCGAGAATCGTACTCGACCTCGGCGAAGGCTATGGCGGTGCCGCACCGGGGGCACCAGTTTACCGGATGATCCTCCCGGTAGATCATCCCCTTCTCATACATCCGGACGAAAGAACGCTGGGTTCTGGAGTAGTAATCGGGATGCATGGTGATGTACTCGTTGGACCAGTCTGTGGAGAAGCCCAGCCTGCGCATAGTGGATCTCATCTTCTCGATATTCCCGGCGGTCAGCTCCTCGCAGAGACGCCTGAACTCCTCCCTGGAAACCTCGTTCTTGGTTATGTGGTAGATCTCCTCTACTTTGACCTCGGTGGGAAGGCCGTGACAGTCCCAGCCTTGAGGGAACATCACGTTGTAACCCCGCATCCGCTTGTATCTGGCCACGAAGTCGATGTAACACCAGTTGAGGGCGTTGCCGATGTGGAAGTTTCCCGTAGGGTAGGGGGGTGGCGTATCGATGATGTACTGGGGTTTGTCGGAGTTCCAGTCGAAATAGTAGACGGATTCGTCCCAGCCGCCTGCCCACTTCTCTTCAACCTTATTGAAATCGTATTCCTTGGAGATCTCACTCATCGGGATGGCCTCTGTGGTTCTTTTTTATTGTATTTTTTTGTTGTATGTTGTATACAATGTATAACATTGTGTACTCGTAGAAAGGATCTGTAGGGGGGTGAAACCCACAACGTTAATAGGATTATCGGTAGATCCCGTATACCGATGGATCTCTTAATCTATCATGCAAACCAGTGCAACCCCAAGAGGTGTACCGGGAAGAAGCTCGCCCGTTTCGGGCTTGCCAGGACTACCAAGAGGTGGAACCAGCTCAGGGGTTACCTGGTCCTGAGCCCTTTCTCCGAGAAGGCTCTTTCTCCGGCGGACCGGGGCCTGGGCCGGGGCCTCGCCGTCCTGGACTGTAGCTGGGCCCACGCGGAGGAGGTGTTCTCCCGGCTCCGTACCAGGGAGAGGGCCCTGCCTTATCTTGTGGCGGCCAACCCGGTCAACTTCGGGAGGCCCTTCAAGCTGTCTACGGTGGAGGCCTTCGCCGCCGCCTTGATGATACTGGGCGAGGAGGAGCAGTCCAGAGAGATTTTGAGCAAGTTCTCATGGGGTTGTGTCTTTCTGGAGCTGAACAGAGAGCCCCTGGAGGAGTATGCTGCGGCGAAGGACAGCGCAGAGGTGGTGAAGATCCAGGGCGAGTATCTATCGTGACGATACTTTGGCCCCCGCCCGGTGCGGGAACTCCCAGAACCCGAAATCTTTAAGTCCCGGCCGGTCCTTATTCATCTGGGGAGTTTGATTCGTTTGAACCTGAAACGATTATGTTTATTATGCGTCTTAATGGGGGTTGGCTTGATGGCGGTCTCCTCTGCGGTGGAACCCGATCAGACCCAGACCGCGCCGAAGCCCGATTGGCTCAATCCTTATTACGCCGATAGGCCTGAATGGGACCCCTTCGGCCCGGGCCAAGAGGCCACCTACGCGCCCGATAGGCCGAGCTGGGATCCCTATGCGCCTCATGGAGGCGGTACACCCGGTCTCGTCTCTGCGAGCCCCACTGGTCTCGTCATCCGCGACGATGTGCTCAGATACAACAAGCTCTATCTCCAGTCAGGCGGCTCGCTCATCACTTCGGGTACTGTGAACCTCGGTGAGCCTTATACCCTCTGGCTTCACGTCGGCAACTGGGGCAGCTTCGTCCTCTACGACAGGGGCAGGGAGCTCCTTTCTCAGGACTTTATATATCCCGGCTGGTACAGGGTCGACAGATACGCCGAGATCCTGGTATCTCACCAGTACGTCTTCAACGTCACCGGCCTGAGCAACGAGGTCTCGGTTTCTATCAACCCTGCAGGTTACCCCACCACCTCCAGTCTGGTCGGCAGAGTGGTCGACCAGTACGGGAGCGGCATACCCGGAGCCACGGTGCAGATATCCAGCAGCGAAGGTGGCTCTTTTGGCACCAACGCCAACAATCTTGGTTATTATGGGATGGACCTCCCTTCGGGGGTATATTCTATGACCGCAGAGCTTAGTGGATATCGGTTTGTCCCTGCCACGGCCAGGGTATGGAGCGGGACGGTATCTGTGGCGGGGAAGATCGTGGGCTATCCTCTCTATGGGACCGATCCTTTCGCCGCCCGGATGGGGTGGCTGGAGGGAAAGGTGGTCGATAAGAACGGTATAGGCATACCCGGCGCGCGGGTCAGATCAGATGACGGGTCTTCTGTTGTCACAGACGCTTCGGGAGGATACATAATGACCCTCAATCCCGGCTGGCACACCATCAATGCCGAGGCAGAAGGTCTCCTCTTCCGATCGATCAACGTCCATATCGTCTCGGGTCGGGTCACCCAGCTGGATCTAAAGGGCAGAGAGATACTCGTCCTGGGAAGCGGATATGGTAATCGCTAGAACGGTGAGAAAACTAAAAAAGAAAGATAGGACTAATAATTAATGGAATATTTCATTGGTTTAATAACAGTAGCATGATTCTTTGTAGCGGTAATTGTCTTTTACTGATGGGACAAAGAACGGTCGCGTAGGTGGGTTATTGAAACCTCTACCACATGCGCGACAGACAATAGTTCTGCACCCTATCGTTCTTCATGTCGTATGTGCCATTACCGACTACATTTTCCTTTACCCGCAATTCCGTACAACTTGCAATCCTCGTCAGGACATGCAGCATCATTGAATCTTGGTTTTGGACCTTTTTCGACACATTTTGCTACATCTACAATGAGATAGGACAGAACAGTATTTAATATCAACTCGTTGCAAGTGCGCCACCCACATTGCCACCTTATGTCAGTCAAGCCTCGCTAGATGTGCTACTCAAAGTTCTTGGCATATCACGATTATCCTCTTAACCAATGACCAATAGATATCTTTTTATATAAAGTATTACAACCTGTATAAATGTGAGCGATATCCAGATTGAAACGGTTGCACAAGGAGTAGAATATGCAAATAAAAACCGGTCGACTAAAAACCAGTTGATGTGGTTTAGAGGCCATAGTAAAATAATACCAGGTGAACTAACACCCCGCATATTTAGGGATGATATATGTCAGAGTGAAGAGGTAGAATTCGTATTTACAGAAGAATTTAGGCGACGCGCACCAACAATATTAACAGGAGTACTAAAAAGAGATGACTACTTATCATGGCTTGTGCTTATGCAACACCATGGATGCCCTACTCGATTATTAGACTGGACGAAGAATTTTCTTATAGCCTTATACTTTGTAGTCAGCGACAAACCTGACTGTGATGGAGAATTATGGGCAATGGATCCATCTGAATTAAATGAGATTCACAAGTCCCAAGATTTGAAAGGTGTTGCGACTATTGACAACTGTTTTGTAAAATATTTGGTTACACAGCCAATGTATAGAAGTAATGACGAACATCAAGATAAACTTAAAAAGAGATATCGGATAACTGACCCTCTTAAATATCCTGTAGCGTTTCAGGCACCATTGACTTTTGGCAGAATGAATTCACAATGTAGTATGTTTACCATTCATCCTAAACCACAAAAAGATTATACAATTCCGGAAAAAATGAATGGTGAGGATTTAGTAAGGTATATCATTCGTTCTGAAAATAAGAAGAGCATTCGGAAGGATTTGTATTTTTTAGGTATTGGGAGACAAGCCTTATTTCAGGATCTCGATTCACTTTCTCAGGACTTATTATACGAAGTAAACCATGTTCGCGGTTTTTAGTTTGATTGGGGAATCACTATCAGGAAAAAATATTCCTGTGGCAAAGCCCGACATGCGGAATGTAGGCGTTCAAATTAGGTGGAGGCTCCCTTCGATACCTTTCGGATTGGGAGTTGAAGAACCTAGATTCGTTTGCCAGAACTCTTCAATTGCTTCCGGTCCAGTGATGCAGTGTCGATTGGCGGTGAGCTGTATCAACATCCGTTTCCTTCGTGCTCAGCATGCTCAAATCGCCATGGGTGTCACCATAGCTGCTGAGCAGCTTTCCAAATGCATCTGCATCTGTCAGCTGCTTCCTGTTGAACTTCATGCCACCACACTTAATTAACTGGTAGTTTCCCACGGGAACATTATCGTCATCGCGTACAAAGAGCGGAACCCACTTGTGCTTTAAGTTCTCAACCGCCCCAGCCCAGGTGCCCCCTTTCTTGAAAGCTGAGCTTATAACCAAACCCCAGTCACTCAAACAATATACGTACTTGTTGCGGCCCATGGCATTGCCAACATTGAAGGCAGCATTTGGGTCATAAGGGGATGCCAACACTAGGTCTCCGGCACGCAAAGCCTCACGATATTTACCAGAGACTGCAACTCTGGCCAGACTGCCTGCCAGCACGCAAACAACGCACCCGCCTTCGCTCAATGCAGCAAACATCGCTTCGCTGTCCACGCCTCGTGCCCCACCGGAGATGACTTGTAAACCTTGCTGGGCACATAAGCTGGCAACCATGTGCGTTACTGCAATTCCCTCGTCGTCGACATCACGAGAGCCGACAACGGCCAATCCACCACTGGAAAGTAATGTTTGGTTCCCTGCACCGTAGATCAGCGGAGGTGCCAACCTGCCCAGCCGATCTTTCCAACGCTGTGGGTAACCCTCGTCGCTCAGGCTCAGTACCCACAGCCCTTTATTGGTCCAAGTCTCGACGATGAGTGCAAGGGCTCCACCGCGAGCAAGTAGAGCACATAAGCGTTCGGGATCTATTCGGCTGCCTTTTAATCCAGACAGTATGCTAGCGTCGAGTGGCCCTAATAGGTCTGCTGGTTGGAGACTTTGGTGTTGCAACCATTGGGCAACATTATAATACTCTACAGGCGTCAAAGGCTGCGGATAGGCCTGTCGGTTCTGCCCCAGGTTGCCACAAAGCAAGAGGATAACCTGTGTATCTTCACTCAATATGTGACTGGTCATCAATATCCTCCCAAACTCGTATCAGCCAGCGCCAGCGGGAAGACTGCTCCACTACCAGCTGATCGCAAAAGTGCTGCGATCACCGTGAACGTCCACCGCGAGTCAACCACGTCGTCAATCAGCAGAACAGGGGCACGACGTGTAAGATTATGATCGACCTCAAACGCGCCTGCTATGTTCCGTGCCTGGCAATAGCTGTTTCTCATCAGCTTCTGAGGTTCTGTCGCACGGATCTTATATATACATTCGACATAGGGAAGACCAAGAGACGTCGCCAACCGCTGCGCCAAATCAGGAACGAGTATGGGTTTGTTCAGCGAAGGAACACAGGTTACCCACTCAGGCGCAGGAGTTGGTTGCCAGCGCTTCTTAGTCATCTCTGTCGCAGAATTAACGAGAACGTCATCGAAATGACCCGCCGACTTACCAGCTTTTACCAGATTACCCCAGCCAGCATCGTTCCAAAATGAGAGCACTCGTCCTTCTTCGGCCCGAAGTGGAATTGGGATACTCCCCTGCCAATCGTATTGCGCAAGTGCATTACTTGGCCAAAAGTAGCACGGTTTGATAGGATGCTCATTGCGATGGCGCAGGAACTGTGCTGCTTGATTAGCAAGTTCATTAGAACAAGTTTCCGGTAGCAGCGCCCTTCCTACGCAGAATGTGCAGCAGCCACATGGAATTGGTTTTGGGTCGTCTAGCTCTTCTTGCAGAAAGGCCATTAGACAAGTGGTGTTTTGCATATAAGCTTGCATTCGGTCTTGCTCATAGTGACGAATGGCAGTTAATCGTTTAATCTTAGCTCGATCTGGCACGTAATTCACGGCAGTGGCATACCAACGTGGTCCATCTTTGGCTACTGGAGACGGTGTTTCCACTGCCAGGAGCTTCAAAACTTTCTTAATCTGTCCTCTGCTTAGGTTAACATGTTGCTCGATCATATTAACTGTGAGTCCATCTTCTGCTTGTTCCAGCGCTTTTAGTACTTGGCTGGTATGAGCTTCCGGTGGGAACGCCGTGTTTATAAAATACTCAATGATCTCTTGGTCTTCATCACCAGTTAACATGATACCATAAGCCTGGTCGATCGCTCGACCAGCACGCCCTACTTGCTGATAGTAATGAACTACCGAGCCGGGTCGCTGAAAATGAATCACGAAGCCCATATCTGGCTTGTCAAAGCCCATCCCCAACGAGGTCGTCGCTACTAACACCTTAACCCGATTTTTCAGCAGCTTTAGTTCCAATTCTTTACGCCGAGAAGTATCCATACGTCCATGATAGGGGTGAGCGTCGATCCCCTGTAGTTGCAGCCATTGTGAAATTACCTCTGTATCCTTTATGGTAAGGGCATAAACAATTCCGCTGCCAGGCAACCGTGGTAGCTGCTCAGCTAGCCAGGCCATTCTATCCGCTTGATCGGGTAGCTTGATATTTTGCAGTCGCAGGCTCTCACGCGCTAGCGGTCCCCGAACCACGTGCAGATCAGTACCAAGCTGGTTCTTAATATCTTCCACAACACGATTGTTCGCCGTTGCCGTGGTAGCAAGAACGGGAATGTTCTTTGGGAGCGCCTGAAGGATGCGGACTATGCGGCGGTAGTCTGGGCGGAAATCGTGTCCCCAGTCAGAGATACAGTGAGCCTCGTCCACAACAAACAGTCCGATCTTGCTAGCGACGGGCTTTAGCATCTGCTCACGAAACTCGTCATTTGCCAGACGCTCGGGTGAGACGAGCAGAATATCAACTTGGTCATTACGCAGTTGCTCTTTTACTTGTTGCCACTCATTTCGATTGCTTGAGTTTATCGAGCTGGCACGCAGTCCTAGTCGCTCTGCTGCCCGTATCTGGTCGCGCATCAACGAAAGCAAAGGTGAAATCAGCAACGTTGGACCTGCACCACGCTCACGGAGCATACGAGTGGCGAGGAAATAAACTAAACTTTTTCCCCATCCTGTGCACTGGACCACAAGCATTCTGGTCCTCTCTTGGACCAGTTGTTCGACTGTCTCCCATTGCCCATCACGAAAATTGACAGTTGGATCGTTTAGTGCTTTCCGGAGGAACCTCAAGCCTTTCTGATATTGAGTGGGCTCGGTCGTTGATTCATTTGATACTTCAATTTTATCCGAGAACTTTGTTTCTCGCTTTCTTGAAGTAACAATTTTTGCTAAGTCCCACTTAACTTGGTATTCGAGCCCCAAACACTTGCACAGCTCTTCTGCTTCCGTTCGGAATCTTACCCAGTCGATCTCTGCCTCTAGTCTTTGAACATCTGACGGATAATACGGATTGCCAAATGTAGTCAGCTTTCCGATAAAAGCGAAGTCGACAAAACCTGCCACTGCCTCAATAAGTCTCAATGTCTGAGCGGGATCTAGTACGGGTTCGAAGGAGACATAAGTTGAAATACCCCAATATTCCTTTGCCCAAAGAAGAGCTTTAATTCGTTCGGATGGCGGAGAAGCACCCGGTTCCCATTTGATTGAATCAACCTCGTTATCACAGGTTAATGTCACACCAAACCAGTCATCAACAGAAAATAAATCAAAATCCCTCATCGCATCTGGGCCGTTCTTCGTCTGGATCTGAAAATGACCACCACTGGCGTTGATGGACTGTAAAATATCTCTGGTCCTCGAAGTATCCCAGCCGGTTGGATAAGGATCACACATAACGCAAAGATGGATTGGATATGGAATATTGTAGTGCTCCAGATCATAACGGATGTTATCGGGTGATGCCTTCTTTACGATGCCACGGTTTGTTTTAAAAGCATGTCTGGATTGTCTAAGGTAAGTGGGAACGAAACAGTATCGGCAACCATGTGGACAACCATGATAAATATTCAAAGAGTGATGGCTATATTCGCTGGCGGTACCTTTTGATAGCGTGATTGCTTTCATTGTATTATCACCCAACAGCCACCACCATATGATTCAGCCCAATCACCGGCTCTCCGACGCGAAGCGCATGCGGAGCATCTGCGATAGCCCCGCGCCCAGAGTCGTCCAAGGTTGAACTTGACGACGAATAATATGGGGCCGGATAGTTACGGCAAAGAAAAACTAAAAATATGACAGCCTGTCGGATCGTCTACCGTGGAGGGGTTACGTAGTTCCATCGCCAGACCTTGAGCCCGACAGCCAGCATCAACAGAAAAGCTACCAACACGACCAGGGCCTGGAGGTTCACGATTACGTTTACAATATCCATCCTACACCACCAGAGATGAACCTGAGCTTATGTATCATAAAGATTTTGGTTTTTCTTTGTATATAATATATAATATTGTACACTCATAGGCCACCGACGAGACAAAAGAAGAGATACCGATATCGTTATATCCCGCGATCGACAACCCAGAGAGCATGTCTTGGATGAAGGATGATAGCTTCGATGAGAAGGACAAGAAGAAGCTGGAGAGCGGGAGCGGGATCGAAAAAGCAATTACCATCTTCTGTAGGTGGCTCTACAGCGTCTTATCCTGGTAATTTTTCTCATCAAGCGTCGCGGAACCCCTGGCGGACGGCAACAGACCGCCTCCGGAGCAGGTCCATCACATCTTGCCCGTTCGTCCCGGCAGCCAGGATGGAGACGACCGGCTCATCTCTCCTGAAGATCGATCCTGCCCGGGGAACGTCCGCGACCCAGTCCCCGCACAGGTCGCCTGTTATCAGGTCTCTGTCCGCAAAGAGGATCGCCCTGCCCGCCGCCCTCCTGTAGTGTACGGGCCTTTCGGGCAGATCTCCTCTGAAAGAGAGGAGATGAGCCTGGAAGATGCTCATGCCCGTGGATAGCTCCACCGAGTCTAGGCTACCCTGGATCCGGGGGTTCACCTCTACCACCACGGGCCCCCTATCTGTGACCAGGAAGTCGATGCCGTTGGACCCCACCAGCCCCAGCTCGGCGACGATCTCTTCGCCCATCTCTGCCATCTCCGCAGTCACCGTCTCCGACCCGTCGAGAGGCTCGAAGGGCGTGAGGTTCCCACAGTACCTGAACCCCCGGGCCCCCAGCCACTGTGTGCCGATCATCTGCTCGTTGACCGCCACCGCCAGAGCCTGGCAACCGTCGCCCAGTACCGAGACGCTGGCCGGTTTTCCTTCCACCCATTCCTGGACTACTAGGTCTCCTCCCAGGTCTTCGTCTTCGTCATCCCAGATCAGACGGTTCTTCCAGCCACCTGCTCCCGTCCGCGGCTTGACCATCAGTGGCCATCCTTCCAGCTCGCCCTTGTCCTCCGGGAGCGCGGTGGAGATGGTGGGGTAACCCTTCCGTTCGAGCCATCGAGCCAGCCAGAGTTTGTCGGAGACCTGGGCGACCTTCTGGGCGGGGTTGTTCAGAACCTCGACGCCCTTTACGACCAGATCCTCCAGACCGGATCCCAGCACCACGGCATCGGGCGAGAAGCTGTCCAGAGTGTCTTGGACAACCTCCCGGGCGGCCCGGACCAGGTCGCTCGGGACCGAAGGATCACATCCCAGCCGCTTCGCCTCGGAGACCGTATCCACCAGGTCCAGGTCACAGTAACAGTCCGCGGCCAGGACGACATGACCCGCCCGGCTGGCCGACGTGGCAATCTGCCTCACGTTATGCCCCACGGCGAGGATCCTCATGGAGACGTCAACATCTGAAGTCACTCTGAGCGTTCGATCACCTTCTTGTGCCTGGGACTGGGCACGATCTGGATCTTGCCCTCGAACCTCTTGGCAAGCTCCCGGCCTTCCAAAAGCCGGTCCAGAAAGACCGCCAGGGCGGCCACCTCGGAGTGGGGCTGGCTGCCCACGCCCACGTTCCAGTCCGCCAGCTCGTAGATTTCTGCCGGGACTTTTTCGGCACCCACCACCACCATGATATCTTCGCATCTTTTGATCTCGTCGATCACCTCGTCCAGGACCGAACCGTACATGGTGAGGTGGACCACCTTCCCGCCGTTCTCCTTCCACCGTCTCGTCTCGCTTCTCCAGTTAGCTCCTGCCTTCAGCCGGAAATCGCCGCCCCATCGGTCCACCACGTCTCTCAGGCCCTGCTCCACCTTCTCGTCATGACCGACCAGTATCATCTCCCGGGCACCGAAGGCCCGCGCCACCAACCCTACATGGGTGGTGATCCTCTTGTCCCTCTCCGGCCTGTGGCCGAGGCGCAGAACCGCGATTCGCATGCCCGGAAGAGATCGAGCATGATATTTACCTCCTATCGTTCCAAAATCGATAAATCCCTTGGACGTCTTATTCCTCGACAATGAACCTGTGCGAGAAGTGCGGAGGAAAAGGGCGCATCGACGTTGGCGAGAAGGTCTGCCCCAACTGCAAGGGTACGGGCAATACCGAGTCCATCAGCCTGGGAGAGGCCACCGAAGGCGAGATGGACGATCTCGTGACGAAAGGAGCGACCAAGTGCACTGTCTGCAACGGCGCCGGCACCATCGCCGTAACCGAGACCTGTGACCAGTGCGGCGGCCTGGGCCGCGAGTATCGGTGCGCGGTCTGCGGCACCAGGCTCAGTTCCAAGAGAGAGCTATGCGAAAAGTGCGCAAAAATCCCCGCCGTGCACATCCTGGAATCTGCATGCGATACAAATGATCTTGTTGTGGGCGATATCTACCAGGGCAAGGTCTCAGGAATCGCCAACTTCGGGGCCTTCGTCGACCTGAACAAGAGCGTCCGGGGTCTGGCCCACAATAAGTACCTGAAGCAGACTCCCGGGGTGGGCGAGGAGATCTGTGTCCGGGTCAGGAACGTCGCCCCCAACGGCAACATCGAGCTGGAACCGGCGACCGTGGGCGAGCATCACATAATCGCGGTGAAGAAGGACCTTCCAGTCTCCAAGGCCGGCGATCTGGAGGGGCTGGTGGGAAAACTCGTCTCTATCGAAGGCGAGGTGATCCAGGTCAAGCAGACGGGCGGACCTACCATCTTTGGCGTGGCCGACGAAAGCGGCCTGGTCTCCTGCGCTGCCTTCGAGCGGGCGGGCGTTCGCGCCTACCCGGAGATCGAGAGCGAGATGATAGTCCGGGCGATCGGCGAGGTCTCCACCAGGAACGACCAGGTCCAGCTGGAGATCAGGTCCATTATACAGCTATGGGGTGGCGAGGCCTCCCGGGTCGAAGAGATGATCGAGAAGGGGATCGACAAGAGGGCGGAGCCCTACGACCCGCCCCTCCTCGTAGAGAGCGAGGTGATCTCGAAGCTGAGGCCCAAGATGAGGGCGGTTGCCAAGGAGATCAGGAAAGCCATATTCAAGTCCAGGCCCATCGTGATCAGGCATCATGCCGACGCCGACGGCATATCCTCGGCGGTGGCCGTGGAAACCGCAATCCTGCCCCTGATCAGGGAGGTGGGCGGGCCCGATGCCGAGCACCACAACTACCGGAGGTCCCCCTCGAAGGCGCCCTTCTACGAGCTGGTGGACATTACCAAGGACCTCACCTACGCTTTGGAGGACCAGCGCAGGCACGACCAGAAGATGCCGCTGATCCTCCTGATGGACAACGGATCCACGGAAGAAGACGTACCGGCCATGAAACAGGCCCAGATCTACGGCCTGGAGATGATGGTGGTGGATCATCACCATCCCGATGAGGTGGTGGACCAGTACCTGATCGCCCACGTCAACCCCGCCCACGCCGGGGGCGACTTTGGGATCACCACCGGGATGCTGGGAACAGAGATCGCCAGGATGATCAACCCAGATGTAGAAGAGAAGATCAAGCACTTCCCTGCGGTCTCTGCAGTCGGCGACAGGAGCGAGGCTTTGGAGGCGGAACGGTACATAAACCTGGTGGAGGACCGGTTCAGGCTGGAGGATCTGAAGAATATCGCCCTGGCCCTGGATTACGAGGCCTTCTGGCTGAGGTTCAACGATGGCAGGGGCCTGATCAACGACATCCTCTGTCTGGGCAGGCTGGACCGGCACCAGAGGATAGTCGAGCTGCTCTGTGAGCAGGCCAACGCCGCCATCGAGGAGCAGCTCAAGGCCACCATGCCCCATGTCAAGAGCCAGCGGTTGCCCAACGGCATCATGATGAATGTCCTGGACGTGGAGAACTTCGCCCATAAGTTCACATTTCCCCCACCAGGCAAGACCTCTGGAGAGGTCCACGACCTCCTCTGCAAGAAGTATCAAGGCACTCCGGTCGTCACCATCGGTTACGGGCCAGACTTCGCCGTCTTGAGAAGCAGAGGGGTCTTGATGAACATCCCCCAGATGGTGAGAGACCTCCAGGAAGAGATCAAGAACGGCGGGGTTAACGGCGGAGGGCATCTGGTCGTGGGATCGATCAAGTTCGTGGGAGGGATGAGAAAAGTGGTGCTGGCCAGGCTGGTGGAGATGATCGCAGCCTGTCAGGTGGAAACTTCGAGCTGATGCCACGGGGACGCGCCGTCAGAAGTCGTTTCTCACAAGTTCCACGAGGGAAAAGTGCCCTTTGGTCGGATTTGCTTGAGCACATAAAGTATCTACAGACTCATATAATTTCATCTTGTCCGGGCGCGGGACCGTCACAAGGACGATCCAGAAGGCGATAAGCCAATTATGAACTGATTGTATATAACAGAACCGCAACTATATATATGATAAAAATCAAAAGATTACTAGTCAGTTGGATGAGATGATATGACCAAAGACCTACCCGAAAAGGGGGCCATACTACAGCGAGACAAGGAGACATACGCGATCGCGCCGCACATCGCTGGCGGCATAATAGACCCTGCGGGCCTCAAGAAGATCGCCGAGGTGGCGGAGAAGTACAACGCTGCAGCACTGAAGCTGACCTCCTCGCAGCGAATAGCCATCGTGGGATTGAGACGGGAGGACCTCGACGACGCATGGGCTGACCTGGACATGAAGCCTGGCGCGGCGATCGGGCTCTGCGTGAGAAGCGTCAAGATCTGTCCTGGAACCACCTTCTGCAAGCGAGGGCTGCAAGACTCCGTGGGCGTGGGTCTGAAGCTGGACGAGAAGTACCACGGCATGGAGATGCCATCGAAGTTCAAGATCGGGGTCTCCGGCTGTCCCAACTCCTGCACCGATCCTGAGTTCAGGGACGTGGGACTCATGGGCAAGGCGAAGGGCTGGAACGTTCTGGTGGGCGGCTGCGGCGGGCGCAAGCCCAGGATAGGCCAGGTGCTGGCGGAGAAGCTCACCGATGATGAGGCACTGGAGCTGGTCGATCGTATCATCGTCTACTACAAGGAGAACGCCGAGAAAAAACGCCTGGGAACGTTCATCGACCAGGTAGGCTTCGAGAAGTTCAAGGAAGCAGTAGGCAAATAGACGGAGGTAGAATATCATGGAAGAAAGTCAGATGGAAGGAAAGACGGGCATCCCCCTGATCGGCGAGAAGCTCCCCGAGATGAGGGTCCAGACCACTCATGGACCGATGAATATACCGGACGACTTCTCAGGCAAGTGGCTCGTCCTCTTCAGTCATCCTGCAGACTTCACGCCGGTATGCACCACAGAGTTCATGGCATTCGAGAATAGGAGGGACCAGTTCGAGAAGCTCAACTGCGAGCTCATGGGACTATCCATAGACCAGGTATTTTCTCACATGAAATGGACCGAGTGGATCAGAGAGAATATGGACGTGGACATCCGGTTCCCCATAATCGCGGACGATACAGGCAGGGTCGCTGCGAAGCTGGGGATGGTCCATCCTGGGAAGGGGACGAACACGGTGCGGGCGGTCTTCGTCGTGGACCCCAAGGGCGTGATCCGGCTGATGATCTATTATCCCCAGGAGATCGGGCGGAACATGGACGAGATCGTGAGAGTGGTCAAGGCTCTGCAGGTCTCGGACGAGAACGGGGTGGCGATGCCTGCGAACTGGCCCAACAACGAGCTGTTAGGCGACGAGGTCATAATACCGCCGCCGACCGACGAGAAGGCCGCCAAGGAGAGGCTCAAAAAGTACGAGTGCTACGACTGGTGGTTGTGCCATAAGAAGCTGGAGTGAATCCAACAAACATACCACATACCCTCACCCTTCCGATCTCTAGCGGATACCTACTCCCGCGGTGGGAGCAGGTTGGCAAAGGCGCGCGCCACTACCTCGCTCAGGGCGGGATGTATCACCTGTGCTCTGGCCAGGGGCATGTGATCCTGGTCGCTGGCGTTCATGAGGTAAACCACCTGCTGCACCAGGTCCGATGCCTCTGTGCCGGCTATTTGGCATCCCAGTATCTGTCCGTTGCTCCTGTTCACGATCACCTTCACCAGTCCATCCTCTTCTGCCATGGCGTAGCCCTTTGCCACGTCCGTATACCATGCCCTCCCCACCAGGATCTGATATCCGGCGGCCCTGGCCTCGTCCTCGGTCATCCCAACTGCGCCCACCTGAGGATGTGTGAAGACTGCATGAGGAACGGCATGGTAGTCAACCTTCTGTTTGTTATCGGTGAAGGCGTTCGCCCAGACCACCATGGACTCGTAGTTGGCTGTGTGCCTGAACATATGTTTGCCGATGGCGTCTCCCAGGGACCATATACCGGGTTTGGTGGTCTCCAGATACTCATCGACCTTTATCCAGCCCCTCCGGTCCATCTCCACCCCGGTCTTCTCGGGATTTAGAAGGTCGGCGTTGGACCTCCTGCCCACGGCCAGCATTATCTCCTCTGCGGCGAACTTCTCGACCTCGCCCGTGGCCCGGTTCACCGCAGATACGATCTTCTTGTCGCTCTCCAACTCAACCTTCACAGCTTCGTGGTCCGTCTGTACGTCGATGTGCTTCGAAAGACGATTCTTCACGATCTCTGATATCTCTGGATCCTCGTTATTCAGCAGTCTGGAGCCCCGTCCCAGGATGGTAACTCTTGTTCCCATGGCAGAGAAGAAGTGACCGTACTCACAGGCGATGTAACCTCCACCCATTATTATCAGACTTTTAGGGGGTTCTTCTAAACTGAGAACGGAGGTGTTGTCCAGATAACCGGCCTCATCGAGTCCGGGGATGGGCGGGACCAGGGGTCGAGACCCGGAGGCTATCACAATCCTAGGGGCTGTTATAGCTTCATCGCCCGCCCTCAGCCGATAATCGTCCACGAACTCTCCCCTGACACGATACCAATCAAGGTTCTCCGTCCTCTCTGCGCCCCTTTCCATATGGGTTCGTCCCTCGTCCACGACAGAGCGCATCCGTCTCATTATCCGTGGAAAGTCTATCCGGTCTATATGGCCATCAATCCCTATGGACGAGGCCGCGTCCAGCGTCCTGATGACGTCTGCAGGGTATATGAGAACCTTGGAGGGGACGCAGCCGTTGTTGAGGCAGGTCCCACCCATAGGGCCATGTTCCACCAGGGCAACCCTCATACCTTGATTTACGGCCCTCCAGGCCACGTTCATCCCAGCTCCCGAACCCACAACGATGAGATCGTACTTTTCCATCAAACCTACCTCCAAAATAACCAAATTTTGAGGATTCAAGAGATCTATTCGGTCAGATACTTATCGGGCTCCCTATCGAAGCTCTTTTTACATCCTGGCGCGCAGAAGTAGTACGTCTTCCCCTCGTATTCCGTCTTGAACTGCGCCGTCATCTCGTCAACCTCCATCTTACATACCGGGTCTATGGCCAAAACTTTCACCTATACTTCACGTCTTTTCCCTCTTGGCTGGAGGCACATAACTCTTCAGCATGAGAGATAGGGAGACCACTGTGACCGAACTCAATGCCATGGCCAGGCCTGCGAACTCGGGCCTGAAAGTTATATGGAATAAGGGGTAGAGCACCCCTGCGGCCACCGGAATCAGGGCGGCGTTGTAGGCGAAGGCCCAGAAGAGGTTCAGCTTTACCCTGGACATCACCTTCCTGCTCAGCTGGACCGCGGCAACCGCATCCATCAGGTCGTCTTTTATGAGCACGATCTCCCCGCTCTCTATGGCCACATCCGTCCCGCTGCCTATGGCGATCCCCACGTCGGCCTGCGCCAGAGCCGGAGCGTCGTTGATGCCGTCACCCACAAAGGCCACCACCAGCCCCCGCTCCTGAAGCTTCCTGACCTCCCTCGCCTTGTCCTGGGGCAGTACCTCTGCCAGAACATTCTCGATCCCCAGCTGCTCCGCAACCGCTCTCGCGCTCCTGGGGTTATCGCCGGTGAGCATCATCACCTGGAAGTTCATATCCTTGAACTTCTGCACCGCCACCCCGGAGTTCTCCTTCAGGGTATCGGCTATGGCTACCATTCCCCTGAAACTCCCATCCAGAGCCACCAGGATGACCGTCTTTCCCTGTTCTTCCAGCTGGAGCGATTGCTCTTCCACCCCCCGGGGATAATCGATCTCCCTTTCTTTGAATAGGATCCTGTTCCCAACGAGCGCCGTTCTGCCATCCACCCTGGCAACCACGCCCTTACCTTCCAAGGCCTCGAACCCGGTGCACCTGGCCAGGTCCACACCTTCAGATCGGGCTCGCCTCACCACCGCCTCTGCCAAGGGATGCTCCGAGTTCCTCTCCAACCCTGCAGCCAGTCCCAGAAATTCCCTCTCATCCATACCAGAGGTAACCACGTCCGTGACCTCTGGCCGTCCCACTGTTAGGGTCCCGGTCTTGTCGAAGACGACCGTATTCAGCGTCTCCGAGATCTCCAGCGATTCTCCGCCCTTTATGAGAACTCCCAGCTCTGCTGCCCGGCCCAGGCCAATGGTGACCGCGGTGGGCGTGGCCAGACCCAGGGCACAGGGGCAGGCCACCACCAAAACGGAGATGGTGGCGGTGAGAGCGAAGAGCAAGCTGTCCCCGGGGATAAGATAGCCTAAGACGAGGTACCAGAGCAGAAATGTAATGGTCGCGATGGTCAGAACCGCGGGGATGAAGTAGCTCACAGCCCTGTCGGCAACCCTCTGGATGGGGGGTCTCGACCCCTGAGCCTCATCCACCAGCGCTATGATCTGGGCCAGAGCCGTCTCCCTCCCCACCCTGGAGGCCCTGAACCTGATCACCCCGTTCTCGTTCAGGGTTCCTCCCACCACGCTATCGCCCTCCCGCTTGGGGACGGGAATGGGCTCTCCGGTGATCATGGACTCGTCAACGTAGCTCTCGCCGTAGATCACCAAACCGTCTGCTGGGATCTTCTCTCCGGGCCTTACCAGTATCACATCGCCTATCTGCAGATCCTCCACCGCGGTCTCCATCTCCTGCCCCTCTTGGAGAAGGGTGGCGGTCTTGGGCTGGAGCCCCATCAGTTTCTTTATCGCCTCAGAGGTCCTGCCCTTGGCCTTTGTCTCCATGTACCGCCCCAGGGTGAGGAAGGAGGCCAGAAATATCGCGGTCTCGTATAACATGAACTCCTTGGTTAGCAGGATACCGAAGGTTCCCAGCAGGCTGGAGACGAAGGCCACGCCTATGCCCATTGAGTACATCACGTCCATGTTCAGGTTTCTGTTCCGGAGGGCGCGGCGAGCGGCATTGAATATGGGGTAGCTCAGGTAGATGAAGACCGGTCCGGAGATGATAAGCATCAGGTAAGGCATGGGAAACTCGACCGGCACCCTCTCCAGTATCATGAGGAGAGCACCGGTGACGAAACCGAGGATTATCCTGGTGCGCTTCTCTCCGAGGTCCCGCTCCATAGCGGCCTTCTCGATGTCCTCGGTTTCCTTCCCCACAACCCCCAGGTACTGGTAGCCGGCTCCCTCGATGGCTCCTTTCATCTCGGTTGCGGTGGTGAGCCTGGGGTTGTAGGTGACGTATGCTTTATCTGTGCCAAGGTTGACGCTGGCCTCGGAGACTCCCACCAGGTCTCGCAAGGCGTCGCCCACCGCCGTGGCGCAGGTGGCACAGGTCATGCCGCCGACCTTCAGAGCCGCCTTCTCATTTATCACTTGGTAACCTGCGTTTTTCACTACTCTTTCCAGGTCGGCCAGCTTCGTCTTTGAGGAGTCGTACTCTACAGATGCAATCTCAGTTCCAAGGTTCACCCGGGCATCAAAGGTCCCTTCCAGCCCCAACAGAGCATCCTCTATGGTGGTGGCACATGTTGCGCAGGTCATTCCAGATATCTTGAGCTCAGCCTTCCTGCGTTCATCTTTCACGCATTCCCCCCCATCCTCACCGTTCTGAGCTTCATGGCATCAACCACCCGCCCCACAGTAATGATATATGCTGACTGACCCATATTTATCTTTATACTTGTACATAAAGTATAAGTTTATGTGCTCAAGTAAATCCGATCGAAGGGAGGATTTACTTGTTCCTGGAGGCGTAAAGGACCGTCCGATAGGCGAAGGTCATCTTCCCGTCCAGATGCTGGTGAACCTCATCCAGTTCCCATTTGTATAATTCGGCATTCTGGACCATCTCGAAGTAGGATACGATTCCTCCGGAGCTATGCGGAGTTAAGGTTATAAGCAACCTAGACAAGATCCTGCCGAAGCCGGGAGGCCCCGCCACGAACGACTTGGCGTCGACCCCGCGGACGAATAAGCAAACGGTGATCGATGAAGATGGACGAAGAGACCCTAGAACGCCTGAAACGCTGGTTCGCCTCCTACGTACAGACTTTCGAGTCCGGTGATCCCGACCAACATATGAACATCGCCCTGAAGGAGGAACATACCAGACGGGTGTGCAAAGAGATCCTGGCCCTGGGAAGGCAACTGGGGTTGAACGACGAAGATCTGCGCCTGGCGGAGACGATCGCTCTTTTTCACGACGTCGGACGCTTCGAACAGTACGCCCGCTATCACACCTTTGTGGATCGCAGATCCGCGGACCACGCCCGGCTGGGGACAGAGATCCTCCAGGAAAAAGGCGTCCTGGACGGACTGGACAGACCGACACGGGACGTCATCCTGCGCACGGTTTCCTACCACAATCGCATGGACCTGCCGCGAGACGAAACAAAACGTTGCCTTTTCTTCACCAAGCTGCTCCGTGACGCCGATAAGCTGGACATCTGGCGGGTGGTCATCGATTACTGCCACCGGAACGGCGGCGAGAAGAACAGCGCCCTGGAGCTCGACCTTCCCGATACCCCGGGGATCTCGGACGGCGTTTACCAGGATATGATGGCAGGAGGGATGGTGAAGATCGACCACCTGGAGAACCTGAACGACTTCAAGCTGCTCCTGATGGGCTGGATCTATGATATCAACTTCGGGCCCACGTACGAGGCCATCCACGAGAGGCAGTACCTGGAGAGCATCCGTGACGTCATCCCCCGCTCGGAAAAGATCGAAGAGATATTTGTTCAGGTTCGATCCCGCCTGGATGAGAAACTCGAAGAGGCCTCGGGCTCATCGTAACCGTCAGAGTCACCACAGACGGACTTGCACCCATATATAAAATATTTTTAGCTGTAAATAATGTATAATGTTGTGTACACTGCTTTGACTTCAATAGCATGCATTTCGACGAGAGGGACTTCGCGTCTTCGCGCCTTCGCGTGAGGCAAAAATTATGGGGCACGCGAAGACGCGAAGGGTGGTGACTCGTCGATGAATGTGGAAGAAGTCTCTTCCATCGTGGTGGACACGGCTTTC
>JAUWQF010000020.1 GCA_030611205.1 Methanothrix sp.
GTCGTTCGTTCCATACCTCGGCATATCTGATTTTGTCTCCTTGTTTGATCTTGCGGATGAACGTTTTATGTTCGGTCATAATGTAGTGTATATACACTACACAATTTAACCTTTCCCCCTGTGGAATTTGGAGGCGACTGAGGGGGATTTTTGTATGAAAAATGAGTAGATTAGCTATGATTTCACAAGCCTAACGTGACGCCATGGTGACTTATGGGCAAGGTACAGGATCAGGATCTCTTGGACCTCCCGAACTCATCCGATTTAATGTTCGACATCCTCGCAGCGTTTGCTCTCCTCCTTTATAATTTCTGAGATCTTGGGCCTGAGCATGGGAATGGTATGGATTGCTGTCTCCCAGACGATGCGGAGGTCCACTCCGAAGTATCCGTGTATGACCTTGTCCCTCATCCCGGCTATCCTATTCCAGGGGACCTCGGGATACCTCTGTCTTACCTCTGGAGAAACGTGTTTTGCGGCTTCTCCCATAACCTCAATCGCCCGTATAACCGCAAAGTGTGCCATATCATTTTCTTCAAACTCCTCCAGGGATATCCCGGCAGTGAACCGCTCGACTTTATCCATCATCGCGAGGATGTCCTGCAGATAGTCGAGATTATCTCTTTCTGCTTTCACACCGACACAACCTCGTTAAGGATCCTCCTTCCGATATTGCCCTTCAAGGCACGCTTTGTGACAAGATCCACCCTGCGACCGAGAAGGGCGGCCAGGTCTTCCTCTAGATCCATGAACCTGAAGAGGTCAGGGGCCTCAGCGAACTCCACCAGAATATCTATGTCGCTATCCTCACGTGCCTCTCCTCGTACCTGGGAGCCGAAGACGCCGATATACTTCACCTTGTAGCGTTCAGCAAGAATCGACATGTTCCGTCTGAGGATCTCCAAGATCTCCTTCAAAGAAGCTTCCTGGGTTTTATCTGAGTGGGTCATATCAGTCCTCATTCATCCTTTGGGAATATAGTGTAGCATATTGAGCCGATATAAGATAACTTAGTCTTTCGTCTTAAAGTCATCGAGGATTATAGTGCAAATACCTTTCATCACATCGTCGATCCCGGGGGGCGAGCGGCGCCTTCTTCGGACATGGAGATCATCGCCATCGGCGCCTTTGTCCGGGATTTTATACTGCTTTTATGTTATACAAGCATGATGCAAATTTATTTCAGTCGTTTGTATTATTTTTGTTGCCATCTCATTTTCATATTATAATCAGGCTCTGATATGAACATCATCTGATATCAGTATATCCCATCTTAATCCGATCATGTTCATATTGATATAACATTTTTTCTGACAGGGATCATATCCTAATACGAAACTTCCATGGTCGCTGGGTGTGGATTTTGCAAAATAACCGACAAACATGGGATAGGAATGTTATATACAAATGATATATTTGTAGCTCAAGTATATATATGGCTCGTCCACTAAGTAGGTTTGGTGGCCGAGATGGGCGCCCGGACCAGCCACTAAAGTTGGAGGCGTTGGAGATGAACAACAGATCGCTTGTAACACAGACCCAATCCAGCTCTGCCCTTCAGACCGCATCCATGACCATGAATGCAATTGCGGCTGGAAGCACACTCGCCTTTAATATAATGGCAGGCGGATTAATCGGGTATATCCTCGGAGCAAGGTTTGGCGAGCACGCCTGCCTTGTCGGTATGGCAGTGGGAATGTTCATGGGGTTCTTCAGTGGTGTAGATGGGCTGCACCGAAATAGTGCGAGGTATTGAGATGACAGAGTTTAGAAGACGCAAGGCGGTGATCAACTGCACTATCTCGCCCTACATCAAGGACAGGCTCGATGAGATGATAGCCTATGGGAGGTTCTCGACCATCAGCGATGCTGTGGCGATTGCTCTATTGGAGCTGATTCATAAGCATGAGTCCGACCACCAGGCCACGAGTGAAGAACCTAATGTGAGGGGCTGACATGTCCGAAGCAGGTCTTATAAAGGGCACCGAAGAGGTCGAGGTTCCATCCCGGCTCATCGATCAGGTGATCGGGCAAGAGGCGGCTATCGAGATCATCAAGAAGGCGGCTCACCAGCGCCGCCATGTGATGCTGATCGGCTCGCCAGGAACGGGGAAGTCGATGCTCGGCAAGGCGATGGCAGAGCTGCTACCGGCAAAGGATCTCCAGGATGTGCTGGTCTATCCAGACGGTGAAGATAGTAACAACCCACAAATTAGGGTGGTGCCTGCCGACAAGGGTCGCCAGATCATAACTGCACACAAGAAAGATGGAAAGAAAAAGGCAGCAAGAATGAAGGGTCTCCTAGCAGCAGGAGCGGTTGCTATCCTCGGATACTCCCTCGTATCCGGTCAGCTGTTCATGGGGATCATTGCGGCAGCCATCGCCCTCTTCACCCTTCGCTACGTGATGCCGAACAGCGGAAAGGCGGTTCCAAAGCTGCTGGTCTCAAACGATGATGGCAAGACGCCACCCTACATCGAGGCCACAGGGTCTCATGCAGGTGCCCTATTGGGGGATGTTCGCCACGATCCCTTCCAGTCGGGCGGGCTTGAGACGCCGCCTCACGAGCGTGTCGAGGCCGGTGCGATCCACAGGGCCCATCGCGGAGTTCTTTTCATAGACGAGATCAACACCCTGCGGCCTGAGATGCAACAGAGCCTGCTCACCGCCTTACAGGAAGGAGAATACCCGATTACCGGGCAGAGTGAGCATAGCAGCGGAGCGCTGGTAAGAACAGAACCGGTTCCTTGCAACTTTGTCATGATAGCGGCGGGAAACCTGGACGCCATAGAAGGCATGCATCCGGCCCTCCGCTCGAGGATAAGGGGCTATGGATACGAGGTCTATATGAGAGACTCGATGGAGGACACGCCCGAAAACCGCGATGCGCTAGTGCGTTTTGTAGCGCAGGAAACCGCGGGGGATGGGAGGATCCCTCACTTCGATGGCGAGGCGGTGGCCGAGATAATCCAGGAGGCCAGGAGGAGGGCCGAAAGAAAGGACCAGCTCACGCTCCGGCTAAGAGATCTGGGGGGCCTTATTAGGGCAGCAGGCGATGTGGCAGCGGCAGAGGGTGCCAGCCATACAACAGCAGCCCATGTCCGTCAGGCCAGGACGAGTGCCAAGAGTGTAGAACAGCAGATTGCAGATCGATCCGTTGAGCTCAGGAACGCCTACAGTTTCTACGAGAATAAAGGCGCAAAAGTCGGAAGGGTCAACGGTTTAGCGGTGAGCGGAGATGCCGGCATGGTGCTCCCTATATTGTCAGAGGTCGTTTCTGCCCAGTCCAAGGAAGAAGGGAAAATCATTGCAACCGGTCTGCTCCAGGAGATCGCAATGGAGTCGGTGCTGAACGTATCTGCGTTAATTAAGAAATATACCGGCAAAGACATCGCCGGGATGGATGTCCATGTCCAGTTCATCGGCACCTACGATGGTCTGGAGGGCGACAGCGCATCCATCTCGATTGCCACGGCGATAGTATCTGCGCTGGAGGGCCTGCCGGTGCGACAGAACCTGGCTATGACAGGTTCGCTCTCAATACGGGGTGATGTACTCCCTGTGGGCGGTATATCTTCCAAGATAGAGGCTGCTGCAAAAGCAGGAATGGACGCCGTACTAATTCCTAGGGATAACTATGAGGGGGATATCACCAACGGTACGTACGGGATAAAGGTGGTACCCGTTTCCACATTGGAGGAGGTCTTCGAGAAAGCGCTCATCGGAAAGGAGGGTTTCCTCTCAAGAATCGCCAAGGCGGCCACCTTCGAGGTGGATGATAGATCGATCAAAGCATGTGCGGGGTGATCAGTCATGAAGACAAAAGTTGAAACCGGTGACACGATCGATGTGGGAGATGACCTTGAGAATGGTCTCTACTATGCGATAGAGAACCTGCTGGCCGAGATCGCAAAGCTGAAAGGTAGGCTGGCACGCAGATACACTAGGATGCAGGACGACGATTATGACATGTGGGTCGTTGGCACCTACTGCGGTATATCCACAAAGGTGAGTGTGTATAAGAGCACCGTGAGATGGCTCAGCGTCTTCGACCCAAGCCTCCGGAAGGTTAGAGATCCAGATCGACGGGCAGCCATCACCAGCGACATTCACGACCAGCTTCTCAGAAAGGCACGAAACTGGAGATAATACAAATCATTTTTATTTTTACTTTTGTATATAATACACAACATTGGTAAATGTTAAATATGATAAGCATCACATATATGTGTGATAAGAATCACACGCGGGGTGGCTATTGTGATAAAACCAAAACACGTACAGATAATCCTGCTCGCGGAGAAAGAAGGATGGGGCATTAAGATCCTGAAAATATTGAGGTTAGTCAGAATAACCGACTATGGCAGATCCAAGCTCACCGTTTTTGAGCTCAGAGTTCTATCTTTTGACTAAAGAGGGTTTCAATTTACCTCATAACCGAGTCCGTCCTTTAGATACTCTCTAAATAGTTCTGTCGTGGCGGGGCGGTTTTTCGAGATCCTCTAGAGCGTCTCTGCTGTGCTAACCACCATTTTGGACTCGCGATGCTCGCTCTTCAGTGCCTTTAGCTCGTGTTCGTTCCTATTTATCAATTCCATCAAGGAAATCGCCACAGCGCCGCTGATAGTCGAGAACATACCATAGGCTACCATTTCATCTATCTTATCCTTGATGTAGGGCGAAACGGTACAGTTGATCACAGACTTTCGTCTCTTAATCCTGTTCAGAATACCACATCCTATATCTATCCGATATCCATCCTATGTCCATCCGAAACATGGGATTTATCCTATATATAGGTTTTGTACAATTCACATACAAAATACAGCTTTGGCATGGCTTATACCAGAATTCCGTAACATATTAATGTCGTATTAGTTCATCTCGACAATCCCATTTCATCGTTGTTTTCACCACGAGATCGCCTCAGAACCCCACAGAATGCGGGCCATCAGACAAATTTATAGGCAAAAGATAAACCCACGTCCAAGTGTTAGAGCGGTCTTATCTTATCATATATTATTATGATCTTCATCACATATAAATCTATACACAGCATTCGCATCTGTAGATTGGGTTACGAGTAGTATAACACAACTGTATAAATCTCGTCCAGGCAAAGGTTTTAAATAGGATCATGATCACATAGACATAACATAGGAATGTGATAAATATGGCCGTCAGAAGAGTGACCGTACAAATAACGGATTCCGATCTCGAGCGTATCCAGAAACTGGTGGAGGACGGCAATTTCATCAACATTTCTGATTGCATTCGGACAGCAATACGGTTCCTCGACCAATCGATGACCGGCGAGTACATCAGCAGACGAGATCGGGCATCAGAAGAGAAAAGGGAGAAACGGGAGGTTTGAATGTTTCAAACAGTTCGTATGAAGAAGCTGCATATAGTAACCCTAGAGCGTTACAAAGAGCCACTCATCCGATCCCTCCATGAGCTCGGTGTTATCCAGGTCGATGACTACGAAGGTGGGCGTTTTCATCCGAACGAGGTTGACGAAGGGTTGGTTAGCCTACACACAACGGACCCGTACCTCAGGACGTTGACCACACAGGTCATGCGGATAAACAAGATTCTGGATATCTTTGAGGATATAAATCCTGTAACAGGGGACAGCTTCTTTAAAAAGATGTTCAGACCCACACCACCAGAAAAAGTCTCAGTAGAGGAGTTAGATAAAGAGGCGCTAATTGAGGAGACGGAAAAGGTACTGGCTTCTGCAGGAAGTGAGATAGATGGGCCTGCTGAAAGACTATCCCTGATTGAAAAGGAAGCCGTTGAGTATAACACGCAAAAGACCACATTAGAGGAGATTCGGACGCTCGATGTTCCCCTTGAGGACATCGAAGGTGCCCCTCTCCTCACAAGCTGGGCAGGGCTGCTGGCCAAAGAAAATCTGGAGCAGATCGAGGCTACGCTTGAGGAAGAGACAAAGGGCATCTTCTATATCGGCCTATCGGATCTCATAGATGAGAAGAAGTATGCAGCCGTTGTGGTCTGTCTCACGAAGGATGCTGAGCGTGTCTTATCATCTATCCGGAAAGCCGGCTTTGACAAGATCGATGTCTCAGGATTGAAGGGCACACCTGATGAAGCCCTCGCAGAGATCGAGGATAGGTTGGAAAAGCTGGCCCGCGAAGAGGCTACGATATCGGAGGGGATCGTAGCAATATCCAGCAGGTGGCGCGAACCTCTCTCGGTTCTCAGAGAGCAGCTTAACATCGAGCGCGATAGGGGTGAGGTCCAGCCGAAGCTTGCGAAGACGGATATGACCGTCGTCGTAGAGGGCTGGATCCCGGAGAGATCTGCTGACAGCTTGTCCCAGACAGTCGAAGATGTCACCGATGGCTACTCGGTAGTAAGTCTGATCGAGCCTGATGTACCTCTCGAGACGGTTCCGGTTTTGCTTGACAACCCAGGTATCTTCAAGCACTTTGAGTTTCTCACAAAGCTGTACTCGGCTCCGAAGTACAACGAGATCGATCCGACGATGTTGCTCATGCCGTCCTTCTGTATATTCTTCGGCATAATGGTCACCGACGCAGCCTACGGCTTCATGATCCTCCTCCTCGGATCGTTCCTTGCCATCGGGGGAGGGAGATACAACCAGACGATCAGAGATCTTGGCATAATACTTGCGACGGCAGGTATGGCAACAGTTATTATCGGCGCACTCACGGGTGGCTGGCTCGGAGACTTTGCCATCGGGTATGTGGGTCTGGATGCCCTCCGCTCGGTGATGATATTGGATCAGCTGGCTCAGGTGCAGCTCTTCCTGTGCGTTGTGCTGATTATCGGGATGATCCACCTTACGATAGCGATCATAACAGGCATACTGGAGGATGTCAGGCACGGCAAACTGAAGAGCGCGATATTTGAGAAGTCCTGGCCGCTTCTGGCCGTGCCGGGTATTGCGCTGGTTTCCATCGGGAGCATGATCCCTGGGGCCATACTTGGAGGAGTTGCGCTGGTACTTCTGATAGTTGGACACAAGGCGATGTTCTTCTTCGAGATTACAGGCTTCCTCGGAGACGTCCTCTCCTATGCGAGGCTGATGGCACTTGGTCTCTGCACCTTCGGCATAGCCATGACGGTAAACGTGCTCGCAGACATGGTCTCGAGCATTGCTGTTGTGGGGCTGATACTTGCTCCCTTGATCTTCGTCTTCGGGCATCTGACGAACTTGGTTATCCAGTCGCTCGGTGGCTTCGTCCACAGCATGAGGTTACACTACGTAGAGTTCTTTAGTAAATTCTACGATGGTGGTGGAGTCAACTTCAGACCATTTGCAGTCAAGCGCAGCCTGACAGAAGAAATATAGATATTGCGAATATGGTAGTAAAAAACAAAGGAGGTAAAATAATATGGTGGTAGAGATAACGATGGGCGTTTCGCTGGCAGCCCTTGGGGCAGGCATCGCAATGGGCCTGTCCGCGATCGGCTCTGGGATAGGTGTCGGGATCGCAGGTGCTGCAGGTGCTGGTGTAATTGCTGAAGACCCTGACAAGTTCGGACCCGCGTTGGTGCTTCAGGCACTTCCACAGACGCAAGGCATCTACGGCTTTCTCGGAGCGATCCTGATCATGATCGGGACCGGAATTCTGGGAGATGTCGTTGCCGTCCCGGTCGAGGTGGGGATAGTCCTGCTCGGTGCTGGGATATCTGTGGGGCTTGCAGGGATTACCGCTATCGGCCAAGGTATTACTGCCGCAAGTGCCATCGGTGCTGCTGCCAAGACGCCTGAGACCTTTGGTAAGGGTATGGTATTGAGCGTCATGTCTGAGACCTTCGCGGTCTTCGGGCTACTGGTAGCGATTCTGCTCCTGGTGGGTACCGGTCTGATCTGAATAGGAGGGATGACTAGATGGATCTCATGGGGATCATGTACCTGGAGATAATTGCAGGAATAGCCGCGCTGTTCCTGTTACTCATCCCTCTTGTACGGGTAGCCAGGGATATCATCCCCTATGTATTCTCGACTGCCAGGATACGTGCCAAAGAGAGCAAGCTGATCCAGGGTGATAAGCTGGAGGATCTGATAACAGCCGACTCTCTTACTGAGGTATTCTCGTACCTCGAAACCACCGAGTATGCCAGGTACATGCAGGACCTTATGCTGACGGGCTCTGAAGCGGTGGAGCGAACTCTCCTGAGTCAGATGGCAGATACGTATGTTGAGGTAGCTGCGATGGTTCCCAAGAATGTCCAGAGTACATTTGCCGTCCTGGCCCAGGTATGGGATGTCAGAAACATAAAAACCGTGCTCCGCGGCGTTCAGGAGGGCATTCCTTCTGATGATATCAGGGCACATCTGCTGCCGGCCGGAGAACTCGATCAGAAGGAGCTGTACGATATGGCAGAGTTGAACACCGTTGCCGATGTCGTCTCGGCCCTAGAAGAAACCCGGTATGCAGTACTCTTGGAAGCCCTTCCCAGATATGAGGAGGCCAGGAATATGTTCCATCTGGAGACGGCTCTGGACAGGGTTCACTGGGAAAGTACATGGGCCACAGTGGAGCAGACTGACGTGGTTCCACTCAAAAAATACCTGGCGATCTGTGTAGACACTACAAACCTAAAGACCCTGTTCCGGGCGAAGAAGGAGGAGCTGGCCCTGGATTCCATCCAGAGTTCGCTGATCTCCGGAGGATCGGTCCTGAAGACGGCTATGAAGGCCTTCGAGGAGGTCGATGTTCCGGGCATGGTGCTGGCGCTCGAGGGCACCGAGTACTATTCGGCGCTTTCCAATGCAGTTCCTGAGTATGAGCAAACCGAGTCTCTCATCGCCGTGGAGAACGCGCTCGATCGGTACATGATCATATCTGGTAGGGATATCTCGATCAAGCAGCCTTTCGGGATCGGTCCGCTTGTTGGGTTTATAGCCCAGAAGGAAGCCGAGCTCAGAAATGTAAGAGCGATAGCCAGGGGCAAAGAGGCGGGGCTGAGCGTGGATGAGATTAGGAATGTAGTAATAAGTATATAAGGTGGTGAATTGAAATGGTGCTGATTGCACCGCTACTGAAGACGATCCGCGCCCAGCCGAAGACGAAGCAAGAAGAGGATACCAGAGTCGTAGGATTGACCCTCAGCGAGATACGGAGGCTCGCCACAGCGGACGAGTTTGCCGAGAAGGCCAAAGCTGTAAAGAATAGGCTCAGGATCGACGTGGAGGATTGAGATGCCGATAGTTACGAAGTACATCAAAGGTATTCGCACAGAGGCAAAGAAGCGAGAGAAAAGTGACTGGATCGCCTGGAAGAGCAGGACCTTCGACTTCCTGGCAGGAAGGCACGGCAGAGTCGGACATCTCGTGGCAAAGGAAGATATGGTCTGCAAGCGAGGGGAGGCTCAGCCCGTAGAGATCGAGCCGGTGGAGATCCCTCCGAGCAGCCTGGTTTCCGTCGTTCCCTATGCGGTCCATAAAGCCGGAATAGTGATTGGCCTCGTGGACAAGATGCCGCTCCCCACCGAGCTCCCTAGAGTTGCAGACAGTGCCGTATTCTTCCCTTATACAGACGGTGTAGTCAAGAAGGGTGACGTGCTCGGAAGGGCGGTGTACTTCCCGATGGAGGAGTTTCGTGAATGAGGGACGAGATGGATGGCCTCCTAGAGAGTGAGGATGTGAGGGCAAAGCTATATCTCCTGCTTTGGATCGGCTCGCTCCTCGTCACGGCATCTCTCCTTATAGGAGGCCTCTTCTTTATTTATATATTTTTGAAAAGTGCTGGAGCGGTTTAGAGATATTATCACGACTTCAGAATGTATAGAGGTTATCGAAAACATAGGCAAGGATCTGAGTAAATCCACCAATCAGTCAGATTTACTCGGAATGCACAATATTATATATTGTATACAACAAGTAAATGCTCGCTTACGCTCGCATTTACTTGAGCACATAAAGTTATACTTTATGTACTACGAGAAATGTTAGTGGTGGTAAAGATGGTTGGAGAAAAAGGCGCGACCTTCAGTCAGCCGAACAACCTCGATAAAGCGATCGAGCAGGATCCAAACCGCCCTAAGGACTGGAACAATAAAGGTGTTGCGCTCTATCGCCTGGGTAAGTACGAAGAGGCCCTTGAGTGTTATGACAATGCGATCGAGCTAAGCCGGGATCTTCCAGAGGTCTGGAATAACAAAAGCATCGTTCTCGATTATCTGGGCAGGTACGAAGAAGCTCTTGAGTGCTGTGATAAAGCGATCGAGCTAAATCCAAACCATTCTGGAGCCTGGAATGACAAAGGCGTCGCCCTCGATCATCTGGGCAGGTACGAAGAAGCCCTTGGGTGCTGTGATAAGGCGATCGAGCTAAATCCAAATCTTCCTGAGGACTGGAATAACAAAGGCGTTGTCCTTGATCACCTGGGCCGGTATGAAGAGTCCATCGAGTGTTACGACAAAGCCTTAGGTATAGATCCAAAGTATACGATAGCTTGGGCCAACAAAGGACTTGCACTTGATAGCCTGGGCAGGTACGAAGAGGCCATTGAATGTCTCAATAAGGCGATCAAACAGGATCCAAAAAACGCTGGAACATGGGCCAACAAAGGTCTTGCTCTTAGTAAGGGGGGCAGGTACGAAGAAGGCATCAAATGTTTTGATGAGGCGATCAAACTAAATCCGGAATTTATCGAGGCCTGGTACCAGAAAGGAGTCGCACTCAATCAAATAAATGAATATAAAAATGCTGTTGGGTGTTTTGATGAAGTTACCAAGTTAAATCCAGAACATGCCTGGGCCTGGAATAACAAAGGTCTCGCCCTTAATCTCCTGGGCCGGTGCGACGAGGCGCTCAGATGTTTTGATAAAGCGATCGAGCTAAGTAAGCAGCGATCGAGCTAAATCCAAGAATTGGATTTGGCTTGTTGCAACAGAGTCGCTACTCCAGGTGACATATTCTCATATGCCTGGGTGGGGGTGGAACTTAGATTTTATATATTCCAGCTACAGGCTGGGATACTTCTAACACGAACGGAATGCCAGCTTGAATAGGGTGGATATTCTGTCATAAACCCCATTACCAAATGGATCCTGCTGAGCCAGGTGAGCTGCTACAACAGCTCGGCTGATCCCTTCAATCACCGCATGCGAATATCCTCTTTGGTTTTCCGTCGCGAGCTGAAGGGAAGCTCATACCCTGCCGCCATGGCGAGTTTTCTCCACTCTACCAAGTGATGAACCCGCTCGATGATCCTATCTAAGTGCTGGATCTCCTGCTCAGGTGTCAGCTTCTCGGAGCTGACGGCTTCTAGAAACTCGCCGAGCCTGGTTCTGATGACAGAAGCTTCGACATCGTCTTTGTACCTCGAACAGATATTATCCAACTCCTGCAGGGCACTAGTAAGATGCTCTTTGTGTTTGTCGTACGCCCCAGGAGTGCCTTTCCTGAACTCCTCCAATGTATCTTCCGCTTCCGTCAGGAGAACCTCAACATCCCGGAAGAGATATCCGCTTGCCTCAACCATCGTATCACCTTTTTAGTAGTACATAATGTATAAGTTTATGTGCACAAGTAACTATGAGCGTAAGCGAACATTTACTTGATTTAGATCTCCTTAATCATACGTCTCACGATCATACTGTTTATGATCCTGCGCATGGTGAGGGTTCCAAGAAAAAGCTCGGCAAAGAGCGTTATCAGCACATCCTCGGGCCCCTTTGTTATCTTCTCGTACAGTTTAAGTCTGCTCATATGGAGATCTACAATCGCCATCGCCTCCATCCGGGCCATATCGTACAACGTATTTTCATCAGCATCTTTTAAATTTAGTAATTTCTTATAATTAATATTTATAGCATTCAGATGTTTTGATAGTATCTTGAGCTTGTCTGGTGCCACCAGAGTTGGTAGGATCTCCTGATACGAATCTAGTATATGCATGTAAGACTCTATCTCATCTGCGAACGACTCCAGCGACTCAACGATCAGCCTGAACCCCAGCACGTCTGTTGACCAGACGTTCAAATCGTAGATGAATGCTGGATTTAACATGGATTTATACATAGTATGCTTGGCGATTGCTACGCATTCATGGTGACATCGATCGATTTCGTACTCCTTCCGGTGCACATCTCGCCTGAGCATCTCATATTCGGTCCGCTTTGCGAGCGGATCTGTGATATCCTTCGCCTCATCCAGATACTCGATGAAGAGATTGAAGAGCCGGACCACGAGCTGGATCATCTCGTCTAGCCTTGTCGCAAAGATATCGTGGTCGATCGTCGGTTCATCCAGCTCGAAGATTATCCTTCTCCCGTCCTCTGTTACCTTTGCATGTAGCTCCTTCTCAAAGTCATCCAGCACCTCCATGAGCGATATGTCCAACCTATCTTTACCATTATTTTTTTGTAATATTACCGTTCCAATACCGTTGATCAGGATCGATGTCATAAACTCTATCAATGGCCGCCAGCATAACTTGGAATCCTCTGTAAATCGGCTTATATCGACATCTTCATAAAATTTAGAAACATCGATGACCACTTCGTCCGTCAGCCAATCTGTATGATAGGAGGGCGTATGAGGAGTTTCCGCGGGCAAGATGTAGAGCAGATCGTGGTTAGCATTGGTATAAACTACCACATCCTTCCCTTTGGCCTCATACACACATCCATTATCGCTCTCAATCTTCTCATTTATGACCAGGCTATGCTTATTCACAAACTCGGGCAGCAGGGTGATGATGCCATTTTTTTTTGGCTCCCCTTGCTTTCCTACTGGTTGAACCTTCCTGATTACGTGATACCAGTCCGCAGTTCCAATTTTAGTCGCAGACATACTGCCTCCTCTTTGCAATATCTGCCTCTTAATCACATATATAGTTATTTAGCGTGTACAACCCAGTAACAACCCATCTTACAAAAACCACCAGTGCCATCCAGGTAAAAATAGGATTTATACAAAATATATGCAGAACCTATGTTTATCTCAAAAAAACCGGCAATAAAAATGTATAAGTAGTGGTAAGGTGTAGATGTGATCTGGATACGATATACATATGATCGTAATCGTCACTGGAACATAGATCACTAAAATGTGCCATAGGTGAGATTAGATGTCTCTTCTAGAGGTTGAGTGCCCCAACTGCCAGCAGAGGATCCTTGCCAGAGTTATTGTCGATGTCAGGACCACCGCCTTCAGGACCGGACCACATATAACACATCATAACAAAGTGATCGGATGCTACCCGCAGAGCGTATGGCGACGTGAAAATTTGATCAGCATTTACGCAAATGAGATACGTTTGGGTATATACGAAGGCGACGATCGAGAACTCTGCATCGAGAACCTAATAATGGAATACGACCTTCCGCATAATATCGCAGAGGATATAATGGAGAGGGTAATGGTCCAGAACGACTTGGTAAACACATCTTCAGGACTCATGAGGAGGGAAAACATCCCTGGAAAGACCCCACATATTCTTGCTGAGATGCCATCGCCGTGAGATACCCGGTGCTCGAACCTGATACTCGGGACCGATCTGCGCACCCGCAAAACAACAGATCTTGCGTATAGGTAACCAAAACTTATTTAATCTAGGACGGTGATTAGGATATGTCTGTGTCCCCAATGGGATACAGGCTACAACGCCAAGATTAACCGATCGCAAGCAGCGCGAAAACGGTGTCAAATCCCATAGAACCGAAGACCTGGCGAATCTCCGACCAGATAGCTGCTCTCCTCTTGAGCACTCCAGCACGATGGACGATCAGGCAGGCCGTGCTCTCGGCCTGCTTGCGCCAGAGTCTCACATAAAGTCTGGAGCTTCGAGCTGGTGTTATGCGCACTGGTTCGAAAGCCTCTCCCAAGGTAATCCGTGATAACTATGCAATGACCTCCGACCTGGCGCGGGTCCGGCTTCACCGAGTTCCCCTGACATTTTTTTTCTTGTCGGTGAACGATACCCGTGCCGGGAACCTTTTAGCAGGGCCTCAGGATATGGAGTTCACCACATATTCGCTATTTAGCCACCCGTCCCCGTCCAGAACCGCGGCCTGATAGCCCATCAGCCTGAGGGCGAAGTATAGAGAGCATGCCTCAGGCGTCCCGTAGATCAGCGGAGTCCTTCCCCCACCGACGCCCTTCCCTTCGAAGATCCGCTCCAGCTCGCCAGCGCTCTTGACCGCCCCGGCGTCGTCATAAACCAGGTATGTCGAAAAGGGGACCGCCCCTCTCAGGTGAGACCGGGCGTAGTCGGAGAAGTCAGATCGGGCGTCCAGTATCTTGACTTCAAAAGTTCCCTGGCCCGCCTCGAGCGCCGCCGGGTCGATCATTAGCCAGGCTCTGATATCTGCGGTGTAGGTCGATTCGTTCAGCGCGGGCGCGTTCTGGACTAGGGCCAGGTCGGATAGGTCGCCGTCCAGCCTGCTCAAGTTCCGGTGGCCCAGATAATCCAGCGCCCAGAAGAGGTAGGCAGAACCCTCGGTATCGCCGCAGACCACTATCGAGTCGGTCTCGTTGACCCCCGCCTTGCGCAGCTCCACCACCGCAAGTTCAGGGTCCAGGACGCCCCCGGACTGGATGGACCTCCAGCAGAGGTTTCTCGCCCCCGGCAGGTGGCCGCTCTCGTACACCTGGGGCGGGCGCGCGTCCAGGATAGTCCGGCCGCTCAGGTCGTCGCCGGGGCGGACCAGCAACTCTGCCTCCGGATAGATCATCTCGCTCAGGTTCTCTTCTTCGGACCGCTTCGGTATGACCTTTTCCGTATGCGAAGGTTTCGACGGCTCCTGTACGGAATCTTTATGGTAACGATCCCACCAGCTGTCGAAGTTCGTCCAGTCAGGGCAATCGGGACATCCCGGGGTGCCCCCCAAGACCGGAACGGCCAGCAACCCCATGACCAGTAACATAGAAAGAAGATACCTGCTCTGCCGAGTCCAAACGCTGCCGCTCATATTGTTGATACATATGGATCGTACATCCATAATGGCAATCACTCCCCTTTTCTCTTTGGGTAAATCCAATGCTACTATTTTAGTCTGGCGAACCCATGGGCGACGCAGGCCGGGTGACACTGTACCATAGAGTCCCGACTTGTTCTGATTAGAGCATTCCAGATCAGTTACATTTATGCGGGTTGGCGATGGTAGGCTGAATAGTTACGGAGGAAGATCCATGCTCGATATACTGAGAAAGAGGCGCAGCGTCAGAAGGTACAAGGACGAAGAGATCGGGTCCGAGATCGTCGAGCAGTTGAAGGAGGCGGCCCTGCGCTCGCCCACCTCCCGCAACTTCAGACCCTGGCGCTTTATCTTCATCACCGACAGAGACAAACTGGAAGCCCTCTCCCTGGCCAAACTGAGTGGATCGGGCTTCTTGAAGGGCGCCCGGTTGGGGGTGGTGGTCTGCGCCGCCGAGAACGAGTCGGACGTCTGGATCGAGGACTGCTCTATTGCTTCCATACTCTTGCAGCTGTGCGGCCAGAGCCTGGGGCTGGGATCCTGCTGGATCCAGATAAGGAAGAGAATGCACAGCGATTCTCAGACCTCGGAGGATTACGTCAAGGGCCTGCTCGGTTTGCCGGAGAAGATGAGAGTCGAGTCGATGATAGCCTTCGGATATCCGGATGAAGAGAAGGAGCCCATTCCCAGAGAAAAGCTCGAATACGGCAAGATAATTTCAGAGGGACCAGGTTAGGGCGATTTACGACGGCAATATCACAAACTGGTCAGAGCTAGGCGGGCCCGACGAGCCGATATACGCGGTGGCCAGGATGGTAGGGTCCGGGATCGGCGACCCGAAGACCGAGACCCTGGGTGCAGACACCCACACCAGCAACAACGCCAAGATGAAGACCGCCATCGCCCCGAGGGTCTGGTTTTCGTCTCTGTTCGCGGATCTCTCTTAGAAATAGATGGGAGGAACGGCGCTGAAAACCAGCGCCTTTCCAGATCATTTATATGGTGGTCATGTTCCCGGACGCGGTCTCGTTAGAGTCTATCGTCACGTTCCCGACGTATCCCTTCTCTTTGAGCATCTCTAAGAGCTCTTCTATGGTTAGCTCCACTTCGGGTTCTTCTACGACAGGCAGCTCGCCTTCCAGGGAGACCTTTACCTTATCAGGAGTATACTGCTCCTGGGTCAGGTTGCTCCATCCTGATTCGTCCCACGCCACCTGGCGGCATGTGCAGTCGAAGATCTCCTCTTCGCCCCATTTTTTGTTTTCGTCATCTATGCCACCGTAACCGCCGAAGCAGCAGGATAGCCAGTCCTTCTTGTCGGACTTCTTGTACTTCGTGGCGGTGACTTTCATGTTCTTCTTGATCTTGAAGCTGCCTACATAGTTCTCGTCGATCTCTATCAATGGTTTCTTCCAGCCGTACTCCTCGTCGGTCATAAGCTCTCCGACGTGCACCACGCCCTCGGTCACCTCTTCATCGATCCTCATCTCTATAAGCCCCGCCCCACTGGCATCTTTTGTGGGTGCTTTGCAGTCGAGGTTGACCGCGATGTCCTTCTTGAACCCCTGGGCGTACTCGATCTGGTGGTGCATGGATGTTCCTACATTATCCTGGTAGTTCTTGCCACAGGTCTTCTCCTTCAGCTTGGAGTTGTAGACCACCGGAGTTTGCTCGTAGTACCCTGTCCCGTAGGCGAAGCTCCGCGGCGCATAACTCATCTCGTTCTGCTCCAAGAAGGTTATGTTGCCTTTCTTAAATGACTCCTTCGTCCATTTAGTTTTGTCAAAGTATTTGTAGCTACTAGATTTTTGGCTGGAGTTGATCAGAGTCGCCATATCCATGCTCCCGCTGCCGTGCATGTAGTTCTTGAGCTGGAGGGTTTCGGTGTTCACCACCTGGTGCACCATCACAAACCCATCGCCCGATACGTCCTGCGCGAACTGGTGCTCGTGCTTTTTGTAGTATCCGTCCGGGTTCTCGGCGGCCCAAGAGATAGCCGGCATGGAAAGCAGCACAGAAAAGATCATCACCATTTTTATAAATGTGCATCCATATCTCATATCTATACCTTCTGGGTTTTGCAGCCTATCATTAGGTATATTCGTAGCATTTTGTTAGTATATAACCTTTTTCAATACGAATAATTACGAGTGTTTGGCATTAAATCTATCATCTTAAGCTATCTTTTACACAAATATTATCCTGAAACCGCGTATTCATCAACCTATATGAAGCACAACTCATACGCGGTTAACGGAAAAATAGCAATGCATCGCCACTGTTAATCGAGTTCTTCACGGCAGGCATGGTCGAGAAAATCCTCCATTTGGCCGGATTTACTTTGAGTACACAATATTATACATTATATACAACGAGAAAAGGTCAACAAAACCATGCCAAGTGAGTGAGATTTTCCTTCAAATACTAAACTATACTTGTTCTCAGGATTCGGCGTAAAAAAAAATTATAGATGTTGCTGGAGATCACGCCGAGATCACGGTACTATTTAAAGCGTATCTGGAGGACAGTGTTGATTAGGCGAACGAGTAAATCCGACTAGTGTCGAGTCATGCGTAAAATATCGTATCATGCACTCGTCACTCCCACGAAGGTGGGAATCCAGTTGGACCCTCAACCGAGGCTCCGGGTATTTTATCTGGTTTGCAGGCTTGTGGACGCGCGCGAGTTCGCGGCTTCGCGCCTTCGCGTGCGGCAAAAATTAGGGGCCACGCGAAGACGCGAAGACGCGAAGGGTGGTGACTCGTCGATGAATGTGGAAGAAGTCTCTTCCATCGTGGTGGACACGGCATTCCCTCCTCATCGGGAATGACGGTCGTCTTTACGACATTACTTAGATGACAGGACACTAGGCGTCTAGACAAGAAAATGCTCGCTTACGCTCGCATTTACTTGAGCACATAAAGTTATACTTTGTGTACAAAAATAAGTAAAAATTATATGTGTTGCCAGGACAAAACGTCCTAGCAACCATGTCCTATGCCCGGACAATAAGGCCAGTCCGGTATGGGACATGAGTAGAACATCCGTCTGTCAGGACCCTCGAAGATCAGCTTTCTCTGGATCTCGAAGGAGCCGAAGAACTCTTCTCGTTCTTTGATGTTCTTCTGGCCGGGTATGACCTGCTTGGCATCGAGCATGAAATATCCGGTGAAGTTGTCTGCGGTCTGGAAGGCTGCACGTTTTTTCATGGAGCCTGTGAGGTGCAGGTTGTAGTCCTGCATCTGATACTCCATCTTGCTGACGTTGTAACGTTCGGTGATCTTGGATCCGACCCCGCCGAATATCCAGGAGCTCTTCAGGCTCTCTGAGCCGGAAAGGCTGTCATTTGAGTCGATAGCTAAGTAGTTATCGACGGCATCGCACTCCTGGAAGTTGGGGGTCCGGCCTTTTGCCTTCTCCACCAGGTATTGGTTCTTCACCAGCGCGTCCACGCTGCCGCTGAAGACGATATCCTTGCTGGCTTTGATCCCTGTGCCCATGCTCCTGAGATCTTTGTCGAGATAGAACTGACCCGTACCGCTTATCGCCGTCTCGGAGATGTAATCGTAACCCTGGATGTTGAAATATGCATCGCACCATCCTGGTTTGAAATCCAGAGCAGAGGCCCGAGCCTCGAAGTGATACTTGCCAGGCAGGGCGCTCATCTCCGGCGTGACCAGGAGTTCCTCGGAGACCACACCGCCCGGTGGTATGGTGGCACTCATCGAGGTCCAGCTAAACCAGTCCGGGCTGCAGCGATCGAGGTTGATGGTGATTTCCGCATCCACCTCTGAACGCCCCAGGTTCTTGACGGTTACTATGTACTCTAGCGTCTTTCCCGGGGTGGTATATTGGAGATCGTCCCCATCTTCGGGACCGATGATCTCTACCGAGACGATCAATGTTCCGGGTCTATCCGGCTCGGGTGGCGGCCAGACGCCGCCGGGCCAGACCCCCGTAGGATGGATGCCCGAAGGATAGACGGAGCTGCTGCTGGGTCCGGTCATCGTGTCCTCGACGGTCGCAGACCCGGTGAGCGTCAGAAGAATTATCATAATCAGCAATCGTTTCATGATCTAACCCCCCCAAAAATTAAAAATTGTAGACTGCTTTTTTTTAGCAGTCTTTTAGCAGTCTATTATACAGCACGGGTTGCCCGAAGGCCTGGATGGCGTTGCTTTCTCGTGGAACTTGATCATCTTTGCGACCTCAAATTCTCCCGAGAACCACTCGTTAGAACTTATGTCCTTGTAGAAGATCTTGTGCATGTTGGCACTGGTTCCCCATGTCCCGTTGAAAGCGTTTGCGGTGTCGAGACCAACGGTATGTTTGATGGTCGAGTTACATGTTGAGCCGAAGAACGCTTTCTGGTCTTTCTCCAACTGCTGGACTTGGTAGAACTCCTGTATGTTTGCATCGATGCCGCCGTAGAAACCCTTCGATTCTAGATACTTCGTACCTTCTAAGATCGATGGGGCCGCTCTTGGGTCCGCCTGCTGCCCATCGAAGGCCATTTTGGTGTTCTCGTAGAAGTTCAACGTCGTCGAGTCGTTGTCCGGATCATCGCAGGGCAGTGACTGATTGAGCGCTATCTGCGAGTACAGATGGGTAGAGTCCATCTCTATGTCGGCTGGCGGCTGACCTAAGTTGCTCATAGTCTGGTAGTAATTCAGAGCTATGTACTTATCCACTATCGATACCTCTGAATACATCACGCCGTTTCCGCTGACCAGCTGGTTCTCACAAAACTGCTCGTACTGCCCTGGTGGTACAAGACACGGAGTCGCCGCTACTATACCACATGCAAGAAATACGGCTAATACTAATGCTACTACTCCCTTCATATTCCTTTCACCCCCTTTTTTTTTGAGCTGTAACCTTCTTGACTCACTCAGTAGCGTGAGCCATTATCTATTAGATAGTGACTAGTATTTTAAATTTTTGGTCAGGAGACCGCCGTGTACGGTCTCAAAAGCTTTGACTTGATATGCTCAGCGACAAATATGCTATTTTTCGGACGTGTCCTGCCGCCTCAGCCGGGCCAATATCTCATGGTGACCGCCGGACTCTTCACATCATATCCCCAGAAGTCTACCACCAGAGAGTCAGCCGACTCAGCAACCTGGTATTCCAGCCCCTCGGACCCGTCGACCGCCTCCAGCACCACCTCAGAGGGCAGGTAAAACACCACCAGATATTCGTCCCAGCAAGATCTGGTGACGAGTTCCAGTTCCCAACTGTCCCCGATCATCGATGTCAGCGAACCTGTGAGGACGTAGAGCGCCTTCGTCTCTTCATCATAGATGTACTCCGAACTTTCCAAAAACGACAAATCGTCCAGGTTGTCCGCATAACCTATCACCAGCGCCTTGCCATCCTCGTCCAGGTAGACGTCCAGGAGGAGCCGCCCGGGGCCGGTCTCGTCGGTGTGCTCGTCGCCCTGGACCGGCGTTGTGATGAGGATGAGGATGAGGAGGGGGAATAGGATGAGGACGAGGTGGACGAAGTGGTGCATATCCGTGGGCCTTGCCACCTTCGCTTACCTCCGACCTCTTGCAGCATGCTCTTTCACAGAATACGACATCTCCAGCAGCACCCTGTAATCGCCAAGGTACCTGCCTCGGCTCATCAACAGCTCGCCCTCGCTTATCCAGGCCCCGTCTCGACTGGTGGTGTGCGTCTTGATATGGCCGACGATCTCGCCCCTTCCGTTGGGCTTCGCCGTCTTGTGGAACTCCACCACACCTGCCTCCAGAGAGGTGTTCGTCCCGTCGTTGGTCAGGTTGACGTCCACCAGCCCGTAGTGCTCCTCACCGAGGCGCATATGTCCTCGATAGATGAAGAAGACCCCCTTATCTTTCGTGATCTCTGCCTTTATCTCCTCGAGACTCCTGTTCTCTTCCAGAAGCCGTCTTATCACCGAGGGTTGAAGAACTCTCACCCGGGCTACCTCTATCCTGAGAAGATGGGTCCCGTTCGTCCCCAGGGCAAAGCCGCTTCCTGCATGGGCTGGTCTGATCGGCGGTGAGGACGGGTCTCGCAACATATTCACCTGCGAGAACCCCTCACCACCTTGGGCGTTCGGGACGCCCTTATCAGAGGGGGTGGCGAGGGCGAGGGCCGACGCCGCCAGAAGGCAGAACGCCACCAGCACCGACGCTAACCTTACAACCTTCATCATACTATAACCTCTCTTCACGAGCAACCGTGTTTACACGTTCCACCGAGTAAATCCTCCCTTCGGTCATATTCACTCGGGGTATACAATGTTATACATTATATACAACTAGAACACGTATCGATCCATGGGCTGTAAATAAGATGGTTAGAGGCCTGAAGAGCGCCGTGCCATCTTACAACCCAGGACCTGGAAAATGCCGCAGCATCTTGCAGCATATTATTTATGCCGCTAGCATTTTAGAGGTCGTCTCTTAGCGATCACGCTTGTCCTATCGCTGTATGATATCCCGTGGCGTGTCTTTTCATGTTATTGTCGAAGCCGTGGCTCGTGTGGCCCAGCCAGATGCACCCTTTCGGTCTCTCTTCTCTCAACTCGCCTATGGTCATATTCTCCAGCTTTTCTATCTCTTCCAATCTCAGCTCTTCCAGCTCGCCCACGGTCATATTCTCGAACTTTTCCATTAGCTCCAGCCTATACTCTCTCAGCTCACCTATGGTCATATTCTCTAGATCTTCCTCTGTCAGGTCCATCTGTGAGAAGAGGAGCATCTCGAGGCCCATGGCCGGTCTCTCTGCTCTGCTAGGTCCCATAATCGGTTCTTTTGCCCTGTTGAAGTTCATCCCATCTCCTTTGTTTATCCTACTTTCTTTTTGCCTCTGTTGCCTCAGCTCGCCCAGGGTCATGTTGTTCCTTTCTTCCTCTCTCTCTTCCCTCTGCGTCTGTCTATACTCACTCAGCTCACCTAGGGTCATATTCTCGCACTCTTCTCTCTGTTCTTGTTTCAGCGCCTTCAGCTCGCCTATGGTCATGTTCACCAGCTCTTCCTCCGTCAGATCTGCCGGCGAGAAAGCCCATCCCCTATAAGCGTTCAGGGCGTCTCTTTCGGATGGCATGGAGAAGGCAGGCGCCACCAAAAGGCAGGCCACCGTCAGAGCCATCAACGTTTTTACATATCTCATTTTACTATCCTCCAGCAGGCGAGTCATCCTGCGGACCCGCCCTGGAACCACCTCTTTCTCCCGAACGATACAAAAAAGTAGAACCGAACGAAGACGGAACTCGCCGTCCTAAAAACCGTTCAGAAGGTTCGATTGCGTTTTGTTCATGATCTAAGCCATTTTAACCGTTCCGTAACGTTCGCTGAGCCTTATTCGACCTCAGTTGTGGTTTCGGCCATCTAATATACCTCTGTCCGATATTGGGGCCTGCAGTCTCTCTCACCGAGGGGCTCCTGCGTCGCGGTCGGCAAGGCGCCAGAGGACGAGACGACAGAGTGAAATAGGCCGTAGACAACAAAAGGCGATCACATGAAGAAATTACTGCTAGCTCTGGCTTTGGTCGTCGCCGCCTTCGCCGGTTGCGTCGAAGAGACGCCGAGCGCAGACGATCTGAAGATGATGATGATGGACTCCGTGGAGAAGGTGAAGACCAGCAGGTCCGCCATGGAGATGGACCAGACCATGACCCTCGTGAACGAGACAGGCTCTACGACCTTCGACGTGGTCTCTCGGGGCGAGGTCTTTACCAACGTCACAAACCGGTCCGTGTGGATGACCATGACCACGACCACCAGCTCGGAGGATGTGGAGGAGAACCTCACCATGGAGATGGAGACCTATCTGTTGGGAGATACCGTCTACATGAAGCTGGGTGAGAACTGGACCGTGTTGACCGGCATCCCCCGGGAGATGTGGGACCGGCAGGACCAGCTGAAGAACCAGATGGAGATAATCAACCACTCGGAGGCTGAGGTAATCGGGTCCGCGAAGATCGACGGTCAGGATACCTACGAGCTGAAGATAGTCCCCGACATGGAGACCTTCTCCGTGGTCCTGGCCGAAGAGATGGGATCCATGCCCCTTTACGGGATTAACCTGACGAAGCTCTACGAGGAGAGCGAGATGGACTGGACGGTATGGCTCTCCAAGGAGACGAAGCTACCGTTGAAGAGCCAGATGCACATGAAGCTGACCCTGACCCCGGAGATGCTGGGACTCCCGGTCGAAGGGGCAGGTTTCGTGAAGATGATCGTGGATACCGAGGTGACGAAACTCTACTATGAGTACAACCAGCCGATGAATATTGAACTTCCCGAAGAGGCGAGAAAAGCCCCTCCCATGCCTCTCTTCTCGGGCATGATGCCACCTGCTCAGTGAACGATGGCCATTGGTTCGGGGGAGGGTGGGGCTCGTCGATGAGATCATTGGGGGAAAGCACTCACGCGAAGGGAGAAACTCGTCGATGAATGTGGAAGAAGTCTCTTCCGTCGCATTGGAGTGAGGCGCTATCAACTTCGATGCAGCGACCTTCGAGGAAGGCATCAGACGGGTAGTGGGCAAACATCAGGACTTCGCGTCTTCGCGTCTTCGCGTGAGTCAGAAAGTAGGGGGCACGCGAAGACGCTGTTCTCCGTGAGATGGAAAACTTTCTGCTGGAATTGTAGGACGGTCTCTTATGGTGAAGAAAACTATCCGGGATCATATCCATGAAATAATTCAGAATATCGGTCTGTGAGAATATTGGGGTGGGGTAACATGCAACTAACAGGAATAATTAAAAAAGATGGCGATTATTACGTGGCTTTGTGCCTGGAACTTAATATATCCAGTCAAGGAGAAAACATTGAAGAATCGAAGAGGATGCTTCAAGAGGCATGTGAAGAATATCTCTCTTACATGGATGAGAAAAGTGTGGGAGATGAAATACGGCCTGTTCCGGTGGAGATACTCCGGGAATTCCTTATAGAGGACGTGGAGTATGTGCGACCTTCGGATGACTGGGTTTACTCTGAGAACATAACCTTTGAGGTCGAAGCTCTTCTATAGAGATGTAACTTCGGTCGAGCACGGGTTCGGGCTGGCATGTTTGTTGCTTTCGCGGCGCGGGGTTGCTGGATAGAAAGGTCCGGCTCAACCCTGGCCGTGCATGAGCGATATTATCTGGTCGTGGATTCCTTCCGGGTCGGGGCCGCCCAGGAGCTGGTGGTAAGATCGGCTGCGGGGTGTGGACCCGGTCTTTCCGCCCCCGGCTCCCCGGGCTACTCCTACCCCCCCCGCTCCGCCGACCATGCGG
>JAUWQF010000053.1 GCA_030611205.1 Methanothrix sp.
AACCCAAGTTTCCCACTCAAAAATCAAAACCGATATGCAGCAGCCTTGCACCATCTGAATTTCGGCTAATTGTTGGTCGTAACCTCGTTCACTTCAACAAGCAATTCCAATCGATTTTAAATAATTCTTTTCTATAATACACTCGCTTTGAAACAGTTCCAATATCCCTTTCTGCTGTGATTGAAGTTTCATCAATTTCGAAGATCTCTCACCACTGCTTTTGATAGTTATTCTTCCGATTAGCCCCTCTCGTAATATCTTATACACCTTTTGCGGACTTTTTATATCAATATTCACCTCTCTCAAACGATTCGCGATCGTAATATCCAGCAGGTATGAAAGTACGCATATTGTATAATGCGCTCTAACGTGTTTTGCATCCCAAACGTTGAATGGTTGTATCTTGATGAACGACTTCACGTCTTTAAATGCTTGTTCGATCTGGTTCTTGTCTCTATATGCAGAAATTAGTTCACCCTCTGCAAGTCCCTCATTATCATCGCTTTTATCTAAAACATTTGTAACTATTGCCCATAACCCATCAGTTCTCTTTGCTTTCCTAATAATTTCTTTAGTTTCATCAGTTTTCTTAGGTAAAATTCGAAAGCTATTAATTTCTTTTCCGTCTGCCTCTATTATCATAGGTTCAAGATCATAATCCGCGAATTTCCTGGCCTTCATCCTTTTAAGTTGATTATCGATTTTATTTCTCGTCGTGGCCTCGTTTCTGCTCTTTTCTGCATTGGACAGCTTTTTATTTTCGTCTTCCAGATACGCTTTTGCTCTTTTTATCAGATCTTCCCGAGATTTTCTTTCATCTGCAAACATTTCCGGATTGAATATCAGAAGATAACGTCTGCCACCAATTACTCCCATATCTTCATAGTATGTCGCATCATCGTATTTTTTAAACCCCATTTTTATTATCTGCTCAACCACATTCTCTTTGTTAAGTAAGTCAAAGCGTTCGATATTGGCGTTATCCATCCCTGGAATCTGATTCTTATCAAGCGCAGTAATATATTTATATTTTTCATCCTCTAGATGTTTAAGATTGTTATCAGAGACCATTCCTCTGTCAAAAACCAATATTATTTTATTATCATCAAATTTAAATTGTATTTTCCATTGACTCGATAAACCCGTGATAGTTTTGACATCTGCCGTGTAATTCTCAATCACATCCCACGCGAGGGGATATCCTTTGGAGTTTACCAGAAGAGAGAGAACAATCCTTTTTTTTCTGAATCCATTACTTTTGGTTCTTCCCGGCGTTGCTAACTCGCATTTCCGACCCTCGAAATACGAATCTGTGAGATCATAGAATACAAGTCTCAAACTATTCTCGTCACGGTCTCCCAAGGTTTTGTATATATGTTGTTCTATGTCGCTTTTCCTATCCTCAATTTCATCAAGTTCACGAAACAGTCTCGACTTATTTATATGTTGACTGTTTAGGTGTAGAATACGATCTAACGCGGTTTTTCCAGACCATTCTACAGCAGATAGATAACTTCCTGGGTCTAAGCAACGATAAATCGTCAATATCTTTGCAATTTCTGATGTTTGTACATTTTTATTTTCCGATGGGAGGAATATCTCTGAAAGGTTCCATTGTTCCCAGATAAAATTCAAAAATGCGACATCCAAATAGCGCCAATGATTCTCAACGATGATATCTTCTATTTTTATTGTCTTAATCTCATGGCCTTTCATAACTTCAAGAGCATGATTAATCCTTTGTAGTTCCTCTTGCGTCAGTTTTCCGAAGTAATAGATCTTCCGATGTCTATTCTTACCATCTTCTCTGTATGGTTCCACAAGACTGTAGTAATTATGATGGTGGTGTTTGACATACCAGTTAGGTTTCATGTTACTATCTTGTATTGGTCGTAAACTATTTAAATCTTTTGGTTGGAAAACAATATGCATAGGCGGTAAATTGAATACATTTTAGATGCTAGATCTTGGTCGTAGAGTTTCATCAAAAATCACCAATAATGAGGGGGAAAACGAGAGAAAAACCGCCTTCTGTATCTGGTTTTCTACTTCAATATCGCCAAGAACTGATGGTCAACCATGGGAAAGGCGGGTTAAAACTAATAAAGTCGAGTGGTGGAACGAGAGTGACGAAGAGTGGGGCGTATTATGGTCGACGCTAGATGTCTTCGATCCGCAATTCAACTATCAAGATAGATCAAAAACAAAGTTCGATAACTTCACGGATTGCCAGGAAGAACTCGGCAATGCAGGGGTTGTGAGATTCTGGATTACTATCTATGAGGTTGAGTATAGCGGTGCTGCCTGTCTAATCGACTACCTGCGGCTCGGTGGCTATGTTGTAAGCTTCGAGCCCCTGGAAGACCAGAAACCGAAGAAGGGCTCACCCAGCAAGGCAACCCCCGGCAGGAAGATCACCTATACCATAACTTACGGGAACGAGCTGACAGAACCCCTCACCAACCTGGTGATCACAGAGCACTACGACCCCAGAACGACTATCATATCCGCCAGCCCGCCCCCCGATCCGGGAACGAACAACGTCTGGACGATAGGCACCGTCCAGCCCGGATACTACGGCCAGATAAAGATCGTGATGAGGGTGGCAAAACAGAAGTGCAAGGCTGTAATAGACGGCAGGGTCTCGGGCACCGGGTACGTCTCCGTGCGCCAGAGACTATCGACCGAGCGGAGCGGTCACGTCATCACCAACAAGGTGGACATCTCCTGCGACCAGTTCAACCAGAGCGCAACAGAGAGAACCGCGGTGAAGCCGGTATTGGAGAGATCGATCACCTTCAGCGAGCATGGCTCCGGCACCTACGCCTCTTCGGAGGAGCTGAGGTATACCAGCACCAGGCTGGGCATCGATCGAGAGCTCGAGGCCTGCCGGTCGCCGGGAATGATCAATTTGTCCCATGGACGCTCGTTGGTCTACAACACCAGCTGGTTTGCCAGCCGAACGTGCGAGGACCAGAAAAAGCTCGTCCTGCTGAGCGAGAGGTTCCTCTACGGCGATAAGCTGGAAAGCTGCGTCTCCGCCCAGCTATACGGTACCAGCTCGAAGACCAGGGCTCGCATAGATTCCGAGTCCAACTTCAGCGGCCTGGCGGTCTACGAAGTTGGGAGCAGGATCGATGAGAGAAATGCCGCCCTCCTGGACATCCTCTACGGAAACTACTCGGTGGTCGCCAGCAACGAGATCAACGTAAAGAGTGGTAAAAAAGACGATCGGTGGGAACTCTACCATTCGATGAAGGTAAAGCAGACATCTTGATGGTCATCCCCACCGACCGGACCGGTCGCGCCTCTGAAGTACCCCCATACTCCCTGAGAGACGACGATCTTTCGATCTCCACGAGATCAAAAGATGGGATAAGAGATGAGAGAGAGGAGGGACCTACCCCCTCACCTCCATTACCCATAGGAGGTTTGGCGATCTGGTCCCACACCCCAACCCGCCAAGATACCCTTTGGCGTCCCCGTTTAAATCTCTATTTTTCATGTACGGTTCATATTGACCTCATCTTAGATAGATCGGGGATATAACCACGGGGGATATAACCGCAAGTCTATTATCCTGGAACCCGACCTCAAGCGTAACATGGCTCTGAACGTTGAACAGTTTGCCGATGACGCGATAGCAGAGATTCGCCATCAGGTGGACGGCCAGGCGATTATCGGCCTATCCGGGGGTGTAGATAGTGCCGTCTGCACGTTTTTGGCCCACAAGGCGATCGGAGATCGTCTAACCCCGGTATACGTGGATAGCGGGCTCATGAGAGAGAACGAATCCGAGAGGATAGTTGAACTGTTCAGCGAGTTTCGTCTGGTCAAGGTCGATGCCCAAGACCGTTTTCTGAACGCCCTAAAAGGGGTGACCGATCCCGAAGAGAAGAGAAAGGTAGTCGGCGAGACCTTCATCAGGGTATTCGAGGACGAGGCGAGGCGCGTCGGCGCCGACTATCTGATCCAGGGAACCATATACCCGGACCTGATCGAATCCGAGGGCGGTATCAAGTCCCATCACAACGTGGGTGGTCTTCCGGACAATATCGATTTCAAGGGCATCGTGGAGCCCCTTCGCGACCTATACAAGGACGAGGTGAGAGAGGTCGCCAGAGGTCTGGGGATGCCTGAAGAGATATGCGAGCGGATGCCCTATCCCGGGCCGGGCCTATCGGTCAGGATACTGGGTGAGGTCACCAAAGAGAAGCTCGATGTAGTCCAGAGGGCCAACACCATCGTCGAGGAGGAGCTCCTACCATTCGGCCCCTGGCAGGCCTTCGCCGCGGTCTTGGGCAAGGCAACAGGTGTCAAGGGCGACGTGAGAGCCTACGGCTGGGTGATAGCTGTTAGGGCGGTCTCATCCAGAGATGCCATGACCGCCGACGCCCTGGAACTGCCCTGGGACGCCCTGAAGCGGATATCCCAGCGGATCACGGGCGAGGTCCCCGAGGTATCCAGGGTGGTCTACGACCTCACACCAAAACCGCCCGGCACCATCGAGTTCGAGTGATGCTCAGAGCACGCCCTTTGTGCTGGGGACCGCGTCGCCTTCCACATTCTTCGCCTCTCTCAGAGCGAGCCCCAGGGCCTTGAAGAGGCTTTCGGCTTTGTGATGATCGTTCTCTCCTTCGAAGCGGACGTTCAGGGTGACGCGGGCAGCGTTGGCGATCGATTCTATCACCACCTTCACCTGTGGCGTCTCCAGGTCGCCTATATGATCTCCCGCGAACCTGCCTTCCATGATCAGGTAGGGCCGGCCGCTGATGTCCAGAGCCGCCTGGGCCATGGCCTCGTCCATGGGAACCGCAGCCCAACCGTACCGTCTGATACCCTTCTTGTCGCCGAAGGCGCTGCCGAGAGCGAGCCCAATGGCTTCACCCAGGGCGCGCGCCCTCTGGTACGATATGCCACCCTCGGCTTTTGCTTTCAGGTCGAGGGAACCCGCCCTGGCAAAGGCGTGAAGCATGTGGTCCAGGAAAGCGGATCCCGTTTTTAGATCTACATCGCCGTCGCCGTCCAGGCAGACCGTGACGCTGGCGCGCGCCCGCCCCGCCGAAGCACCGGCTTTACCCAGTCTCAATATATCACCTACCACCTACATGAACCTCATATGAGGGTAATATCAACGTCTTGAGGCCTTTATCGCCTCATGGAGGTCTAGTTTTCCCGTGTAGATCGCGGTGCCCACCACCGCGCCCGCCGCGCCCGCATCACGAAGCGCGATTATGTCATCCACCGTCGAGACGCCTCCCGCCGCGATCACCGGAACGTCTACCGTCTCGACCAGCTGCCGGACGGGCCCGGTCTCCACCCCGCGCACCTGCCCCTCGACGTCGATGTTGGTGAAGAGGATCGATCCGGCCCCCCTCTCCTGGAAGAGGGTCCCCAGCTCGACCGCCGTCTTATCCAGGTCTCTCTGCCAGCCTTCGGTGGTGACCTTCCGTCCCCGGACGTCCAGCGCCACCATGATCTTCTCCGATCCGAAGTCTTTGGCCAGGTCTTCCACCATCTCCGGCCGTTCCAGGGCCGCCGTGCCCATTATCACCCGGTCCACGCCCAAGTCCAGCAACGACTCCACGTCCCGGCGAGACCTGATACCTCCGCCCACCTGGACGAAGATGTCCAGAGACTCTACGATCCTGCGGAGGATCTCGGCGTTGACTCGTTCGCCTTCGATGGCACCGTCCAGGTCGATTATGTGCAGGACGTCTGCGCCCTCGGCCACCCAGCGTCTGGCCTGGGCGAGGGGGTCATCCAGAGAGACCACCTCGGTGCCGGGGACCCCGCCCACCAGCTGGACGCACTTGCCGCCGCGCAGATCGACCGCGGGGAACACGTCAAAAGACATGGAGGACACTACAATGCCCAATCCTTTAAATCGTTTCCATCGGTCCCGGGCGCCTGTACGAGATACGAAAAGGAGATCGTGATCGTGGCTGATTACATGAACTGGACCAGCCGTGGATATTCAGTTATGCCGTGCAGAAGGCACATCCTTCCAAGAAAATGTTCGCTTACGCTCACATTTACTTGAGCACATAAAGTTATACTGTATACACAATAAAAAATATGTGAAAAAAGAGACTATTTTAGTTGCGACGCCATCAATACCGGTGCTAGCATCAGAGATATTGGTGGATAGTATATCGTCAGCTCGTTGTTGGTCTCGTCGGTCTCAGAGACACCCCAGTCGTAGTAGCCTGCGTCCGGGTCCAAGTTGTAGTCCACCATCGCTTTGATTTCGTAGTTGCTGCCGGGCTGCATCGTAGCGGTTATCGGCTGCGGATTGAGTATGAGGATACCGCGATACGTCTTCTCGGCTCCAGCGGCCAGCCCTGTGCAGAGCACGCCTCCTCTCTCCATCTCATCTTCACCGGGCGCCATATAGTCGAACCCGTAAACATTCCCGTCGGTCGCCCTGCCCTCTGCACCAACATTGAAATCTTTTGTAACAGCGGCCGTTCCTGCGTTCTTCACCGTGATCTCCAGATGCACAAGCACCAATTTACGACCGAAAAACACGATCGGATCGTCGAGGACCTTTGCAGACGTCACCGTCAGATCCGGACCGATTACCTTCGCCATAGCAACCGTCTCTATGCGTGTCACCTTCGTGGTGTCAGGGACTGTTGCTTTCTCTCCGAGGGCCATGCTCGAAGAGAGAACGAGACAGAGCCCTATACAGAGTGCCAGAGTTTTGCCATTCATATCGACCATCCTCCTGGAGTCTCTGAGATTTTTGGCAAATCCGACCCATCAAAGCCATCTATCAGAAACATCCATACCTACTTGCACGTCTATGGTTATATACCATTTTATTTCATGTGTGACTGATATGGGTCTTATCTGAATCCGATCGAGATAACCAGCTGCCGGAAAGGGCCGTCCGCGCCGCGGGTCATATCTCCTCAACCCCAGAACCTCTTCGTCCTGGCGTAGTTCCTCTCCGCCCGGAGGATGTCCCTGTAGAACTCCTCCTCGTCTCTGCGCATCTTTCTCATCACCCGGGCGGCGGTCTCCGGGCCGAGGCCCCGGCTGGCTAGGACGACGGCCGCGGTCTTTCCGTAGCTGAGAACCAGGTTGGCGTTCCGGTAGACCCGTTTTGTCCTTCTCTTCTCCTCAGGGGTCTTCTTATCCTCCGGCTTTTTGACCACCTTGATCTCATCTTCCTCCCAGGGTTTCAGGGCGGCCACCATCCTGGAGCCGCATAGAGGACATTCGGGCCTCTCGGGAACGTTCTTCACCATCCTGAGCGATCTCCATCTCTTGCAGCTGACACAGAATAGGATGACCCGGTCGTTCATTATCCTGTCCTTGAGCAGTTCTATCACCGCGCCGTCTGCTCGTTCGGGCGATGTTATGTCCCGGCCCCCCTTCCTGCCCGCAGATCCTATGGGTGTGGGGCCGCTGGTCAAGAGATCGATCTCCCCCGCCCTGATCCGGGCGAAGACCTCTTCGGCCCGGCGCAGGTCCAGACGGTCGTGAAAGATCTCCCTCAAGGTTTCTTCGTACAGGGGCGTATCCTCGAATAGCCCCAGGATCCGTCTCAGGTTGACCTTCTGGTAGTCTATGTCTTTGCGGAGCGCTCCGAACTTCCTGGCCACGTGGACCATCTTCCACCGGAAGAGCGTGGTGTTCTTCAGCGTCTTCTCCAGGATGACGCTCACGTGGGCCGGATCGATCTCCATCAGTCGGGCTGCCACTTCGTCTGCCAGCAAGGCCTTCGGCAGGACCAGCCCGATCCGGTAGGGGTCCACCTCCATCCCAACGCTGCTCCCGAACCGGGCCGATAGGAGGGCGGTGAGCACCCTGGCCAGGGTCTCGTTGGTCTTGTGACCGAAGCAGGCGTTGATCACCACCTCGGTCCCGTCGGATTCAACCAAGATGCTGCGGTGGTCCGGTACGGGAAGGTGGGCGTCGAGCTGTGATTTTATGAGGTCCACCAGCACGGAGGCCGCCTCTTCGTCCACCGGGTAACGGCGGACCAGCATGGATACAGCGGCAGGGGCGCCTTCTTTTTCCAGGATCTTTCCGATCCCTTCCCTGATCTCGCCCACCTCCTGGGCCACCTCCCAGGGAACAGGGATCTCTTCGCCGGTCCAGGAAGGGATCTCGCCGCTGCGCTGGATAGGAGCTACCTTGATCTCGTCGTCTTCGATCTCCACGATCTCCCAGATCTCTCCCCTGGCGACAAAGGTTGCTCCCGGACGGGCGAAGTTGACCACGAAGGCCTCGTCCAGGGTGCCGATAGGCTTGCGGCTCACGATGTCGAATACTTTGTACCTCTTCTCATCGGGGATCATGGAGAGGTTCTGGTAGTAGTACTCCCAAGACTTGCGCCTCCGGCCCACCGTATCCTTATCCGGCCAGACCAGCCTGTGCTCTTCGATCTGGGCCGCCACTTCATTCAACTCTTCTCGGGTGGTGTCCTTGAAGGGGTACGAGCGGGTGATGATCCGGTGGGCTCTATCGAGGCTGATATTGCCGAAGTCCATGGTCATCCCCACCAGCTGGTTGGCCAGGACGTCTGCGGGCCCCATATGAGGTCTGATCTCCTCTAAGACGGCCTCGTGGGCGCGCCTGGATATGGCACCAGCTTCGGCGATGTCATCAGGTCCGGTGGCGATTATCGTCCCGATGGCGGTCATCCCCATCTTGTGGCCGGCGCGGCCTACCCGCTGGACCAGCCTGGATACCTCTCGGGGAGAGCTGTACTGGATGACGTGGTCCACGTCCCCGATGTCGATTCCCAGCTCCATCGACGATGTGCAGATCAGGCCCTGGAGGTCGCCGCGTTTGAAGGCCTCCTCGGCGTCAACCCGGGCCTCTTTGGATAGGCTTCCGTGGTGGACGCCCACCTGCTCGCCCAGCTGGCGGAACCGAGAACCGAGAACCTCGGCGGCCTGGCGGGTGTTGACGAAGATCAGACACTTATTCAGTCTCATTATCTGGCGCATCCTGCTTATCTGGGCGGCCAGGGCAGGATCGCACTCCAGCTCTCGGGCCAAGGCGAAGTCTTTCTTCGCAGGCCGGGGACAGATCACCTTGAAGAGAGACTCCCTTTTCACCTCTGCCTGGACGATCCGGCACCGCCTCTCTGGACCTGCGAGAAACTCGGCCACCACCTCCGGGGTGCCCACGGTGGCGGAGAGGCCGATTCTCTGGAACTCGCCCGCCACCTCGACCAAGCGCTCCAGGACCACCGCCAGCTGGGATCCTCTCTTGGAGGCGGCGAGTTCGTGGACCTCGTCTATCACCACGCTTTTCACCCCCGACAGGTTCTGGCGGAGGAGCTTTCCCGTGAGCATCACCTGGAGGGTCTCAGGAGTGGTGATCAACAGGTCGGGCGGGTGGAGAGCCTGGCGCCGGCGTTCGCTCTTGGTGGTGTCGCCGTGCCTCACCGCGACCGAGATGCCCAGCTCGACGCCCCAGTCCTGGAGCCGCCGGAGCATGTCTCTGTTCAGCGCCCGGAGCGGGGTCACGTAGAGGGCGAGGATCCCGACACCTTCGTCCGCGCCTTTCGCCTTGGACCTGAGGATGCTGTGGAAGATGGGAAGGGCGGCGGCCTCGGTCTTGCCGGTGCCCGTGGGGGCGATCAGGAGGAGGTTATCTCCGGCCAGGATCCTGGGGATGGCCAGGGTCTGGGGCGGCGTGGGCTCAGAGATCCCCCGGCCGGCGAGCAGCCCTCTGATCTCCGGTCTCAGCTTCCGGAAGACGTTCACGAAGGCTTAAGTTCCAAAGAGGAGGTAAAATACCCTTGCTTGGAGGAGTTTTTGTGCAGGTGGCGGTGATCGGCGCAGGCGAATGCGAGGAAGAGACCCGGCTTCTGGCAAGAGAGGTGGGCCAAAGGATAGCAGAGGCGGGGCATGTTCTCATCTCCGGTGGCCTGGGCGGGGTGATGGAGGCAGCATCCCGGGGGGCCAGGGAGGCGGGAGGCCTGACCGTGGGCGTTCTTCCCGGGGAGCGGGGTTCTCAGAACTCGTACGTGGACGTGGCGATCGCCACGGGGATGAGTCATGCCAGAAACGCGATCGTCGTTCGGAGCGCGGACGCCGTGATCGCCCTGCCCGGATCCTACGGGACGCTCTCGGAGATCGCCCTGGCGCTGAAGATGGGGAGGAGGGTGGTCGACCTGGGCGGGTGGAACGTCGACGGGATGGTGAAGGCGGGGAGTGCGGAGGAGGCGGTGAGGATGGTGGAGTATAAGGAAGAAGACGTTTAGTTTATATCATACTAAGAAAACACTCATTGGCAGGGGCTCATGCCCAAGGGATAAGAATCGACAAACGCGGGCAATATAATAGGTTGGCATCTCTGTGGGAATGTGATATTTACAATGAACTACAGATGTTAACCAATTAACAGGTGCTATCTTGTCATCAAGGTGCTTTAGCGAATTGAATAGTTTTAGAAGCCCAAAACGCAATCCATCATTAGTACATGGTAAATCTAGTTGGTATCATTACTATGCTGGATTTTCACCAATCTTCGTTAAGGATGCGATGAAGTATCTTAATCTCACTTCTGACGCTATTGTAATGGATCCCTGGAACGGAAGCGGCACGACAACACAAATAGCTAAAGATATGGGGTTTTCAACCATCGGCTACGACATTAATCCAGTAATGGTCCTCATTGCAAAGGCAAAGATGATTGACAATGTGGCTAAGAGGCATATCTTGGACCATCTCGATTCCATCATCAAGACGGCGAGAAAACATACAATTAGTCCTTTTCTTGAGGTAGAACCCTTGGAAATATGGCTAACGCCAGAAAGCGCTTCCGTCTTCAGAAACCTTGAGCGTGCTGCGCAGGAAATGCTCATCGACAATGAATACCGTATTCTTTATTATGAAGAAAGCTTGGCAAATATGCCTTGTTTAGCCGCATTTTTCTACACTGCGCTCTTTAGAACCCTGAGAGAAATCCACAGTCCGTTTTATACATCCAATCCGACTTGGATCAAGACACCAACACAAAATGAACGACTTCATTTTTCTGCTGATCAGATCTATGCTATGCTTAAAGATCAAGTTTTCGCTATGATAAAGGCCATAGTCCCTCCTAACAGGGTGATTGAATATAACAAATTTGTTGATTTCCAAATTGAGCGTGCGTCTTCAGATTCAATCCCGCTCCAAGATCATAGCATCGATGCTGTAGTTTCATCACCTCCTTATTGTACGCGTATCGACTATGCGATTGCTACAATGCCGGAGCTTGCATTGTTGGGGTGCTCAATGGACAAAGATATTAAATTGCTTCGTGACCGCATGATCGGCACGCCTACCATCTCGGAGACGATACCCCAAGTTCGATCGGTGTATGGCTCTACTTGTGTGGCTTTTCTCGATGCAGTTGTAGCACACCACTCTAAAGCTTCTAAATCTTACTATATTAAGTATTACCTGCAATACTTTGACTCGATTTACCGCTCACTTATTGAAATTGATCGTACGCTTGTTGAATCTGGGCGTTGCATTCTTGTGGTACAGGATTCCTACTACAAGGATATTCATAACGATCTTCCTCGTATATTCATGGAAATGGCGCGTTCTCTAGGCTGGAATTGTCTCGATCAATTTGATTTTATTACAAAGCGTACAATGGCAGGTCTAAACCGAAGAACTAAGATATATCGCCACAGCCCAAAGGCCACCGAAAGCGTGCTTATATTTCAAAAAATCAGCTGAGGAGAGATATAATATGGTGAATGATCAAAAATTAAGCGGGATTGATCTAATAGAAGCAGTCGATGAAAGAATCAAGAATATTCGGACAAAGAGCTTCGACATATCTTTTAATGAATTATCAGATATGTATGCACACGACGAGCTAATTATAAATCCTGAATATCAACGGCTATTTAGATGGTCTGAGGGCAAACAATCGAGGTTTATCGAGTCAATCATACTCGAATTACCATTACCTCCTATTTTTGTGATTGAGTGTGAGGACGGAGTCTATGAGCTGATAGATGGCCTACAAAGAATTTCATCTTATTTGCATTTTCGTGGCGAACTTCATCTTGATTACACGGATGAGGATGACCAACATCGTGAGCTAAAACTAACCGACTGTGACATCGCAAAAGAGTTAAATAGCTTTACATATGAAGGTCTTCCACGTGCATTAAAGATCAAGCTAAAGCGTAATTTCATTCGTGTTGAAGTCATCAGAAGGGAGAGTGATCCCCGTCTCCGCTATTACATGTTTAAGCGATTGAATACCGGTGGAGAAAATCTAAGTGATCAAGAAATACGCAACTGCACAATTCGCCTTTTAGACAATAATCTCAATAACTTTCTTATCGACCTGAGCAATAATGAAGATTTCAAAGAGTGTGTAAAGAACTTGTCAGATGAGAAGGTAAAGCAAAAGTACGATCAGGAGCTAGTTTTACGCTTCTTTACGTTCAAAAATTATCGGAATAAATACATTCATGAGGTCAGGGATTTCATGACCGAGTATATGGAAGCAGTGTCTGATCCAGAAAGGGACGATATTCCCTTCAACTATGATACTGAACGTTTTATATTTGGAAAAACCTTCAAAATCTTGCGGAAGACGCTTGGGGAGTACGCTTTCTCCAGAGCAAACAAGGAAGGGCATCTTATATCGAGACTTATAGTCTATCATTATGAGGCTTTTACTTTGGGTATTCAGAAATATCTTGCTAAGATTGATCCTTCCGATGAGACGACTATCGAACAACTTAAATCCGTCTTTATTGAGATCAAACAAGACAGTGATTTTCGCAGTATTACGACCGGTGGTGGCAAGAACACTCCGAGAAATCTCCAGGAGAGGATTCGGTTTGTTGAGGATAAATTGGGAACATTTCTATGAATCCAGAAGATTTTCGTTCTCAACTTGAAAAGGATTTAGCCTGGCGTCAAGATGAGATGCGTCTCCTATGCAATCAACTAAGCAGTATCTCCAAAGATGAAGATAAGGAACGATATTGTAAAGCCTTAGTGGTAATGCTTTATTCCCACTTCGAAGGGTTCTTTAAGATGGCGTTTGAGATCTACATTGATGCAATCAATGCAGAGCGGATCACTCACTCAGAAGCTAGTGAATATGTTGCAGCTGCCTCGCTGGTGGATGTATTCCAAGATATTGAAAATCCGAATAAGCCAAATGTGAAGTGTTGTGATTTTTTTAGATCGCCTTCACCGGAAGAAAAATTTCAGCGGTTTTTCCGACATGTTCATATCATCCGTGGACTGAATAGTTTATTGGAACAGCAAGTGAATATTCCAGATAATATCATCAACACGGAATCAAATCTTAGACCAAAGGTTATACAAAGACTCTTATATCGCCTGGGATTTCCATACGATAAGTTTGATGAGTATGAAGAAACAATTCAAAACTTGCTTATGCGGCGAAACTACTTTGCACATGGGGAGGATGCAAGAAGCATAAAAGAAACAGATTATATAATTATTGAGAAAAATATTTATAATATCATGTCTGAATTGATGATAATGTTAACTCAAGCGGTAAAAGATAGGTCTTATTTAAAATCTTCTGTAGCTAACACCGCTATGCCAAATACCTCACAATAACAATTCGAGACGCCAACGAGAAAGTCCTCCCTTCGGTCGGAATTACTCTGAATACATAATGTTATACATTATATACAACAAAAAACGTAACTATTCAGCCCCCCTTCCAAGCTACTCGAATCAAGCGTGAAAATATGGACTTGCGATATATTCTTGGGTAATAGCTTGATTTGACCGAAAAATTTATGATATATAAAAACCGTATATCTCTTCTAGAAAGGGGGGTAAAGTTTGTCTCGTCCAAAGAAGTACAAGGATCATGATCATTCGACACCGTCACCAGATCTATCGCAGATTTCACCCCACAGTCGCGAGGAAATTTTAGCGATTTATGAGAGTGGTCCCGAAGCCGTCATCGCACTTGTCGAGGGCTTATATGCTATCGTTATCCAGCAGGCAAAGCGGACCGCTGAACTTGAAGAACGTGTAAGATCGTTGGAGCGGCAGCTCAACAAGAACAGTCGCAATAGCAGCAAGCCACCTTCAACAGACCGCA
>JAUWQF010000119.1 GCA_030611205.1 Methanothrix sp.
CTGGAGAAACCGAACTCTTCCAGGATCTCCAGGTATATCGGCTCCCAGGACTCGAACCGCATGATGGAAAACTAAACGTCGCCAGGTATAAGCCGTTTCGGCTAAACAGGATATAATAAAAAACGTCCGCTTGTGCTCACATTTACTTGAGCACATAAAGTCATACTTTATGTACAATAAAAAAGAAGGTGGAGGTTGTTACCTCCATTCAGCATTCCGGCCAATCCGTGCCAAATGCATTCTTGTCCGAGTCGGGAAGATCATCGAAGCCGCCGATACAACAGCTGAGCCAGTCATCCTCCTCGATTGTGAGTTTGTATGGCACCACGATGGTCATGTTCTTCTCGATGTGGTAGGTTCCGATGTAATCCTCGTCGACCTCGATCATCGGGTTCTTCCAGGCGGTCGTATCCGGTATGCCGTATCTGGTAGAGGCCATGTCGTTAGGCTCGCCCTGGAGCACTCCGATGTGGATCTTACCGTCGGTGACGTCCTCGGTGATCTTCATGCTGGTGTAGCCTACGCCCTCATAGAAGGGATCAGAGATGCTGTAGTCCTTGTCCTTGACCAGGATCTCCAGGTCCTTATCGATGGCCTTGGCATACTCTATCTGATGATGCATCGACGTCACTGGGCGGTAGTTCTTTATGCAGGTCTTCTCCTTCAGCAGTGAGTCGTATCTGATGGGGTTCCTGGCATAGTAACCGTTGCCCATGGCGATGGTCATGGGTGAGTAGACCATGGAGTTGTCTTCTCTCATGGAGATGCAAGAATACTGTTCTATGGTAATATCTTTGCCTGAAGGCATATCTCTCGAGTAGATCCTCTCAGCGGTGAGCAGAACTTCGTTGTCTATGCTACCACTGCCGTGAACGTAATCCTTGAGCATGGGGCCTTTCTGGCCAACGTTGGCGTCATGGTCAGGAGTACTAAGCTGGATGTACTTGTAGGTCATGAAGTACCCGCTGCCTTCCACACTCTGCTCGAAGTTAAACGTCACGTTGTCCGTGAGGACATTCCCCGTATTGACTGCCGCTGCCATTCCAACCAATAATGTGGCTGCTAGCAAGGCGATTATAATCTTCTTCAAGTGGTTCCCTCCCATCTAAACTAAAGTGAATAGACTTTGTTATCTCTCAACGCAATCCACCTATTTTAATCTGTTGATTGTGTTGTATGGCATATTATGATACATGTCATGTCTCTCATGTTTTATCTCGCCCAGATCTAAAGTCACAAAATTTAGTCTGTCTCAGGGGATGAGCACCTGCTTCTTGTTGTATATAATGTATAGCATTGTATACATCGAGTAAATCCGACCGGAGGGGGGATTTACTCGAACTCCTCGAACCCGATGGTGTTGATGAGCTCTCTCAGTCTCATCCCAGGCTTGGCCTGCTCCTTGTACACCTCCAGTATCCGCTCGATCAGGGGCATGATATCCTCTCGCGATACGAGGTCCCACAGAGTCCAGTTCTCGTGGGGAGGTCAGCTTCTTCCCCCGACGAAGAACATGTATCCGTCTTTGGCAGAGTACCTGGCACCCGCCGGACAGCTTACCACCCACATGATACACCTGTCGTAATCTATCACCGCCTTTTCGTCGACCAGAGAGGCCGCACCGACCTTGCAGACCACGCTTTCCGCAGCCGGTACGCTTCTCCAGGTCGAACTCCGGCCTCACCAGGCCCATCAGCCCGATCTCGTTGAACTGCGGCCTTATTGAGATCGGATCTTCTCTTCGGTCTCAAATACCTCTCTGAGAAACTCTCCTTCGCCAACTCTCCGGATTACGTTCCCGAGGCGCTCTCTCCCTGGCTTTGTCCTGTACTTGAGGAAGACGGCTGCTACGCTGTTTATCAGCCTGAACAGATCCTCCTTTGTACAGAAATTCTTCAGCAGGATGCCATCGGTGGGAATTCTTGCATCGTTGCCCCCTATCCAGAGTGAGTAACCTTTGGTCTCTTCGAGCATTGCCTCATGCGGACAGCTCCGGATGCACCATCCGCACTCGATGCAGGTATCCCGGTCGATCTGAGCCTTTCCTGCAACAAGAGATAGCGCACCGGGCTTGCACGTCTCGGTACATCTCCCACACCCGTTACACTTTTCCAGGTCCAGGACAGGCCTGACATGCCCCATTATGCCTATATCATGGCGTCTGACCCTGACACAGGAGTTCGGACATCCTGCAACCCCTATCTTCATCTTGTGGGGTGTTAATCGCTGTACAAACTCTGCCGTTAGCTCATTTGCAAGCTGCTTCGTCTCCACAAGCCCCTCCGGGCAGTAAGCCATCCCTGGACAGGCCACAACATAGCCCATCCCGATGGTCATGAGGCCCTTCTCGTAGAGCTCTGCCATCAGCTCATCGATCTTCTCACCGTTGACGCCCTGGATCTCAATGGTCTGCCTGGTGGTAAACTCCAGCGAGCCATCTCCATACTTACCAGCAAGCTCTGCGACCTTTGCCAGATAGTCGTGATTCACAAGTCCGGAGCTGGTTCTTATCTTGACGAAGAACGTCCCCTTTACTTCTCTTCTCACACCCGGATAATCGCTTGCCCAATAGAACTTGATCGGCTTCTCCTCTCTCAGACGCTTTTTCAGCTCTCGATCAAACTTTCGCATCTTACGATCTGCAAATTCTTCTATCCGGTCTACTTCCACCTCAGAGGAGGTCTCTATATATCCTGCCTTCTCAGCTCCCTCGATCAGCTCCAGGCCTTTGGCATTCCTGGCTATCAGGGTGGTCCAGTCCTTGGGAGTGCCGGTATAACCGGCCGATACATCAGCAAGCTTGGAAACTGCATCTCTGCAGACGCTACAGCCGTCCCAGACGACTCCGGCATCATCGAACTCCCTGAGATCAATCTCTACGCTGCCGTCTTCCATTTCCAGTCGCATCGTCTCTAGCCTTATGGTGAACTTTCTGACCTTTCCGAGATCAACTCCCTTTGAGATCAGAAAGTCCCTCAACTTTTCATAGGAGAAGTTCTGCATACAGTAGAGTCCGATGGTGTAAACAAAGGCAGGAAGCTTTACCGGCATGCCGTCTTCTTCGCTCACCTCCAGTGGATGCGCATTCAATCCCTCAAAGAACTGCATTCTTCTGAGGCCATTGACCTGGCAGGGCAAAGCCACAGCAGCAATCTTATTAAGCGTCTTTCCAGCTTCCTCAACGGCTGTGAGTAACGGTGCAACCGAGTATCTCGAACCAGCAGCCTCCAGAAGACCTGCCTTATCGGTAATGACGCTCGGAGTGGGTTTCCACATCCCTTTTGTTGCCACCACACCATCGACCAGACCGCTGTCCAGGCAATATGCCAGCAGTGCGGTTACAGCGCCTCCATCCTGTCCAGCCTCTCTGATTGCACTATCTACTGCTCTTGCGCTCACCATCTTCTCGTACTGGCCGATGAGAGATGGTGGCTTTGCCTTGAAGCCAAATATGGTCAGGCCCATACGTGACGCATCTGTCGTTATCCGGTGGCATACATTCATGCATGCCCCCTTTCCATCCCTCGGGCATTCCTCCGTCAGTGCTGGGCCGCCTTCCAGGAACTCGATCCTGGAATTTGGACATACTGCAGCGCATGCGCCACAGTAAGTGCACAGGCCCGGGTTCACCACCTCGTCCTGCAGGAACCATTTAAACTCTTCTTTCATGATCTACACCTCCTCTTGACAATCTCTATCATTTTTTACAATCATACACCATCTTCTCAGCAAAGGTGATTTCACTAACCTTACGGTAAAAGAGCAATGTATCTACGGCAGATAGCTGACATATCGCCGGAACTCTCGTATCATGCCTCCTAATAAAAACATATGGGAGATTGTACTTAAATTTTGCGACTTGATCAGTGGGTCCGAAAAAATCATCATTATTATAATAAAACTTTTACATTTGCTTGTATATGAACTACAAGGGCTTCTTGGGAGGTGTACTTGGTGGTACCTCTATCAAGACCCAATTGGTATTCAGAGGTATCGGATTAACCAAAAGATTAATAAACACGTTAAAGATTGACTGGTGGACTGTCATATGTCCACCACGGTCGATATTAGCAGGCTATTTTTAATTGTATATAATGTATAACATTATGTGCTCAAGTAAATGTGAGCATAAGCGAACATTTACTTGGTCTAGGAGGTGAGCACCTGCTTCTTGAACTCCTCGAACCCGATGGTGTTGATGAACTCTCTCAGTCTCATCCCAGGCTTGGCCTGCTCCTTGTACACCACCAGTATCCGCTCGATCAGGGGCATGATATCCTCTCGCGACACGAAGTCCTGCAGGATCCAGCCTTCGTGAGGAGGCCAGCTCCCTCTTCCCCCGACGAAGAACATGTATCCGTCTTCGGCAGAGTACCTGGCACCCACCGGACAGTTTACCACGCATCTGCCGCACATGATACACCTGTCGTAGTCTATCACCGCTTTTTCATCGACCAGAGTGGCCGCACCGACCTTGCAGACCTCGACACACTTTCCGCAGCCGGTACACTTCACCAGGTCGAGCTCCGGCCTCACCCGGCCCATCACCCCGATATCATTGAACTGCGGCCTGGTGCAGGGGAAGGGGCAACCTCCTATCCCCACTTTGAGGGGGCCGGGCGTCTTCTCACCGGTGAACCGCTCGCCGATCTCCTTGGCCAGGGCCGTGGTCTCTGCAGCGGCCTTGAAGCAGTAAGTATCCCCCAGACAGGAGATGACGTTCCTGAAGGTCATGCCCGCCGAACCTGGCCGGAGTCCCACATCCTCCAGCTCGGCCAGAGCCTCTTCCAGCTTATCTTCGGGCACTCCCAGAATCGAGACCTCCTGCCGCACGGTGAGGTGAACCTCTGCTCCATACCTCCCGGCAACCTCGCCCACCCGCTTGATCTGCTCGGGGGATAGCATCCCACCGGTGACCAGCAGCTTAATCTCGAAGTTTCCGTCCCTTCTCTTGAAGACAGCGGGCATCCCTTTGTACATCTCAGGTTTCAAAATTGTTCCTCCAGTACGATATATATTAGGTGCCGTACATGTAGGTTTTGGTATCAGAAGAGACATATCTCTGGCCGGTCATCTTCCTGCAGCCAAACAAGGCTAACCAAAAGATTAATAAATACGTTAAAGATTAACCAGTGGTACGTCATATGCCCACCACGGTCTATATTAGCAAGCTATCTTTTAATTCAGGTCGACGGGATGGATCTTCTCTTTGGTACAGAAACATCGCTCCCGGCCAGGATAATCATCGATACACCACCTCGGATAGCTCGAGCTTGATCGATGAAGGGGCATGTAATATTAGCGGGACCCCACCGCAAGTATAGCGCTGTAGGAAGCGGACGAACTACCAGCCTTTGTGCTGGAAAAGGAGGCAAAACGGGGGATGCTGGCAGAACTGGAAGAGAAAAAGACGAAGCTCAAGCAGGACGCCCTAGGTTTTAAGGATGACCGCAGTCGGCTAAACGCAGATGCGAGCCGATGGGCTGCAAAGCGGAACGAACTTAACAAGGCTACAAAAGAGCTGATAGACAAGGCCCAAGAGCTCAAGAAGCTCCGAGATGACGACAACAAGAACGTCGCGATGGCCAAGCTGAAGCGGGACGAGTACAACGAGAAGACGAACGACCTCTACACCAAGATCGATGATATCCGGAAGAAGTACAACCTGAGCGGCGACCGGTCCATCAGGGGCCTGCGCAGAGAGATAGACCACCTGGAGTTCAAACAACAGACGGAAGTTCTCAGCCCGGATAAGGAGAAACAGTTGGTGGAGAAGATATCTGCTCTTAGTTCGGAGTTCAAGACGAGAAAGGCACAGCTGGAGAAGAACGATGTGCTCAAAGATCTTCTGAACGACGCTCAGAAGCTCAAGGACGAGGCATCCGAGCATCATGAACTGGTCACCAAGTATGCCGAGCAGGCCCAGGATTACCACGACCAGATGATCCGCACCTTCAAGGAGGCAGACAAGATCCGGGCAGATGCTGATGCCGCACATAGGGAGTTCGTGACGGCTCAGGAGGCCGCAGATAAGCAGCACAAGGAGTTCATAAGGACTCAAAGAGAGATCCGCGACTTCGATAAGGTCATCGTAGGCCTCAGGAAGAAGAGCAAGGAACGCAGAGTAGATCGCGTAAAGGCAGATGCCAGAAGAGAAGCCGAGGAGATCCTCATTCACTTCAGGCAGGGTGAAAAGCTGGACACTGCAGATCTGTTGAGGCTTCAGCGCGCAAAATTAGTGTGAACGTAATTGGGCAGATGTAAGCTGCCCGTTCATCTCGTTTTAGATGCGAACCCCGCCCTCTCGCCTGCTGTGTAGATAGCTTGTGCGGCACAAATGGGTGTCGGGTAAAGGCAGATGGCTGGCTAGGTTATAATAGGATTAAATCTCTCGGGAGGGACGTATGAAGATCACGTGGTTATCTCATTCGTGCTTCGAGATGGACGAGTCCATGAACATCCTAGTACATCTGGGCTGAGATAAACCTAATGATAATGTTTTATATATAACCATTGACAGATACTCTGCAGAAGGGGAGTATCATGCCTGGTCCGAAACCTACAGCAATCAACTTGAACGATGTCGAGCGCCAAGGTTTGGA
>JAUWQF010000021.1 GCA_030611205.1 Methanothrix sp.
CGCAGGGTCTTGGCCCGGGAGGCGATCGGGACCCTCTGGCCCGGCTCGATCTTCGGGGTGAATGGTCTTCTGCCGGCAGGGCGGTGTTTCTTCGGTCAGGTTCCTGGGCGCGACAGGTCTTATGGCGAGAGTGAGAGGCGGTGTTATAGTCATGAACCTTAGACTTGATACTTAATGGAGCATCTCAAAGAAGTCATCTGCATGTTCCGCGAACAAAAAGAGCAAGATCGTGGTCGAGCGCGGCCAGATCGTCAAAATCGGAGGGTAAAACCGCGAATGAACGCGAATTAAAAGAAAATATTAGCGTTCATTAGCGTTCATTCGCGGTTGAAATAATGAGTGAGTATGTGTTTAGCGCCCTCAGAATCACTCGCTTGATAATGGTTTTAATCAATAGATGCACGACGACTAAGAACTTGACCCAAACAAAATATATAAAATACCAGTAGCCTCAATTGGGGGTCCTATGTGACATTGTCAAGTTAGACTTGATACTTAGTGGGGCATCTCAAAGAAGTCATCTGCTACAAGGCCAGCGTTTTCTTGGGCTGGGATCGTCTTGCGCATCGGATAAGTGTCAAACTTAGCGTTCAGGACTATATTCTGCCAGGTAGTATTTAGCGATCGGGCACGTCGTGCGGCCCGTGGGCATCCTCACCTCGACGATCTCCTGGCAGGGAGTGCCGTCCAGGCACTTGGCCAATGGCGCGCAGGGTCTTGGCCCGGGAGGCGATCGGGACCCTCTGGCCCGGCTCGGTTTTCGGGGCGAATGGTCTTCTGCCGGCAGGGCGGTGTCTGTTCGGTCAGGTTCCCGGGCGCGGCGGGTCTTATGGCGAGAGTGAGAGGCGGCGGCGCGGTGTGTGCGGGGCGCCTGTGATTCGCCTGATCCTCGCCGCGCTCGGGCCACCACCTCAGGACAGAGTTCAGCTGGCGGGAAGATCCCACCCAGAAGCCCCCCTCACCATGGTCTCGGCCTTCGCAGAGTTCGAACGCAACATAATCACCTCCCGGCGCTCAGGAGGGAGGAGGACAAAGGCCAAGGGCGGCGGGTACACAGGTGGGAGGCCATCGCCGCTGTTCCTGGCTTATACATTTTTATTTTTGAATTTTTTTTTAAGAGTCAAAACCTTCTGGATTATACACATAAGTGAGAAAATGTAGTAAAGTATATACGTTATACTGACCAACTACTTACGGTATTCACAGGATTTAATCCAGAGTTTGCTGGATAGAGGGGTGAATCATATGAAATGGGTTATTTTAGCTTCGATTCTATGTTGTTTGGCTTTGGCCGGAATCGTATCTGGTGCAGACGAGTCCATGAATGAGACCGATGATGCATCAGCAATGGAAGTCATTGCGGATGAGGCATATACCACTATCTTCGTCCAGGAAGGGGCTGGCGGCAGCTTTGTGAAGGACGAATCCGGAAACTACACCCTGACCATCACCGGGGTGATCCCGTATACCCTATACTTCTCAGACCGTCCTGCGCGTGATGCCGGTATCGTGGAGATGGATCAGTTCCTCGAAGGATTCAGCTTCCATCCCGACAACCCACCGAACGCCTTGGTGGCGATCAGGGAGGGTGAAGAAGAGAGCGACATGATCGTGGTGGAGCTGACCGCGCCCCAGTATGATGGGACAAACGATACGCTGACATACCAGGCGAAGGTCATCGCTGATTACGAATTTGAATCCGAATGGCCAGAGGACCTCATACCCAGGGCAGATGATGCGATTCCAGAGGAGTTCGGGAAGGTCGTTATTGTAATTGATGACTGTCCCTGTCTACCCTATGGAACGTGTGATTCAAAATGGAGGAACAGCTGCTGGCATGTATATATCTGTAGACCCTGTGGCGGTTGTTGTGGCAACTGAATGGCCACGGAACCTGCTCACCTAGAGATTGCCTGAGAAAATCAGGAAAGAACAGTCGCCGCCCCGGCAGGATGTCTCCGGGACGACTCAATTTACGGGCACCTGGGGCGAAAAGCGCACCAGGGCCGCTCCTCGTTTTTCCAAATCTCACCGCCTTCGTAGCAGCTTAGCTTTTCCGAAACGATCTCTTCCTACAGAAGGTCGATGTCTCCAATTTTGGCAAGATGGCGGACCGGCTGGCTCAGTTCCACACGCCTGTTACCGTCCGATTCCTGGTTCTGCAGGAGGCCAAAGGTCTCGCCTACTTGCCACCGGAGCTCGCCGAAGTTGGAGACCGACCTTTAGCCCGTCGAGACCTCAGCCTGGTCTTTAAGATCGCTGGCTCAGAGACCATGGAGCTCGAGGGGGCGGGAGAGAGGCTGCGGATGCCGACAGTCTTCAGCCAGCCCACCGACGTTTCGGCCCTGGCCCATGTTCAAATCAATACAGTAAAAATTCCTCCCGAAGGTAGGGACGTACACCTTAAAAGTTACGGATTTCCAATCATGGAAAATCGAAGAGTATCATCGTGAGTAGGTATGTACATTGCATTCTCCACTCGTTTGGCGAAACGTATTATTTGCCCCGCGAAATGTATCGATTGTCACTCTACTCCACTCCCCACCTTCTCCGCAAACTCCCTCGCCCAGTACGTCAGTATCATATCCGCCCCCGCCCTCTTGATCGAGGTAAGCGCCTCCAGCATCGCCGCCTCGCCATCGAGCCATCCGTTCCGGGCGGCGGCCATGATCATCGAGTACTCCCCGCTCACCTGATAGGCGGCCGTAGGCATCCCGAACTCGTCCTTGACCATGCGCAAGACGTCCAGGTAAGGCATCGCAGGCTTGACCATCACCATATCCGCGCCCTCCTCGATGTCCAGGCTCACCTCCCACAGCGCTTCTCTGGCATTCGAAGGATCCATCTGGTAACCGCGCCGGTCGCCGAAGGCGTAGCCCGAATCCGCCGCCTCCCTGAAAGGGCCGTAGAAAGACGATGCGTACTTGGCGGCGTAAGATAATATAGGTACGTCCTCGAACCCTTCCTTGTCCAGAGCCTCCCGGATGGCCTCGACCATATGATCCATCATCCCGCTGGGAGCCACGACGTCGGCGCCGGCCCGGGCCTGGCTGACCGCGGTTTTGCCCAGCAGGGGCAACGTCTCGTCGTTGAGGATCTCGTTTCCCCGGATCAGGCCGCAGTGTCCGTGGCTGGTGTACTCGCAGAGACAGAGGTCGGTGATCACAACGATCTTCGAGGTCTCTTTGATCCGGGCGGCGGCCTGCTGAATTATGCCTCCTGGATCGTAAGCGGCAGACCCGACCTCGTCTTTTTCGGCAGGCAGACCGAAGAGGATCAGCGCAGGTACGCCCAGATCTTCCAGGATCCCCGCCTCTTCGGCCAGGCTCTCCAGGCTGTGCCTCTTCTGGCCGGGCATGGCCTCGATCTCCACAGGTTTTCTCAGCCGCTCATCCACGAATAAGGGCTGCACCAGGTCCTTTTTCGAGACCCTGGTCTCGGCCACAAGGTCTCTGAGACCCGCCTTACGAAGCCTTCGCATCCTTCGCATCCTTATCCCCCGTCTCCTTCTCGTCCTCCAGCTCGAATAGAGCGGCCACACACCTCAAGAAACCCGCGTCATCCCTCTCCGAGGCTTCTTTCAGGACCTTGGTAGGCTCGGCGAAGATCTTGTTCACGATGGCGTGGCTCATGTCCATCAACACCTGCTGCTCGATCTCCCCCAGGGTGTGACGGGCGCTGAGCTTGTTCATGGCCCGGTTGCACTCCTGGACCTTGACACCCTCCGCCCGGGAATATAGCTTTCCCAATAGCTCCTCGGCCGCTTTCCTCTTGTACTTGGCCTCCAGAAGTCGGAGCTCTTCTTCGATGATCGCCTCTACCCTCTCCACCTCGGCCATCCGGAGCCTCATGTGCTCGGCGCTGATCTCCCGGAGCCCGTCTATGTTCCGAAGTTCCACCCCATCCATCTCCCCCACGGCCTCGTCCACGTCCCGCGGGTTGGCTATGTCTATTATGAGCAGCCTCCTCTCGTTCCTGCTCTCCATGACCTCTTCTAAGTCCTCCCGTCTCAGGATGTAGTGAGGGGCAGAGGTGGCGCTGATCACCACGTCGGATACGGCCATCTGTTTCTTCATCAGGTCGAAGGAAATCGCGGTCCCCCCCAGCCCGACCGCCAGGCTGAGGGCGGTGCTGAAGGTCCTGTTTGTCACGTAGAGGGCGCCGATATCTCTGGTCATGAGAGACCTGGATATCAGCTCGCCCGTCTCCCCGGCGCCTATCACCAGGACCGACGTTCCTTCCAGGCCGCCCAGGATCTCCTCGGCCAGGTCCACGGCCGCAGACCCGACCGATATGGACCGCTCGTTTATCCTGGTCTCCCTGCGCACCCTTTTCCCCACTTGGATGGCCTTTTTGAAGGCGGTGTCCAGCATCCACCCGGTGGTGCCCGCCTCCTTGGCCATGAGATAAAGCATCTTCATCTGTCCCAGGATCTGGTCTTCACCGATGATCATCGACTCCAGACCCGAGGTCAGCCTGAGCAGATGCTGTAACGACTCGTTATGATCATGAAAATCGATTATGCGCGAAGATACCCGGGCCGTCTTGGCAAACTCGAAGAGGACCTTCTCCCCCCGAGGCGATACCACGTAGATCTCCACCCGGTTGCAGGTCTTGAGAACGGCACACTCCTCGACGAGCTCGTGAGTGTATATCCTGTTCAGAAGCTTCTCCAAGTCACCGTGCCAGGCCCGTTCGATCTCGTCGATCGCCGCCTTCCGGTGAGTCACCATCATCGAGGCTATCTCGCTCATCTGGGATCAGATGTTCTCCGGCTCTCTTATAGGCCTTTTCGTAGGATTCCTCCAGCAGCCTCCAGACCTCTTCGTCGGAGATTATCTCCCAGACGATCCTCTTCCTCGACCCCTGATCGCTTACCGTCTTCTTGAGATCCTTCCTAACCTCGCCCAGGAGCAAGGCCATCTCCGCGTACCGCTTGTCCAGAACCTTCTCCAGCTTCAGGCGCAGGTACTTGGAAAGCGCCGGGCTTTTGCCCATAGTGGATATGGACACGACGACCGGATCTCTCCTGATTATCGAGGGGACCACCACCTCGCCCACACCGTCGACCCTGTTCACCAGCACGTTCATCTCCCTGGCCATCTCCTCCAGAGATCTGTTCAGCCTTTCATCGTTTGTGGCCGGTACAATCATGAAAGCCCCTCTCAGATGCTCGTCGGCTTCGGACGCGGAAAGGTCTGCCCGGACCAGATCCACAGATCCGTATTTTCCCATCTCTTGGATCCTGGGAGAGAACGTCTTGCTCACCACCACGACCTTCGCGTACCGGGAGAAAAGCTCGGCCTTCCTCTCGCCCACCTCGCCCCCGCCAAAGATCACCACCCGTTTCTGAGACAGGTCCAGGTACAGCGGCAACAACATCTTCAGATCCTGGCCCCCGTCTTCTTGAACTCCCGCTCGCTGAAGAGAACCCGGTACTCCACAATTTCCGTCTCCAGCGAGATCTTAGCGGCGATATCCTTGCATTCCTCCCGGCTATGAGAGTGGACCATGGTGTAGAGGTTGTAAGGCCAGCCTTCTCTGAACGGCCGTTCATAGCAGTGGGTGACTTGATCAAAGGATGCCATGATTTGGCCCACCCGTTCCGTCTCTTCGGGTGGTACGCTCCAGACGATCATGGCGTTGGCCACGATGCCCAGGGCCCGGTGACCTATCGTGGCCGCGAACCTCCTCACGACCCCAGTCTCAACGAGCCCCCTCAGCCTATCCATCACCTCGTCCTCGGAGATCCCTATCTCTTCGCCCAGGGCGCGGTAAGGCCGGGAGGTCAGCTCTATCCCCTCCTGGGCCGCCCTGATCAGCCTCAGGTCATATTCGTCCATCTCCATCTCCATCACAACATCCATCTCTGTTAAGATCCGACCTCTTTCCTCCATCCTCCCGGATCCTGGAAGGGGTACCTGTCGGTCCCTCTGGAGGGTATCTCCTTGGGCACGGTTCCCGGGTTGCCCACCACCCGGTGATCGCTCCAAAAGTTCCCACCAACAGGGAGGTCCCGGTACCAGGAGTTCTCGCCGTTGTCCACGGCGTTCTGGGGCAGCATCAAATTCCCGTTATCCACGAAGCTGTTGTGATATACGGAGTTCCCGCTGCAGTCGATCAGGCTGGCTCCACCGATACCATTTCTGAAGAGCTCGTTCTCCACCACCTTGCAGTCACTGGAATAGCTCATCCTCAGACCGTAGCCGTCGTTGAGGCTGAGGTTGTTCCCCTCCAACTGCACCCTTTGGACAGACTGGAAGAAGATGCCTGCCTTGTTTTTCAGTACACGGTTACCGTTTACCGTACCCCCCGATAGGTGGAGCAGCTCTATCCCACTACCCTCGTTGGAGCTGACGTTGTTCTTGAGAACGAAACAGTTGTATGAGCCGGACAGCGTCATACCGTCGCCGTTGAGCGTGACCCGGTTCCCGTTGAGCAGGCACCTATCCGATCCTATCAGCCTTATGCCGGTATCTTTGTTTCCGCTCGCCCGGGACCCTCGGATCATGCAGGACGCCGAGTCCAGGATCGATATCCCCACCCGGTTACCCGACGAGTTCAGGTCTACCAGCTCGAGACCGGTGGAGTTCTCCACCTGGAACCCAGAGGCCGAACAGTTCTCTGCTCCGTTGCTCCGGAGGGTATCACCCCTGCAGCTGAGAAGCCCGAAACCGGTCTCGCAGTTATCGGCTTCGTTCTTTTCGATACTGCAGCCCTCGGTTTTCATGAGCGATACGCCCATCTCGTTTCGGGTGAGGGTGCAGTTCACCACCCTGCATTGGCTGGAGTTCACCAGGAGGATGCCTGCGCTGCTGTTGGAAATCGTTAGGCCGGAGGCGCTCACGTTCTCGCACCCCACCAGGGCCAAGAAGCCGCAGTCCTCCACCATTAGATCGCGTTCGCCTACCAGATAGATGATCGGCTTTCCCCCGGCGGTGTTGCTGGCGTCCACGTCCTGGAGAAAAGCAGAGAAATCCAATAGATCTGAACCTCTCTCGACCCTGAAGTTGTAGAGGTTATCTTCCATCCGATTCTCCCTGAGGCGGTTCTGACCCGACCCCAATAGGGATATCCCATACCTGTTGTAGAGGGCGGTGTTGTTCCTGACCAGGTTATCGGTCGAAGACCGCTTCAGGAGCAGGCCGTCCCCGTTATCGACGAGCAGGTTGGACCCAACCTCGTTCTTGGTCGAGTTCTCCAAAAAGACGCCCACAATCTCGTTTCCCTCCAGGCGGTTCTGGAGGATGCTGTTGCCTTCGCCGTCCTTCAGCCTTATTCCGACCTTGCACCCGCCGACCTCGTTCTCCCGGGCCGTATTCAACCAGGACCCCACCAGGTCGAGGCCCACGTAACATCCGGTCAGGTTGTTATCCGCCACGAGGTTGGAACTTGACCCCGAAAGGACTATGCCGGACCTCTTCCCGACAACGGCGTTCCCGAGGATCCGGTTCTCCTCGGATCTTTCGATGAACAGGGCGCCTGAGGGACAGTTGAAGCTGTTTCTCTCGATCAGGTTATCGCGACCCTCTATTATCTCGACTCCTCTGAGGGAAAAAAAGGTGCAGTTTTGGATCGTGTTCTCTTCCGCGTCCACCAGCACGACTCCCTCGTCTCCTCGGAAGGTATTGTTGATCACCTTGCATCCCGTGCACCCGTCGACCTCCACCCCGGACTCGATCAGGTTATCTCGAAGGGTGTTGTTGGATGCCAGGACCCGGACGCCCACGGAGCCGTCCCTCAGATGGCATCCCCTGATAAGGTTGTCCGAGGTTTCGAGGACCACCGCAGGCTCGCTCCCGGAACCCTCGACTATGAGGTTGGAGATGGTGCAGCCCGGAGCCTCGACCAGGATGACCGTCCCTCCTGCACCCTTTACCGTCACCTCTCCTTCGCCGACGAGGGCGAGGGTCTCATCGATGGTCATGTTTCCTTCTCTGTAGATGCCAGGATGTATCTCGATTTTGTCTCCCGGTCCGGCCAAGGAGACCGCTATACCTATCTTCTTGAAGTCGGCTCCGCCCCTCTGGTCTACCACCAGGGTCTTCCCCCCGGCGGTGAGAACGCAGGCGAAGATAACCAGCAAGAAGAGCAGCTCGATCTTTCTCGTTTAAATACCCCCAATCCTGTGTGGTAATGCTTATCGATCATGAAAATAGATAACTCTATCCCAAACAGGGTCCAACAAAAAGCAACCTACAAATCGTATAAGCTCGACCATATTCCGAGGGCAGGTTTAGCATGGCAAAACCCTATCACATTCTGATCATAGAAGACAATCCCGACGATGCAGAACTAATCCGTCTCGGGTTCGAGAAGCATGATGAGTTCTTCCTGGACTTCACCACCACGGGTGAGGATGGTCTGAAGAAGATGGCAGAGACTTCTTATGACCTGGTATCCGTCGACTTCGCCCTGCCCGGCATCAGCGGCCTGGACGTGCTGGAGCTGGTTAGGGAGTCTGATCGAGATATACCGGTGGTGATGGTAACCGGTCGTGACACCGAGGATCTCCAGGTGGTGGCCTTTCAGAAGCACGCCACCAGCTACGTGGCCAAGAGCGTCGATAGCTTCAGGAGCCTGCCTCATATCTTCGAGGTCATCATCAAGGAGGCCAGGTTCAATATCGAGAAGAGCGCCATACAGAAAGACGAGGCTAGGGCGAGGGCGATGATCCGGTGCGTTCTGAAAAACTCGCCCACAGGCATCTACCTGCTCCGGGACGGCCGCTTCAGGCAGGCCAACCCCAAGTTCAAAGAGATCTTCGGATGCGGTGACGAAGATCTGATCGACGCGCCCTTCTGGAGCGTGGTCTCGCCGGAGAACTTCAAGTGCGAGATGCCGGAGAAGAATGAGGATGGCATATCGCTCCAGGAGTTCGGGGTCCGCAGGAAAGACGGGAGCATCTGCTGGGCCGAGATGCTGATAATTCCTGTGGTGTACCAGGATGATAAGTGGATTCTGGGATATATAATAGATGTAACCGAAAAAAGGGAGGACGATGACGAGCTTGTCAGGCATAATCGGGAGCTGACCGCCCTCTACAACATAATCATGAGGGCCATCGCTGCTGCCGGCGACGTCGACGATCTGCTGGATGGAGCTCTATCTGACGCCTTGATCGGGCTGGCAGGTATGGAAGGAGGTGGCATATTCCTCCTGGAAGACGGCCGTCCTGTGCTCCGGTCTCTGAGAGGTCCCTTGGAGGATCTCGTCCGGTTCATGGATAGACACCCCATGGAGGAACTCCTCGAAGATCCCCAGATCCACGCGGCGGATGAAGAAGAAGAAGAAGAAGAAGAAGGGATGCGCTTCTGGGCCTCGGCACCCATCGAATACCAGAACAAGACCACAGGGCTGCTGGTGGTCATGGGCAGGAGGGGGTATGTGATGGAAGACGAGTTCATGGTCCTACTAAAAAAGCTGGCCCGGCAGATCGGCTGCATGATGGAGGTCTCCGCCCGCCTGCGCTCCAGATAGCGGCGCCAGGTTTCGCAGGTCATTTTTTTTATTGTACATAAAGTATAATTTTATATGCTCAAGTAAATCCGACCGAAGGGAGGATTTTCTTGTCAGAGCCGTCTCCAGACGTGGGCGATCCTCTGCAAGGCGGTGATGTGGCTGGTTATCATGGTAAATACGACGACCCATCCCAATATCTGGAGACCGATCATGTCCTGCGGATAGACGGCGTTGGCCAAAGTGGCCAGAAATATCAGGACGAGCCTATCGGCACGGCCCATGACCCCCCCGTAGTACCGGCCCACCTTCAAGGCCTGGGCCTCGGTCCCCACGTAGCTGGTCAGCAAAACGCCCATCACCGCAAACATGCCTATCTGATAGGAGACGTACCCCGCCGTTACGATGCCTGCCAAAACGAGCATATCTGCGTACCTGTCGATGACGTGGTCCAGAAAGTCGCCTCTGGGCTGGGCCCTTCCCGTTCTCCGGGCCAGGGCACCGTCGACGGCATCGAATACCGCGTTCAAGAAGACCATCATAGCGGCAGCGTAGAGATAGAAGGGCTTTTCCGGGGAGATATAATAGAAGAGCGCCGCTGCTAGGGCGAATACCAGAGAGAGAAGAGATATCTGGTTGGGCGAGGCGCCCGCGCTCTCGGCCAGAGCTGCCAGCGGTTCTGTCACCACCACGGCCTTGCTCCTCAAGTCATTCAGGGTCAAATTCCATCTCTCCTATCCAATCGGTCCCACCAGCTAGCCGGGCGGTGATGTTGCAGATCCCATCGGATCGTCAAATTCCATATCTCCCATCCAATCGGTCCCACCAGGCGGAAGCTCGATTTTCCCCCCTATCACCTTGATTATCAGATCGGCCACCTCTTCTGGTGACCTATCCGTGGTGTCGATCTCATGAACCACATCGCACCACTCCACGGCCTCCACCAGTATCACGTCCAAGGCTTCTGCTTCCGCGTTCTCTTTGATCTTTTCTTCGCGGTATCCTCGCTGCTCCAGACGCTCTCTCAGAACAGGCGGCGCCACCCTGAGCACGATGGCCAGAGGAGCGAAGTGGTGGGAGAAATGCCCCTCTAAGACGGTGACCTCCTTCTCATCGGCCAGCTCCTCGATCCTATCTTCCAGGGCCTCCATGTCCGCCACCAGACAGCCCCTCTGGGGGTCGAACCCCTCCTGCAGACCGTTCTTGACCAGGGCGTTGAGGTCGATGACCCTGTAGGGGAGGAGCCGGGAGATGGTGGTCTTTCCCGTCCCGGGGGTGCCGGTCAGCGCTATCAACATATCTCCCTATAAGCCTGGAGGAAGGTCTGCATCTCCTCCGGGGTGCCCACGGTCACCCTGATATGATGGTCGCCCGAACCCCTAAACGATGCGCAGTCTCTGATTATCAACCCTCTATCGAGCATCTTCTCCGCGACAAGGCCGGACCTCTCTTCGGTCTCGATGTACAGGAAGTTTCCTCCGGACGGGTGAGATTCCGGGATCTCTCTATGGAGCTGGTCCCGTTCTCTTTGGATCTTCGATACCGCTCTTCTCATGTGCTCTTGATCATCGAGAGCCGCCATTCCTGCAGCCACTGCGGGCGATGCCACCCCGAAGAAGGGGGGTGCTACTTTTCGGTACTCATCGGCGATCCACCCCGGGGCCACGGCGTACCCCAGCCTCAGGCCTGCCAGACCGAAGGCCTTGGAGAATGTCCTGCCCACCACCAGGTTCTCGTACTCGCCCACCAGGCCCAGGAAGCTCTGGTCTCCGAACTCGGCATAGGCCTCGTCCAGGAAGACTACGGCATCTGTGGTCTCCACGATCGCTCTCAGATCTTTCTCCGGGATCTCGTTGCCCGTGGGGTTGTTGGGCGAACAGATGAATATCAGCTTGAGATCGTCAGGGATATCAATATCGGCCTCAAACTGCGGTCCTCTGGCCGAGAATACCGGCTCTGCCCCGCAGAGCCTGGTGAGGATCTCATAATAGCTGAAGGTGGGGGTGAATATCAGCGTTCTATCTCCCGGGTCCAGGAACAGCCTCGTCAGGGTATCCATCACCCCGTCCATGCCTGTACCTATCACCACATCTTCCGGCGAAGCTCCTGCGTAACCGGCCAGGGCCTCCACGAGATCGTCCATCTCCGGGTACCTCTCCAGCCTGGTCCCTGCCATGGCTTCCCAGACCCCGGGGCCGGGACCGTAGGGGTTCTCGTTGCTCCCCAGCTTCACTATCTTTTCGGGAGCGAAGCCGTATCCTTTTGCGATCTCGCCGATGCCCTTACCGGCCACGTAGGGCTTCAGCTCGCCGAGGCAAGATCTGAGGTTATTCCAGTATTTCTCCAAGCACCCTCACCACGTGATCGATCTCCTCTCTTCCCACTACCAGGGGCGGTACCATCCTCAGGACGTGCTCGCTGGTGCAGTTGAGCAGGACTCCTTTCTCTCGGGCCTCGTTCACGATCCGGGCGCAGTCCTCTTCCAGCTCCACCCCTACCATGAGGCCCAGTCCCCGGACCTCCTTTGCCTCCAGGTTATTTCTCAGCTCCGTGCGGAGGTACCTTCCCATCTCGTCCGACCTTTTCACCAGGTCTTCCCTCTCAATCGCCCCGATCGCCGCTAGCGAAGCGGCACAGATCAGAGGACCGCCACCGAAGGTAGAACCGTGATCGCCCTTCTGGAAACCTCCTGAAACCGATTCGGCGGCCATCATGACCCCCAGGGGCAGGCCGCCGGCCGCTGCCTTGGCCAGGGTCATTATATCCGGCCGGACCCCGCTGTGCTCCTTACCGAACCAGCGCCCTGTCCTGCCGAACCCCGTCTGGACCTCGTCCAGTATGAGCAGGGCTTCGTAATCGTCGCATATCTGACGAGCGGCTCTGAGGTAACCGGGACGGGGGACGTTGACCCCGCCTTCTCCCTGGACCGGCTCCAGGACAACCGCCGAGGTATTCTTCGTCACCGCCTCTTTCAGGGCCTCATCATCGTCGTAAGGAACGAACCGGGCCTCGTTCAGCGGTGCGAAAGGCTCTCGGTATACGGGCTTGTAGGTCGCGCCCAGAGATCCCAAAGTTCTGCCGTGGAAGGAGTTGACCGCCGCCACCAGCTCGGACCTGCCCGTGACCCGGCGGGCCAGCTTGAACGCGGCCTCCACACTCTCTGCCCCGGAGTTGCAGAAGAAGGCCTTGTCCATACCGGTCAGCATCTTCAGCTTGTTGGCCAGCAGGACCTGGTTTTTGGTGTAGTAGATGTTGGACGTATGAATCAGGATGCCTGCCTGCTCCCTTATGGCTTCTACCACCGCAGGATGACAGTGACCCACGCTGTTCACCGCAACGCCAGCCACGAAGTCCAGATACTCTCGTCCTTCTGCATCCCAGACCCTCGCACCAGATCCTCGCACCAGGAGTACCGGCTGCCGGGCGTAGGTCTGGATGATCGATTCTGCCTCCATCTCCATCATCATGGCGGTCTTACCACCGATCTCTTCGTCGACGTTCTGGATCATAGAACGCTCCTGGCAAACCTGAGGCTTGCTTTGATCTGGCTGTTTACATCTCTATCGGTTACCTCCATGTGACCGGGATAGAGGACCCGGACGTCCAGCCCGGTCAGCCTCTCTATCGACTCGATAAGATCCGCGTTGCATCCTGCGAAGAGGTCCGTCCTCCCGATGTTTCCCTGGGGAAATACGGTGTCTCCGGAGAAGAGCACCTTTGCCTCAGGTTCGTATAGACATATGCCCCCAGGAGAATGACCGGGGGTATGCATTACCTCCAGCTTCCACTCTCCCAGGTCCACGACGTCTCCCTCGGAGAGGGTCCCGTCGGCCTTGATCTCCGGCGCAGGCTGGCCGAAGAGGTAGGCGACCGTGGCCAGGTCGTCTCCCAGGAAGCCTGCTTCCTCCTCATGGATCAGCACCTTGGCCCCGGAGATCTCCTTGATCATGGGGAGGCCGCCGGAATGATCATGATGGCTGTGGGTGAGTATTATGAGCTCGATATCTTGAGGATCTATGTACTTTTTGATATTCCTGACTGTGGGCTCCGGGACCATGCCGGTGTCGATCACGACCGGGATCTCGTCCATTACCAGGTAGACATTGCCATCGAAGGGCGAACCTGTGACCTTATGCACTTCCACCATTCCAACACCGCCCCTCTGGAAGGGCTCCCCCGATATATTAGTTGGCATCACGACCCAGCGTGGCATGGTGAGATGATCGGCTCTCGCAAAGGCCGAGCCTTGGCCGAATACTGGTCAGAGCGAAAAAAAAAGTACAGAATGGGCGATATGACTCAGTCGCCCTCTATGTCATCTGGTTTCACGGGCTCAAGATCCCCGGGCTTGATGCAGATGCGATCGCCCAGTACATCATCCCATTCCTGGTACTCCAGGTAGGGGTTCGGTGGTATCGCTACGTCCAGCCCCATGAGGACGGCCATTATCTCCACCTGATCTGCGAAGCCCATCTTGGATCCCATGGCATTTCTGCCGTCCATTATGTTCCGTCTGCAGAAGGGACAGGTGCTGGACATTATCTCTGCGCCCACATCTTCTCCGTCCTTCACCCTTGCCGATCCCATGCCGAGAGCTAAATCTGGAACTCCCGCTTTCACACCACCTCCAGCGCCGCAGCATCTCTGTAACTCTCTGGAACGTTCCATCTCGACGTACTCTGCACCCGGGAATGCGTGATATACATCACGCGGTGCTTCGAATGTCCAGTCCTTTCCGATGTGGTGTAGAATGTGTCTGCCGGAGTGACAGGGATCGTGGAAGGTCAACTTCTTGTTCAGCGAATGCTTCCACTCCACCTCACCATTTTGGATCTTCTCTCTCAGGTAAACTGAGAGCGGCACGTTCTTGTATGGGATGTATCCTTCGTACCAGCGGGGCCAATCGATGCTGGCGGTTCTGATACACCCGGCACATGCGTAGAGAACTGTCTCCACCCCTCTGTCCTTGAAAGCGTCGACATTGTGGTTTGCATGTTCTTGCATTATATCGCGTTGGCCTGTTCTGACCAGCACCGATGCGCAGCACCACTCGTCTTCCCCCAGCATACAGAAGGGAATATCCAGGGCGTTCAGTATCCTCACGGTGGCCACGCCCAGGGTTTGTTGCCTATACGCAGCGGTACATCCCGGGAAATAGGCGATATTTGCCGACTCCAGCACCTCCGCATCCGGGGGGACGAAGCTGAGCCGCTCTTCTGCTTTTCCACCATATGGGTTGCGATCTTTATACAGCAACTGTGGGAAGAACTTTTGCTTCTCGTACGGACCGTTCCCGCGTCTAACAAGGTTTGCGCGTATGGATTCCCAGAGCTCGACCGTATTTATTCCAACAGGACAAACCGAGCCACAAACGCCACAAGTACTGCACATATAAAAATCGTATGTGAACTTATCGATCTCATCCTCGTTCAGCTTTTTCGGGCCGAAGATCTTCGCTCTCAGGCCGTGTTGACCGCCCATAAGGTCGCGGAACGCTTTAATCTTGGCAGGCGGTGTGATCTCTGGTTTATCATTGTATATCCCATAGGTAGGGCACCATTTCATGCACTCTCCACAGTTGGTACATGCATCTATCTCCATGAGCTGGGTAGATGAGAGAAACCCTGTCGTGATAGGTTTGCTCTCAGTTTTGGTATCCTCTGCCATCTTATTCACCTCCTCGACGTGCGAGAATGGTCAACGGTCCTGCTATTATGTGCAAGTACTTGCTCCAAGGCAGGATGACAGCAAAGAGCGCCAGCGCCAGTATTGTATGGATCAAAGAGAAGTGCGGTGCATATACCGGGTTGGCAAAAGCATCTCCAACCAAAAAGGCATTGCCACGTAGCCACTCTGCATAGAAGCCCGTTATGGTGATCAGAAACACCCCACCAAGCAGAACGACATCGTATGCTGTTGTGTAGTCTCTCACATCCTTGAGAATGAGTCTTCTCAGGACGGCGATGGTAGCTCCAAAGAGAAGCATATAACCAAATATGTCAAAAGGCAGCACTGACATATGCTTTACCATCTCGGCTCCTTCGGCGAGCCCGAGGATGTTGAAGTGCTCGATTATATCCATGAACAATCCCAGACCCGAGAGGGTAGCAAGGACGAGAAAACCGTAGAACATGGTCATATGCATGATCCATCTTACCGGGCTTCTCCTCAAGGTCCTTCTGAGAAGGAAGACATCTAGGATAAGTGTCCTTATAAATACCCATATACCTTCCTCAAACGCTTCGTGAATCCATGTGGCTATGAAAAGCCAGAAGCTGTTGCGCAGCTCGTCCTGATAACCGGTCGACCCCATGCCCCACTTCTTAAAGTTGAAGTAGAGGCCGTAGATCCAGATCGCTAATACCGCAACAGTAAGAGCGATCATAATCGAAAAGGTGAGACCAAGTGTATAAAACGCCATTTCTATTTCCTCCTTCCTATAACAGGGTCACTATTGTTACACCGACTCCATCCGACCATCCTTTTCATTTGAAAGTAACCTACCCGAGGCCCTAATACTTAAACATTCCCTTTCGTCGTTCCGAAACCTCGATCGCATGGAAGAAACCGATAGCAGAACCACGACACGACTGTTTATTATTTTTTGTTGTATATAATGTATAACATTATGTACTCAAAGTAAATCCGACCGAAGGGAGGAGTTACTCGCACGTGCATTCTCTTATCGTCTGGATTGGCGTCAAAACTCACACTATCTCGTCGAAGACGTAGTCGTCCCGGCACCCCAAGAGGATCTCGAACTCGGGCGGTGTCAGCAGGGGGATATTGTACTTGGCGGCATCGTCCAAGGCGACCCTGGGGCACGCGGTAGAGACCGCAGCACCGACGCCGAGGTTGACCAGCATATCCGGCTCTACGTTCTCCACGTAGACCAGATACATCTCCTTGCCCATCTTCTTTCCCAGGGCCATCATCTTCCGGGCCAGATCCATCCTCTCTTGACCAGGCTTCTTGGATACGAGGACCGCCGTCCTCTCCGCATCTGCCGCCCTGGCGATGGCCCCGAAACGGCGCCTGAGCAGGGGCTGTGGATCGATCACCGATGCCCTACGGGTCACGGGATCTGCGGCAACTACCCTTCTCTTCGTGGCCAGTGCCGCTCCCAGGGGATGGAACCGACCCGTACCCACGAATAGGTACTCGTCTACGTCCAGCGCCCTGGCGGCCTCATAATTACATCCCAGGATCAATCCCCGGTACCTCGTCCTCTTCGTGCCAAAAGATGTCACCCCCTCGATCCCCCGTTGCTCCAAAACCTGGAGCACCTCGTCCAGCCAATCTAGATGCTGCACCGTGGTGATCACCCCCACCCGGTCGGACTCCAGGAGGGCAACCGCCTTCGCCACGGCCTCTTTTGGGTCGGAGCGCATCCTGGCCTCCAGGTATACCACCCTGTCCAGAAGAGGGGTGCCCTCAAGCATCTCGGCGTGGCCGATATGTATCAGCAGGTCCACCTCCCGGCAGAGAGTTAGGTCTACATCGCAGGCCCCGTAGCAAGGATCTCCGGATATGATCACCTCCGCGCCGGTCTCCTCTTCGATCTTTCTGGCGATATCCGGAGCGGACCGTTTCATCCCCTCGGGAACCTGGAGCCCCACCCGTTCGATCCTCCCCTTTCGGACGAGCTCCAGGACCCCTTCTAGATCGAGGTCGAAGAGGCTATGAAGGCTAGAACCACCGGTCCAGCGTCGACTGCTCAACGTCCAGCGCCTCCTCAAGCCTACGGACCGCCTTCTCTACGCGCTCCCTGGAAAAGTTCCTCTCATCGCAGAGGAAGGCGATTATCTCCTCCGCGCAGGGCTGGCCCATCTTGACCGTGTAGTCATCGGTGACCGGTGGATGGAGGAACAGCTCTCTGATCTCCTCTTGGTTCTCGATCGTCTCGTTTTTGGCCACCAGCACAGATTCCAGATCGCCATGTTTCCTGATCAGCTTCAGGGCGGTCTTGGGACCCACCCGTTCGAGTCCTCGGTTGTAATCGGTACCGCACATCATCCCCATCTCCACCAGCTGTTTCCTGTCGATCCCCAGACGGGAGAGCTCATCCTCCAGGTTGATGAGTTCCGGCGGGACGTCGATGTAGACGTTCTTATTGGGCAGCTTCCGTTTTCCGCCGATGGTCATGTTTCTCACCACCAGCGGCGCGCCGAAGAGGAGGGAATCGTAGTCCTGGCTTCCCACCATGTCCACGTCTCCCCGAAGAGCCATCTGCGCCGCCTGGGCTTCCCCTTCGGAGGGTGCCTGGACCACAGAGATCCCCATGGCATCGAGCAGCCGCTTGGAGTCGGATATGATATCCTCGTCCAGCCTGGAAGCTGCCTGGGCGTACTTGAACCCGTCCAGGCCTTTTGATCTGGCCTTTTCCCACTTCTCCTCGGCCACGGCCCTGGTCTTCGACCTATTGTCCAGGGTCTCCGACTTGAAGTGGGAGGGCTCGCCGTCGAAGACGAAGACCACTTTTGCTCCCGACTCGACCAGGTTGGTTATCCGGTAGAGGATGCCCGAGAGATGGGATGTCACCCGGCCCGAGTCGTCCATGAGCGGTGTGCCGTCAGGCTGCCTGATTATGCTCAGAAACTGGTAGAGGGTGTTGAAGGCGTCTACCGCCACCCAACGACCGGAAAGATCCTTTATATCGATCTTCTTTCTCTTGATGATGTCTCCCAGATCAACTCCCATAGAAATACTACCTGTAACCCTTCTTGGGGATCTCCTCTCGCGCGACCCCCTGGCGGGATTCGACCGTATCCATCCTTTTCTCGATCATCTCCTCGATCTCTTCCATGTTGACTCTCAAGATCCGTTCGGAGGCTTCGATCTGTTGTTCCATCCTTTCCAACCTGAGACCGATACTAGTCATGGTCACCGCCAGAGAGGCCACCAAAACCATCGCAGAGATCATCATCCAGTAGTCTGACCTCTGGTAGAGGGCCAGATGTCTCTCGACCAGCACGAAGGCGGAAATTATCATGACCAGAGAGGGGATCATCTCCTTCACGTTCATTACAATATCATCTGTCCTCCCAACGTATAAATCCTCAGCGCTTTTTGGAACGAAACCGCTTAAATACGAGTTGAAGGAAAAATTGGGTGGTCGGTTAGATGGCCGCAGTTTGTTGGTGATGGAGATGATAGAGGTCACGGATGCAGCAGCCGAGATTTTGAGGAGCAACATGGTCAAGGGAAGTGTCGTCAGGATGATCCTGGTTGCCACCGACGTCACCGGCGCGGACTACGTTCTCGCCTGGGGCGACCCTTTCGACGACGACGTCGTCTTCGAGAACAACGGCATAGAGGTCCACATGAGTCCCGAAGACGCAGATCTTCATGGTGATAGTAAGACCACCATAGACTACGTGGATACCGAAGACCTGGGGAAGGGGTTCGTGATACACGGGCCCGAAGAAGATGCCGGTACATGTAATCTAGATTGCCATGCATGTGATCTAGATTGCCATCATGAGTGATCGATCGACCGCTGCTATTAGAGATGGGGTGAAACGGGTCTGTTATTCTGTTTCATGGGAACAGAAGACCGGGCTCTTCGACCACCTGGTAGAGGTTTGCTTTTTCCAGAGAATGAGAGCAACACGATAAGGTCCGTGCCTCCTCTTGAACCGGCCTGCATGTATCGGGTGGTCGCCGCACAAGATCATCATCGTGCCTGTAGCGACTGCGCCAGTTATCTCTCCTACATGATGATCGATGGATATCGCGGCATCTTTAATCTCGTCCAAACCCAGGCCCAGGTGAGTTGTTTTGTCGATTCCTATGAAGTAGGATACCATCAGCCTGGGTTCTATAGCTAGAGCGTCCAAGGAGAGGCGGCATATCTCCCGGTCGAAGTCGGACGGGCTCAGGCTGTCGGGCACACCTCCGATGATATCGATCAGGCCTTCGTAGACCTCGGCTCCGTTCTTCTCCATAATGACGGCCGACCTCAGCCCGGAAGAGCTGGCGATCTCAGGAAGGCTCATAATCTTCGATATTTTGGCGCTCTTGGTATCGTAGATGTTATGATGCTCGGGCAAGAGGCCGCTGAGGATAGAGGCGATGGCAGGCGAGGTGTGGTTTGATACCGCCTCGGCACCGATGAGGATACCATGGCTGGCGAGCTCGGATATGAACCTCAGGTCAGGTTCGAGCATCCTGTACAGATCGTAGCCAAAGCTGTCTATGATCACAAGAACCACGTTCTGGCAATCCCAGCTCTCTACCTCTTCGATCGGCTCGCCATCCAACCCGGGCATCTTTATTCCCAGCGCCCGGGCGATCGTGGGCGCGATATCCACCTGGCTAACGTTCTTCATCAAGATCCACCTGGCAAGATCGAGGCTCAGAACCTGATCCGGCCCATTATTCGGCACAACCGGTTCTCCCGGTAGTATCATGAAGGCAGGACACACCATGCCGATAAATTCTTAGGCTTTGGGATAAATGTGTCCTGGGGTGCCCCTCCGATGACCATCATACATCTTAACCTGATAAATTTTACGCATCACGAAGCGCTGTCAGATATCTTTGACAAATATACGAACGATTTTGAGTTTACCACAAACGAGGTCTTTCGTAGAGTTGTACCACTAAATTGTCCCGAATGTGGCACCCGTATGGTTCACAACGGCTCTAGTATTCATATCAAGAAAATGTTCGCTTACGCTCACATTTACTTGAGCACATAAAGTCATACTTTATGTACAGCAAGAAAGGGTTAGGCAGCGTAAAGATAGGTAGATACTACTGTACCAGCTGCAGGAAATCTGTGGAAGAGGACCACGATTTCTGGGACAGGATGAAATCAGAATTTTCCGGTGGTTCAACGTCTGAAGGCGGGATAGCGGTCAGGTCAGATAACCGACTGTAATGAGTTATATTTATTTTACTTCCACGTTTTCCTTCGCCCCAAGATCCCGAGACCATCGATGGACAGACTTAATATAGGGTTTTGCATCTGCCTACTCCTGAAATCATGATTCATAGGATGATTGATCGTTATGGCTTCCGAAGAGGATATATTATCCACGCTATCTCCACGGGATAAACGAGTGCTAAAAGCGATATACAAAGGTCTTTCCGACCCTCAAGAGATCGCCGAAGATCAAAAGATCAAGCCCGTCTCTGTGATCTCTTCCGCAGAGGCGCTCGCCGAGAAAGACCTCATCCGGGTTGAGAAGGGGGTGGATGAAGTTTACACCCTCACCGAGGAGGGCGCACAATATGCAGAAGAGGGCCTCCCCGAGAGAAGGATACTGGACATGGCAGCCGATGGGTTACCCCTCTCGCAGATAAAGGACCCCGGCCTCAAGATAGGGATAGGCTGGCTTCGCAAGAAAGGGTGGGCTGCCATCGATAAGGGCATGATCAGGCCTACGGGTGAAGCTTCCTTGGGCGAGGATGAAAACGCCCTGGAACTCCTGAGCAGGGGTCCCAGGAACGGATCTGAGCTGGACGCCAGGGTTCTGACCGACTTGAAAAAGCGAAATCTGGTAACCTCCACCATCTCCAAATCCTGGAAGTATCAGATCACGCCCCGTACCGAGACGCTATCGTTCACCACCGATGCGGACCTGGTCGGAGAGGTCGGCCAGATAACTACGGAGATGATCAAGACCGGAAAATGGAAGGAGCCTTACCTTCTCTACAAGGGAGAAAGGTTCCACATCAAGCGCTATGACGTCACTCTCCCCGCAGAGCGGACCTATCCTGGAAAGGTGCATCCTTACCAGCGTCTCATCCGCAAGATGAGGGAGATCATGCTGGAGATGGGGTTCACCGAGATCCGTGGCGAGATCATCCAGTCCAGCTTCTGGAACTTCGACGCCCTCTTCCAGCCCCAGGATCACCCCGCCAGGGAGATGCAGGATACCTTCTATCTGGATACGAGGGCGGAGATACCCGATTACGCCAAGGTCAAGGATATGCACGAGTCCGGTGGAGACGTGGGATCTGCAGGGTGGGGCGGATCCTGGGATCCGGAGGTGGCCCGACGGGAGGTTCTGAGGACGCACACAACGGCCATCACCATAAAATACCTGGCAGACCACCCCAGCCCACCGGTCAAGGCATTCTCCATAGACCGGGCTTACCGGAGAGAGGCCATCGATCCCACCCATACCCCCGAGTTCGAGCAGCTGGAAGGGGTCATCATGGATGAGGGGGTCACTTTCCGCAACCTTTTGGGAGTGTTGGAGCAGTTCTACGCCAAGATGGGGTTCGAGGAGGTCCGGTTCAGGCCGGCCTACTTCCCCTACACCGAACCCAGCGTGGAACCCGAGGTATACATCGAGGGCCTGGGCTGGGTAGAGCTGGGCGGTGCCGGTGTCTTCCGGAGAGAGGTGACCGCGCCTTTCGGCATCGACCATCCTGTTCTGGCCTGGGGTCTGGGGGTAAGCAGGGTGGCCATGCTCACCCTGGGCCTCAAAGATCTGAGAGAGCTTTACCAGTCCGATATAGGATGGCTGAGAGAAACGCCCGTCTCTGCGAGGACCATCTAGAGAGGTTCGACGATGCCCGTTATTAGACTATACTATCACGACCTGGAAGAACTGGTGGGAGCGGACCGCGATCTCATCCTGGAGAGGCTCCCCATGATCGGCGCCGACATCGAACGCCTGGAGGAGGACTACGCCGACGTGGAGTTCTTCCCGGACAGGCCAGACCTCTACAGTCCCGAGGGGGTGGGGAGGGCCATGCGGGGGTTTTTGGGTATCCGGACCGGCCTGCCCCGTTATGAGATCACCCCCGGTAAGATCGAGATCGAGATCGATCCTTCCGTCAAGGAGGTCAGACCCTACCTGAGCAGCGCCGTGGTGAGGGGCCTGGAGTTCAACGATCCGGCCATCGAATCGCTGATGGCCCTCCAGGAGGCCCTCCACTGGGGGCTTGGAAGGAACCGGCGGAAGGTGGCCATCGGGGTCCACGACATCTCCCGGGTCGTCTCGCCCTTCAGATACCTGGGCGAGGACCCCGGCCGGGAGTTCGTCCCCCTGGACTTCACCGAGAGCCTCTCCATGAGAGCGATCCTGAAAGAGCATCCCAAAGGGATGGGGTACGGCCATGTCCTGGAAGGGTTCGACCGCTACCCGCTCATAGTGGATGCTAACGATGACGTCTTATCCTTCCCGCCCATCATCAACGGCGAGCTGACCAGGGTGCGCGATGATACCCGTGACCTATTCATCGACGTCACGGGCACCGATCGTCTTGCGGTCAAAAGGGCGCTCAACATCGTGGTCACCTCCTTAGCCGAGCGGTCCGGCCGGATCGAAGGCGTACGGATCAGGTCCGAAGAGGGTGAGACGATCTCGCCCGATCTGAGCCCTGTCCGGTGGACGATCGATGCCCAGGAGGCCAACGACCTGATAGGAACGAGCTTGGCCCCGGGAGAGATGACGGGCTGCCTGGAGAAGATGCGGTTTGGTGCCCGGGCCGATGGCTCGAAGATCGAGGTTGCGGTACCGGCCTACAGGGCAGACATCATGCATTCGTGGGATATATTCGAGGATGTGGCCATCGGTTACGGCTACGAGAACTTCGTTTTGGAGATGCCCAGGACGGTTACCATAGGCGAGCCTCATCCCGTGGAGGCCAGGAAGGCGGATATCAGAGAGGTCATGGTGGGCCTGGGATACCTGGAGACGATGCCCTTCACCCTGAGCAGCGAGAGGGTCAACTTCGAGTACATGAGGCGTCCGGCCGGGGGTGAGACGATGGTGCTCCACCCCATCAGCGAGCTTCATACCATGGTCAGGACCTCCATTTTGCCCAGCCTCCTGGAGATCTTCTCCATCAACCAGCACCACCCCCTGCCCCAGAGGATCTTCGCTGTGGGCGACGTTTTGGTGGAGAAGAAGACCAGGCAGAACCTGGCCGCTGCCTCTGTTCACAGCGGGGCCGACTTCGCCGAGATAAGGTCCGTGGTGGAGGTCCTCTTCGAAGAGCTCTCCATGGAAACAGAGATCGTGATCTCCGAGGACGGGGCCTTCCTGGTGGGGCGGCGGGCCGATCTGATCATCGAGGGGGAAAAGAGAGGATCCTTCGGCGAGGTCGCCCCAGAGGTTCTCCTGAACTTCGGGCTCGAACAGCCTGCCGTGGCCATGGAGATCGGGTGGGACGGCGTTTGATGAGATTATAGTCATGAACCTTAGACTTGATACTTAATGGAGCATCTCAAAGAAGTCATCTGCATGTTCCGCGAACAAAAAGAGCAAGATCGTGGTCGAGCGCGGCCAGATCGTCAAAATCGGAGGGTAAAAACGCGAACGAACGCGAACGAGAAAATCCTCCATTCGGTCGGATTTACTCGAGCACATAAAAGTTATACTTTGTGTACAATTA
>JAUWQF010000133.1 GCA_030611205.1 Methanothrix sp.
TACCCCCCTTCTAGAAGAGACATACGGTTTTTATATATCATAAATTTTTCGGTCAAATCGAACTATTGCCCAAGAATATATCGCAAGTCCATATTTTCACGCTTGATTCGAGTAGCTTGGAAAGGGGGCTGAATAGTTACGAAGAATAAAACAAAGATACAGGGCGTTAAAGACGCCGCTACTGACGTTGTCAATGTATTATTACCTCAAGATAGAGTTTCGATAATATCCTTCTCAACCACTGCGACTACCGATGTAGATTTTATAAGCGATTTCAGCACAGCCAAGACAAAAACAAATCAACTGAGTGCAGGCGGCTCCACATCGTTTGGCGCAGGCTTAAAATCGGCTTTGGATCAATTCGACACCAATGGGAACTCCGATCATATTCCTGCAATATTATTCATGTCTGACGGGCATCATAACACAGCACCAGATCCAGATGCATACGTCACCGAGTGCAAGAATAAAGGAATACCGATTTTTACGGTAGGTTTTGCCAAAACGGAATCAGAAGTAGATGAAGCGAGATTGAGAGAGATTGCAAGTAATACAGATGGTGAATATCACTTTGTGAAGGATATCTTTGATCTGCAGAACACATTCCTGAAATTACAGCACAAAGCTTCTGGTTGGGAAGCAATAGCCACTTACATAGGAGATGTGAATCAGGGAGAAACGGTAACTGCAGGTAGCTTTAATGTAGATCCATCTGTCACAAACTTGCGAGTCACTCTAAACTGGCCAGGAAGTAACCTAGATTTGATATTATTTGACCCAAATGGCAGACAGGTAGATTTTAATGATCCTGGCATCATTTATTCTGGAGATGCAAAACCGGAGTTCGTAATAATAAAAGATCCACAACCAGGGACTTGGACGGCAAAAGTATATGGTAAAACGATAGGTTCATCCGAGAAGTATTACGTACTCGTTGCTAACTACGAGCCACCCATCCAACCAAAAAAGAACCAGCCCCCAGAAGTTACCAGCCTACTACCCGCCCCGCCATCACCCCAACCCCCAGCCACCGTAATCAGATGGACCGCCACAGCCTCAGATCCCGACGGCGACACAATCTACTACAGGTTCGATCTCAAGGGCCCCTCCACAGGAGGCGCATGGAAGATGATGCGCGACTGGAGCACCAGCAACACCTGGGAATGGGCGCCAACACGGCCCGGAGACTATGATATCGACGTCTGGATAAGCGACAACAGCGATCCCGCCTATGAAGGGCCAACAATAGGTTCAAGGTGCTACTACACCATATCCGAGACCGGCCAGCCTCACAAGATGGTGACTCTGACTCCAAACTTGCCGAGTCCACAATCAACTAACACGAAGATTAGCTGGACCGCAACGGCTGAACCTTCCAGCGATACCGCACTCTACAAGTTCAGCCTCAAAGGCCCCTCCACAGGTTACATCTGGAGAACCATGCGCAACTGGGATACCGGCAAGACCTGGGAATGGACGCCAACTCGATCAGGGGACTACGAGATCGACGTCTGGGTTCGGGAAAGCGGTATGAGCGCATCTGGCGAGGAGGGTACTGGGGCGCGAGGTTACTTCACTATAATATAAATCCATACGAAGATTGGAGCTATGCAGAGAGCCAAAGCTATATATTATTGATAATCTATCAGTTATTTGTGATCTGATATGTATCAGCACGTCATTCGATGGCTGTTTGTTATTCTGATAATTAGTACAGGTACAGGAATATGCGCTGATATCCCCTATGTCTTTGGAGAAGAGGGTGGCGTGCCCTTAGACGATAGCTCATTCTATGTAGAGGATGATACCTTTGAACAGGGGGAAGAAGCCGATGCATCGCCCCTCGAGCCTACAGATATCCCACTGTCTTATGACGGTTCCGATACTGAAATTCCCTTACTTGCCGACTACGATGATTCCGATGCAATCGTATTTTCTACTGCAAGTGGATCGAGTAGTAGTAAAACCGTTAGCAAGTCCAGGACAGTAGGCGCGATCAAGAATGAGATAAATGGTAAGGTAGACGTCGACAACGAAATAACCAGAAACGCAGCTGTTGTAATCGCTGCTAAATATCCCGGGGAGTATAATATAGATCAGATAATTTCTGTTCACAATTATTTAAAAAACGGATGGACTTATGTGGAAGATCCGAGGGGGATTGATTACTACAGCTCTGCCAGCAATACCCTCCAGCTCGGAAAAGAACTGGGCTGCGTGGGGATCGGTGATTGCGATGACTTTGCCATCCTGATGTCTGCTCTAATTGAATCGATAGGAGGTACTACCAGAATTATTCTTGCATATGATAATAGCTCTGGTCATGCATATGCGGAGGTCTATCTGGGTCAGAAAGGTAACAGAAATCATCATGTGCAAGATATCATAAACTGGCTCAGAAGCGAATGTAACACAGACAAGATCTATACACATTTGGATCCCGCCGCAAATGATATCTGGCTAAACCTCGATTGGTCGGCGGATCATCCAGGGGGTCCCTTTTGGCATGCCAAAAAACATAAGCCACTCCTCATTAGGGAACAATATGGCAAAGTTCCTCCAAAGCTTCCAGAGGGATACGTGTTCGAGGAAGAAGTGCAACCTACCGAACATGAGGGTCTGCTACGATGTCAAGTGACCGATGGACATGGATCACCCCTAATTACCACAATTGTACTGACCGACGAGGATGGCAAGACTCGCCTGGGAGTTACGGATCGCTACGGTACGTATAAATTGAGCTTGGCACCAGGCAGATATGAGCTAACCGCCGATAAGACCGGTTACTACTTCGAGAAGATTACGGTAAATATAAGATCTGGAAGAGAGACGCCGGTGCCGATCCACGGGGAAGAGGAATATATTGTAGATACGGGCGTAACCCTCGGAGAGCCATATGTCTGGAGTGACGATGAATTAGTAAATTATTACAAATGAGGTACGTCAATCGATGAGATATATACGATTGGTAACAAACATCCTCTTTCTGCTCGCGGCCCTTAGTCCTAATGCGCTCTGCGCAGATGTTCCCTGTATCTATGATGGATCCGGGTTCCGAAAGATGGAGATCTTCGAAACGCCGGGGGAGGTCTCGGGGGATACCACACTGGCCGGACCTGCCCAGGGCGATCGCGGTTCATCCTCATTTTTCGTTCCGATCCTGTCGGAGCCCACGGAGGAGATAAGATCTACCGTAGATCAGGTCAAAGCCGCTGTTGATCCTGGAGAGAAGATTGTACATAATAAAGCGGTTGAGATCGCAGCCAGATCACCCGGACCCTACAACGCGGGCCAGGTCTGCTTCATCGATGAGTATCTGAGAGAGAACTGGCGATACGTATCGGATCCAAGGGGCATCGAGACTTTCAGTACAGGAAGCAATACGATACAGCTCGGAGAGAGGCTCGGTACCGAAGAAGAAATCGTGGCGGGGGCTGGAGACTGTGACGACTATGCGATCCTGATGGCCTCACTTCTCGAATCCGTAGGCGGCACTACGAGGATAATCTTAGCCTATGGCAGCACCAGAGGCCATGCATATACCGAGGTCTATGTTGGGCCTGTGGACGACGATTCAACCAAAGCCATCATGAACTGGTTGAGAAATAAATATAGATGTAATAATATACAAGGCCACCTGACCGAAGATGACAACAGCTTCTGGCTAAACCTCGACTGGAACGGAACCCATCCCGGAGGTCCGCTCTACAGTTCGGAGAGACAATCCATCGCGCTGATCAGAGATGAGTATACAAAGACTGTGGTAAAGCTGCCACCCGAATATCGCCCACGAATTGCTACCGGTCGGCTCTACGGCAAGGTGATCGATAAGAACGGATATCCTCTCTCGTGTACTCTAATGGTGACCGATACCGGCAGCGACAAAAAAAATCCGTACAGCGTAAGTGGCTCAGGAGCATTCGAATACGAGCTGCCCCCAGGAAACTATGAAGTTACCGCAGAAAAACCTGGCTATAGCTTCGCCAAAAGACAGATAACGATACTCGAAGATATGGACGTCTCGGTCGATATCGTGGGCGCGGTCCAGGAACCGCTGAATATCCGGTTCAATACGGAAGCCGTGGATCCGGTTAAGCGGTGTGTCTATTACACGCGCAACGCCGAGGGACGCCAGGTATTCAAGATAAGGGTCTACGCCACAGGCTCTGATCTATATAAGATAAAATCGATCAAATACTCGCTTCACGAGACCTTCGAGGATCCGGAGCATGTCAGTACGGATGCATCGAACGGCTTTGAGATGGTACTCTGGGCATGGGGTAGGTTCCCGATGCCGATTACCGTAACCACGAAGGATGGTAACGAACACAGATACATGTATTCATTTACCTTCAGATCTCAGTTGGAGGACGCCCAGAGAAGAGGATACAGGTTCATCGACGCTACCGATGCCTGGGACGTGATCGGTGGATACTGAGAGCCTGCGCCAAGGCCGGTATAAATTTTGTGGGCCGATCTGCACCGGCCCTTATGTCATGTTTACTTACGTCTATATACGTCTATATTAATGTCCGAACACTAGACCACATCAACGGTGACCGCGTTACTCGGCCTATCACTCACCGTGAAGATGGCTATATGCCGGCCTGGCGTATCTCCGTAGAACCATATGTATCTATAGCCAGGTGATGTCCAGCCATAGTTGTACATCCGTGTAGTGCCGCGGGGGTATATCTCATAGACCTTTAGAGTTCCCGTACTTGGAATGTACATCAGTTCACGTACCCATCCATGGTATGGGCAGACAGCGTACCACGACCATCCAGCGGGAGTGCTGATCCAGAACATCGGAGAGGTTCCCGGAAATGCCGCAGCAAATGATCCCCAGTGCATATAACTGCCCATATAATAAACTGCAGTTGGGGGCGCCGTCTCCACGCTGTACGAAAGTAAGACGTTCCGTTCCGCTGCAGGTGGTGCCACCATGGAATAATACGCGCCTGTGGTACTCTCGTACGATGTTACATATCCACCGATCGGACTCTCGGCAGGTTGTGGGCCGGAGATCCCCGGTGACGGTGCCCATGGATACATACCGAAGGCCGTATCAGACGCGATTTCTCCGGGCATGCCTTCTCCGGGCACGCCAGGTCCGATGGTCATCTCGGAGGTCCAGATCCCGCTGTCCGTTCCACTCCACTCATCCTCGCCCCAGTCTCCTACGGGGGGCAGCTCTTCTTCGTCGCCGGTCTCGTCCTGAGGCCCGCCGAATCCGGCCAGTGCAACCCCCGTACCGAAGATGCACAGCACCAAAAACAGCGCGAATATACGATGTTTCATACTAGAGTCCTCCTAACATCTTTTTTTGATACCGCTACATCCTACTGGTGCTATATATTTAGTTATTTCGCTGATCAACGGTCCGGTTTATGAGAGACTCGCTCGTATCCAGAACTCCGGGCCAAATCTATATATCGTGAGATGGTGAGAACGAGAGGTGGAGCTGGTCCGAGATGTGCCCACGTATCTCTCTGCTGCTATTCGCGGTTCTGATCCTCTGTACGGGTTCCGCGCTCTGCGCCGATATTCCCTACGTCTTTGGGGATGACGGTCTCCAGCCACTGGATGACACTAGGCTATCCGAGTGTGATGAATCTGATATCATCGAGTTTACGACCACCAGTGGGTCCGATACGACGGGCGATGTGGGCAGATCCAGGACGATCGGCGATATCAAGAAGGAGATAAACGAGGGGATCGACGTCGATAACCCCGTTACCCGGGATAAGGGTGTCGTAGTCGCAGCCAAGTACCCCGGAGATCGCACGATAGACCAGATCAGTTCAATCTACGAATATCTAAGGGCTTGCCGATAAATAACTTATCGAATTTTAGCTCCCTTCGTATGTGCATCTCTCGGCAATACTGAATAATTCCAATTAGGATGCAATGAATGCGGTTGTATTTCTAGTTGCGCCATATCATCATCCGAGAATTTAAAT
>JAUWQF010000169.1 GCA_030611205.1 Methanothrix sp.
CCTGAAGAGCCGGATGAGGGAAAACCTCAAGTCCGGTTCTGTGAGGGGGCTCATAGTAACCCCGGAGCTATTACTCCAAAAAGGGGTGGCTATGAGTTCTACTCGACATACTTTATGTTCTATCAAAAAAAACGATGGGGCAGAGGATCGACGGCCGCGTCAGTCGGAAAGATATATAACCGTTTGAGTATAGAGGACATTGTATGTATGAAGACATTGGGGCCCTGATCGGCAAGTGGTTCGATACCTGGAAGCGCAACCTCAACCTGGCCATCCCCTTCGTGCTTAACGTCGTGGTCATCGGCCTGCTGATATCTGTAGCGTTTCTCGCGGTATTGTTGCCGATCGCACCCACGTTATCCGATCTGGCCTCCTCGCCGCAGGATATCGAGAACGTCGATGAGATCGCGGCCGTGATTGGAAGCGCGATCGAAGGCTCTCTCGGTCAGCTGGCGGCGGTTTTGATCATCTTTGTGCTGGTGGCGGCGCTGGTGAACGCGTTTTTCACCGCCGGTGCCATAGGCATGGCCAGAGAGGCTACGGCGAGAAGAACGACCACATTGAAGGCCATGTGGGCTGCGGGAAAAGACAATTACCTGAGCCTCTTCTTCGCTCATATCCTGACGGGGATTATAGCGGTTGTGGGGTTCGTGATACTGTCTCTTCCCTTCCTATCCGTGGTGATGGAAGGGATCCAGGGAGGCGCTCCTCAGATGGGTTCGATGATTATATGGATCGTCTTGCTCGTCATCTACGGTCTGCTAATCTCGCTGGCTCTGGCCCTGGTGCCCTATGCCCTGGTGGTCGATGGTCTTGGACCCGTGGCGGCTATCAAGGCGGGGGTACGCTTCTTCAGATCGAACGTCATGGACGTGTTTCTGGTCTGGCTGATCGTCTTGGCCATATCGATGGCGCTTGGCGTTGGGGGCACGGTCTTCTCGGGATATGAGCTGGCGGCCGCGATCTGGTCGGTACTGCAAGCCGTGATCAGCATAGCGGTCCTTGCCCCTCTCTCCGCGGTGTGGTGGGTGAGGCTCTATATGAGCAGGACCGGGAAAGATCTGATGGAGGAGAAGTTATACGAAGACGAAGAAGTGAAGTACCTTTAGGTCGATGAGGCCCGAACATGAAACTGCTTGCGAGCTTCAAAAGGTACGGCGTTCTGCAACAGACGGTGGTGGCAGGGGCTATCTTCCTTGCCGTCTACTCGGTGTACATGGTCCACATCGACAACTTCAACATATTCGAAACTCTGTTGGCGGCTATAATCTTCGCCCTGAGCTACTTCGTCACCTCGACGTTTATCCTGCACCGGAGGATACGCAGCAGAAGATGATCCTCTTTAAGAGCGGGCCTCGCACATCCGGAGGAGCTTCTCCTCCCCGCTCTTCGTCCCCCGGGCGAAGATCGTATCGCCCGCCCCCAGGGTCACCTTCGACCGGGGGTTGTAGGTCCAGCGGTCGGCCCTCTTGATGGCCAGGACGTACATGCCGGTGTCCGTCTCCAGTTCCAGCGCTCCTAGCGTCTTCCCGTCCATCATGGCTCCCGGCCGAATCTCCGCCCGGGTTATCACCTCGTCAGACTCCCTTATGGCCATGGCCAGGATGGGATGAGGCTCGATGTCATGAAGGACCACGTTGGCGATCTTCAGGGCGGCATCGCTTATGATCTCTGTTGAGACCGCCAGATGAAGAAGTCCCCGGAGGTTTTCTATGTCGTCGACGTGCTTTGCCGCACGGAGAACCCAGCGCTGGAGGTCGTATTTCATCTCGTCCATCTGCTGTTCTATCTCTTCCACCTCGATGGCCATCTCTTTGTTCTCGAAGAGGACCGCGGTGTAGGCGAGGCCGACGGCCAGCTCGGACATGTTCTTCATCTCCACGATTATGTCCACCGCCCGTTCGAGCTGGGAGATCCCGGTCTCCGGATAGACCTTGTAGACGAAAGGTTTCCCGGTGGCTATTTCCATGAAGAGGGGTACGCCCTCGTCATGACCCCGCGCGAAGAGTATGTCGCCGCTCTTGATCACCGTCTCAGGCTCGGGGTCGTAGATCCAGCTCATACCGCGCCTGATGGCGATAACGCTCATGCCTGCCTCGGTCTCGAACCTGATATCCTCGAGGCTGCGGCCTAGAATCGATGTTTCTGCTCCCACCACCGCTCGCGCTACGGTCTCGTCGGCCAGGCGCAGGTCTTTCTTCAGCTCGTAGGGGATGCCCATCTTGAGGAGGAGGATGCTTGCTATGTCTCCTGCCGCGTTCGAGATTATCTCAGCGGCCGAGGCTATCTGGAGGATACCGGAGAGCGCCTCGGCCTCTTCCACGGTCCTGGCTGCCAGCATGGCGGAGATCTGGACGTGGTAGTCGTAGATGTCCATCTTCTCCTCCAGGTGATGGACCTCCATGGCCAGGTCCTCGTCGTCGTAGAGGACGGATGAATATCCCAGGTCCATCATGAGTTCGCTGGTGTCCTTCATCCTGACCAGCAGCTCTTTCATGCTTATGGGGCAGTACTCGATCTTTCTCATGCTAGGTTATGCTATTATACTTCACAGATTAAGTGATTTTTCCCTGCTCGGGTGGGTGGCATTGTAATGGAGGCGGTTGATGGGCATCCCTCCCTGATTGGGATCGGCAACTGGCTTGTGGGTGAGCAGTATCTCTATGGCGTGGCCGTCGGCAGGTAGGCCGAGAGGTAGACGTTTCTCTCGTTGGCTGATATCAGCCATAATTCGAGGATGATTCAATAGTTTTATCAATGGCCAGCAGCTCTTTAGGGGATGTGGTGATACCTTGGCCCAAAACTCATCCCAGTCTGTGAACAACAAGCACCTATTTTCCAATTATTATCTGGAGAATCAGATCAATTCACCACTGGAAGGGAGAAAGCAAGATCCTGAATCAGCCTTCCAGGAGATCCGGAAGATTTACGACCGGGAGATCGACCTGGTGAGGAACTTAAACGAATCGCAACTTGAGGATCGGTTCTTCAGAGAGATCTTCAAAGGAATTTTACCTAATTATGAAGTTCAGGGAATCACTCTGGCCAAGGAGTTCCCAGACTACGCTTTCTTCCCAGACCAGAAATCACAGGATCGAGCACAACGCAATAAG
>JAUWQF010000106.1 GCA_030611205.1 Methanothrix sp.
ACAACAGCCCGTTACCGGACTGGGTGCAAGGTTCAGTTCTGAGGTGGTGGCTAGCCTTTCCTCAAGCTGGATTTTCACCAGCTGGACATTACAAGCTTAGCTCGGCGCACAACTTTATGTGCTCAAGTAAATCCGACCGAATGGTGGATTTGCTTGTTGCTTAATAAAGTTATACACAAACCTTAACTCCGGGCTGTGATCCAGGATTCTGTTGATGTTTCATACCAGCGCCTGATTGCGATATGTGGAACGGCTCAACAGATGATGATCGGCGGGCAGAAACCCTGGGCGAAAGAGATCCAGAGATCGGCGGCGGGCGTCAATTACCCGCCCACCTTTATTTCTCGGCACCTTCTTCTGCTTCTGGCGGTGCTTCTGGTAGTACTTCTGGTGGTACTTCTGGTGGTGCTTCTGGTGGTTTGCCACTGGCGCCTTCAGGCGGTTTCTCCAATGCGGTCTTGGATCCGAAATAAAACCCGATAACGACACCCGCTAGCTGGATGTACGCAGTGACGAGGTTGTTGCTCTCAAATTCGTACCATGCCGATAAGATCACCAGTACCGTAAACCCCACCACGAAGGATCCTGCGATGGCCCTTCTCATCTCGCCCTTGTTCAGCGCTTTATCGTTCTTGTAGCCGATAAGAATCAGCGCAGCAAAAGTGCCGACTACGACCCCGACAAGAATACACAAGACTTTCCAGTCGTCCGGTTGCAATGGTTTTTTGGTAAGTTTTTCGTTGATATTCACCAGAGTTTCGTTGATACTCTCCAGTGTTTCGTTGATGGAATCCTGTGTTTCAGCAGCACCGACTATCGAGGTGACCAAGCTCAGCAGGAGGATGGTCGCCGTGAACAGAAACGCTTTTCTACCTATTTCTGTAAATATAGTTCTCATGTTGACTCACCTTTGTATTTTTTCCTCCCATGTTTCATCCAATTATACAACGAGACTTGCATCATTTAACTAAGTTGTTCCACATAATATATAAATTTTATCTACCAAGTCTTTTGGCCCACGATCGGCCGCCAGGCTATTTCTAAAATCCGCAAAAGATGATGGGGCCTCAATACACGTCGACCCGACCGAGTAAATCAGCCATCCGATCGGGTCTACCCAGGGCATATAATGTTATGCATTATATACAATTAAAACAGGTGCGGTAAAAGCCGCCGCAAAATAGGACGGGAGATGGCCCTACAGCCCGTACTCTCCCAGCCGCTCCCTCGCAGCCTCGCGCCCTCGCTGGTGCTCTTCGAGGAACCTCTTGATCCTCTCCGCGGCCACCTTCTTGCAGGTCCCGCACATCCGTGTCCCGTTCCTGCACTCTTCGTAGATCTCCTGGAGCTCTTCCTCATCATCGGATAGGTGGAAGAACATGAGCTCGTAGACGGAACACCCGTCAGGCTCGCCACCCAGCTTCTTCTGCTCTGCCAGGCTCTGTCTGCCACCGGTGATAGCCTTCATCACCTTCTTGGCCGCCTCCTCCGGGTCCTCGGTGAGGGCGATATGGCTCTCCGGCTTGGAAGAAGACATCTTTCCACCGGCAAGACCGGTCATGAACCGGTGGTATAGAGAAGCCGGAGGCACGAACCCGTAACCACCCACCTCGACCTCGAACCTTCTCACCAGCTCTTCGATATCCTGGGCGCCGACGGCATCGTAGACGTCGATGTGCTCCTCGTACCGCTTCAGCCGGTGGCACCCATTCTCCAAGAGGTAATCGGCGGCAGCCTCGATCATATCAGGACCGGCCGCCTTCCCCCTCACGCTGACGTACTCACTTCGGTCCTCCACCAGAAATTTTCTCATCCTGCGGGCCAGGTCCCGGGTCAGCCTGATGTGAGCGTCCTGGTCGGAACCCACGGGTATCACCACCGGCTTGGGCCCGCCGTTCTCCTTCAGCTGGGGGTGGAGGATATCGGCACTCTGCATAATCACGCTTACCATGTGAGCTACGCTGGTCTCTCCCGAGAACCCATAGATGGCGCTCAGCTCGGAGAAGTGCGCGGATCCGGCCAGCTCGAAAGCCAGGTCCCGCACGGTGCTGCTCTGGGACTGGAAGTATATGTGGCCCGAAGGCTCGAACCCCAGGGCGATGAGGCTGAGGACGTACTCCTCTATCCCCATCTTTCTGCACTTATCCCAGCTTATCCCTCTGACCGAATGAGCCTCCATGTCGGCGATGGCCACGAAGGCGTCGGCTCCGTGTTCCTGGTGCCAGATTATCTCCTCCATCACCATCTTGCCGCCCAGGTGCACCCTGCCGCTGGGCATGAAGCCGCTCATCACCGAGAAGGGTTTGCCCTCTTTCATGGCATCGAGGACGGGTTGGTAATCACGATGACCGAATATTATGTGACGCTTCATGTAAGTATGCGGATCGTCTATCTGAGGCAGGATAGCGTCGAAGCTCGATATCCCGAACTCCTCGAAGAGCTTCGAGTAATCTTCGATCGAGACTGTGCCCCAGGGATCCAGCTTCGTCGTCATAACTGTGGCCGATGCAGACGGTGGTATATCTACCTTCTCATTCGCAATCCGCATCTTGCTCCCCTAAGAACATTTAAACTAAAGAGACCATACCGATGGTCATGAACGACGATTCCCTCCCATGTGATCTGGTCTCCTGGGATCGGTCCTACCGACTGGCAAGGGACCTGGCAGATAATATAAAGTCCTCCGGCTACCGGCCCGACCTGGTGATCGCCATCGGCCGGGGTGGCTACGTCCCTGCCCGGGTGGTCTGCGACTTCCTCCTCCACAACCTTCTCACCAGCATGAAGGTGGAACACTGGGGGATCGCCGCCCAGAAGAAAGACAAAGCACAGGTCCGCTTTCCCCTGGCTGCGGACGTACGAGGACAGAAGGTACTGATAGTGGACGACGTTACCGATACCGGCGATACCCTCCAGATCGCGGTGAGTTACGTAGAGGGGTTCGCACCCCAAGAGATCAAGACCGGGGTCCTCCAGCACAAGACCACCTCTTCCTTCGAGCCCGATTACTACGCCGAAAAGATAACTCAATGGAAGTGGATCATCTACCCCTGGGCGGTCCACGAGGATCTGGTGGGGTTCGTGGAAAAGGTCCTGTCTGAAGATCTGGTCTCTCTGGAAGCGGTGGGCGCAGAGCTGGCCAGGAGGTATTTGATCGTGGTGGACGTAACCGAACTCGAGGGGGCCTTAGAAGACCTATCTGCACTGGGAAAGGCGGAGAAGAAAGGGTCGCTATATAGGATCGCGACAGGATAATATAAAAACTAGAGATGCCGAACAGGAGGCCTCAGCACCGGGGCCAAGTCCTCTATCCGGAGGAGACGACCCTGATGACCTCCACACCCCCCGCCTCGAGCACATCATCGACGGGAACGGGATTGCCGTCCTTCAGGATCACTACGGTCTCCGGGTTTATGTTCAAAATATCGAGCAGATCTTCATACGCCAGGCCCTCCTCGACCTCGACGAGCCTCTCAGAGAGGCGTCCCTCTGCGGTGATCTTCACGGTGAGAGCGATCAATCTTCAATCTCACCGCCTGTGCCAGCTGCTAGGTCTTCCAGGTTGCTCTTTATCAGCTTCTTCTCCAGATTCTCCAGCTTCTTGTCACCCTTTCTCTCGACGCTCCGCTTCTTGAACTTAGGCACAAGCATCACCCCAATTTACTTTGGTACCGAGATCGTATTAATCTTTCCGTCATCTCGTGGCCAGATAGGCCCATTGATCATAGATCCCCAGACGATCGCAGTTATCGATTATCTCGCCGTCCCAACCGGCAAGCTCCAGAACGTCGGCAACCCGTCTCGCTTCTTTCTCGGTATACATGGTGTAGAGCACCATCTTGCCGGCCAGTCCCGAAGACCGCAAGACGACATCTTTCCACATATGCCAGTTTACGTCGTCTATCAGGCCCACCATGAACCCTACCACGACCTCGAAGGACCGGGGAGGGAAGAAGCGGTCCAGCAACCGAGCGTCCAGGACCATCGACCTTTTGGGGTTGAGATATTCCGACTTCAGAGCCTGACAGATCTCACAGCTGTCGGCGTCTTCGGTCCAGGGATCGTACCCCAGCCTGTGGAGCGACTGGGTGGCCATCCCGCTCCCGCAGCAGACCTCGATCATCTCTCCGCCGGGAAGGATCGGTCCGAGAAACTCCTCCAGCCGATCTATCCTCTCCGGAACGTAGAGGGGCGGGCTGACCACGGGACAGTCTTCGCAGAAGAGCTCCTCTTTCAGAGATATGGAGAAGTACTCCACCAGAGCCTCCCTGTATCTTTCTTCCGTGGTCTTGACCTGGACCGGGGCCAGACCCCCGGCGAGGTCCTGCAGGATCTTGCTTCTTGAGTAGTGGTCCGTAAGAAGCAACCAGAGGTCTGCGGGCTGGCTCAGTCGGAGGGCGACGCCCAGTAGCGATCCGCACCAAACCTCGATCGATTCGCCGAACTCTATCCCGGAGTCCAGGATCTCCGAGGTCACGGGGAGGATGATCAGATCTGCCAGAGACTCCTCTGCCAGGAAGACCGGCAGGTCTTCTTCTACCTTCAATATATCGTGGATCAGCACCTTTCTTCCTTGGGGCTGGTCAGATATCAACATTTCTTCCGGATAGGCGGAACGTCTATATTACTTTGGCATGAACCTCCTGGTTGTTTTGAAGCTGATGGAGATCCCCGGTGTGGGCGTCCGGCTGAGAGACCGGCTGGTGGAACGCTACGGCGACGAAGAAGAGGCTCTCGATGCCATCTTGGGGGGAGATGTCGCAGGCCTCCTCTCCGTGGAGAAGATGAGCGAGCGCCAGGCCGTCTCCCTGGCTCAGAGGGCCAGAGGCCTCAAGTACGGGGTGACCCCTGCAGACTTCCTGGTCACGGAAGAGGCGGTACGGATCTACCGGGCCCTGGTAGAGCAGATGGCCGGGTGCGCCCATACAGATTATGCCCGGCTCAAGATAGGGACCCTATTCCCATCGTCCTGTAGGGATTTGGTCGAGGAGAACAGGGCCCTGTCTCACTCGGCGATAGAGTCTGCTGCCGCCCTGGAGGATAGCGGCCTGGGCGATCTCCTCACCAGGGTTAGACCCCTCCGGGCAAAGCCGCCCACGCGGGTCAGGAACCGGGTTCTGGTGGTGGACTCCGCCCAGGACTTCGAAGAGCTGAGGGCCCGAGGTCTGGGGCAGCTGATAGACCTCCAGCTTGTGGAGAACGTTCGCGAGCTGAGAGACCTCGCGGACGGTTACGATCGGGTCACGTCTCTATGTCGTGATCTGGACCACTTCTCCATGGATGATGTGGAGGAGGCAGAGTCTCAGGAGGACTGGTACCTCCTGCCCGAGGCCGTTCTGGGCCGCTATGTCGAGAACCTGGATGTTCTGGAGGCGGCTCTTGAAGCCGCCAGGATGCTGGACCGTTCCGGCGTGCGGTCCTTCTCGATAGAGGATCTAAAGCGGCTGATAGACGGGATCAAAGAGGAAGACGATGAGGAATCCTTGCGGCTGGAACGTCTGTTGAGAAATCTGAACAGCCGGATCGACGAAGGGGTGAGCTGGGCCAACGACGAGCTGAAACGACGGGTGGAGGCCTCTTCCGTGACCCTCGATGGGACAGATCTGCTCCAGGCCCTGGGAGGCGATGTGAAAGATCTCTTGGAGGCCAGGATGAGGAATACGTTCCAAGAGGTGCTGAAGACCGCCGTGGAGAGGGTCGCCTCCGGTCTGGACCTGAAAGGCATGGAGAGGGCTCATCTGGAGGAGATTTTTCCCTCGGAGATCGAGTACCCCTTCGATGCGGACAGACCGGCCCTGATCAGGTTCGGGCAGGCTCTGCGCAGGAGGCTGGAGACTAGGAAGCTGGAGGCCAGGAGGGACCTGGCCAGAGAGCTGGCCGATAGATGGGATGATGTCCAGGAGATGGTGAGCACCCTGCTGGAGTTCGACGTCTACTACAGCCTGGGTCGGTTCGCCCTCCGGGAGGGCTTGAAGATGCCCCAATTCGTAGAAGAGCCCTGCATCGGCTTCGAACAAGGGCGGAACCTCTTCCTGGAAGATCCGGAACCGGTGAGCTACTCCGTAGGCGACTGCGGCATGGTGGATCACCGGGAGAGGGTGGTCCTCCTGAGCGGGGTCAACTCCGGAGGAAAAACGTCGACCCTTGAGCTGGTGGCCCAGATGGTGATCCTCGCCCACATGGGGATGCCCGTGCCTGCCGCTTCTTGTAGACTCTCTTTCTTCCAGGAACTCTACTACTTCGGGAAAAGCAGGGGCACCCTCGGCGCGGGAGCCTTCGAAGCCACCATCTGCAAGTTTTCGGTGGTGGCCAACGAAAGGAGAAAGCTGGTCTTGGCGGACGAGCTGGAAGCCATAACCGAACCTGGGGCCTCGGCCAAGATCATAGCCTCGCTGCTGGACGAGCTGGGTCGGAGAGAGTCTGGGTCGGTGGCGATCTTCGTGAGCCATCTGTCAGAGGACGTGGAGCGGTACGTGGCAACCCCGATCAGGATCGACGGGATCGAGGCCGAGGGACTGGACTCGGAGAACAACCTCATAGTGAACCGGAACCCCCGTTACAACCACCGGGCAAGAAGCACCCCAGAGCTGATAATCGACCGCCTGGTAAGGAGCACCACCGGCGAAGATCAAGAGTTCTACCGTCGGATGCTGAAGAAGTTCCGGTGAGTTTATTATACCGGCGGTGCGATCTATACCGCATGGAGGTCTGGCATGTCCTGGTCATCGGCATCTTGATGGTTCCGCTCTTTCTCATCGCCAACTACGTGGTGGTCAAGTGGGCCGTCAAGAGCAGGAAAGAACGGGACGATAGGATAGAAAGGGTGGTCGCGATGAGCGTGGCCAGAGATATGGGATCCCAAAAGTTCTCCAAGAAAAGACCCCGACGAAGGTTCTGAGAACCGCTGCCGTTCAGGCCGACGACGTCCCCTTCCTCAATGATAATAGTCATGGACCTTAGTCTTGATACTTAATGGAGCATCTCAAAGAAGTCATCTGCATGTTCCGCGAACAAAAAGAGCAAGATCGTGGTCGAGCGCAGCCAGATCGTCAAAATCGGAGGGTAAAACCGCGAATTAACGCGAATTAACGCGAATTAAAAGAAAATATTAGCGTTCATTAGCGTTCATTCGTGGTTGAAATAAGGAGATTGTATGTGTTTAGCTCCCTCAGAATCAATCGCTTGATAATGGTTTTAATCAATAGATGCATGACGACTAAGAACGTACACGCCATTATATTTACAAAATATATAACACACCGGTAGCCTCAATTGGGGCCCCATGTGACATTGTCAAGTTAGATCGGATAAGTGTCAAACTTAGCGTTCAGGACTAAATATCAGGACCGGCATCGGCTACAGGCGCGGTGTTCACGTCAACGACCTCGACCGTGACC
>JAUWQF010000145.1 GCA_030611205.1 Methanothrix sp.
AGGAATACCTGACCCCCAGCGGTGGTGAGGAAGCCATTGCCAACCTCGCGGTGAGGATCGCAGTCTCTGAGCTCATCGCAAGACGGAGCGGGATGCCGATGGAAACCCTGGGGTTAGACGAAGTCCTGGCATCCCTGTGGGCTGAGAGGTCGAGATTGGTCATGGGGGCCCTCCACACTCTGAGCAGTAGCCGGTTCGAGCAGGTGCTCCTAATCACCCATACGGAATTCGCTCAGAACCTGGCCGATGTGATCTTCTACGTGGATACGGACAACCACCAAGCAGTCACGAGGAAGGTATGAGTAATTTCACCTACCGGCCAGGGCGGCACAGTTTGGCTGAGATGCGAGCTCTCGCTATATCCGATGACGAGGGTACCGTGGTGGAAAAGGCCTTTGAGCCCACATCTAACCCGATCGTAGATTTGCCGGCGAAGCTGCGGCACATCGCGGCCGGTGCGGAGAGGACCGGCCGGGCGTTTGCGGCCGAGATTTACCGAGATGCTGCTGGCGTGGCCGAAGAGGCCATCCTCGGTCACTTGGTCGAGTTGCTCACGATCACCCAGGCTGCTACAGAAACCGGATTCACAGCACGTGGGCTCCGGAAGATGGTCGATCGAGGAGAGCTCCAGGGCTACAGACGCTTACCTGGTGGGCCCCTGTTGGTGGTCAGGGCCGATCTACCCCGCAAGCCGTCCTGTTCCATGGTTCTTGACGGAATTGGGGCCGTGCCGGTACATCAGAAAAGTGGGGATCACGGATGACATTCCATAGTAGAGAGGAAGAGGACGAGCTCTGGCTCCCGGAGTGGACCCCGGCTGTGAGGTACCCGCCCTACTTCTACGAGATCATGCACCTCAACAACTGCAGGTGCAGGTGTGTTGTTGTTCCCATCGGGATCATATCTTTGTCGGCCGTTTCTCCGCTGATCGATCAGAAGTCACTCAGGGCCGCGATCGCGAAAGTAATTGCTGAAATAGAGGTCGGGAGGGATGAGTCGCGTGAGCTCCTGGCCGCAATGTATGGGTGCCAGCCAGACCTAGTGGATGATGTAGTCCAGGTGCGGCTCAAGGACCTGTTGAGTGAGGAGTGACCGTACTTGCCACATGAGGATAGGTAGCCTAAGTTGAATCAGGGTAATGGGTTAGACGCATTATCTGGACCCCCCGACAGGGAGGGTAAAACGATGAAACTCAAGGACCCGGCCTATGGCTAGAGGTCGGATGATCAGTCGAACAACTTCGAGCGATGAAGCGATCCGGAAGGCAATCGATAAGTGCGAGTCGCCCTGGGTGGCCGTTCTCCATCATCGACTGTTGGCGTGGTTGGATGTGAACGGAAATGTCCGAGCTGATGGGTATTGGTTAAAGGGTAACATTATGCCCAGGGACAGAGAGGTCACCCACAAGGACTGCGAGATCATGGTGGATGCGATGGTGGCGTGTGACCTGGCGATAAAATACGAAGCCGAGGGGATGCCGTACTTGAATTTCCCAGCGTTCCACACCCACCAGCCAAACCTTAGAAAAGATCGCGAGAAGGCAGAGGTGCCCCAGCCAACGTGGCTCGAGGATGGATCCATCATACCCGTCGAGTCGCGGTTGTGGGCCCTGATGAAGGAGGCATACGGCCACAGGTGCTTACGGTGCGGGAAGAAGGAGCCAACCGTACAACTCTCGCCCGACCACATAAAGCCATTTACGATTGGCGGCGAACACGATCTCAGGAACCTGCAACCGCTCTGTAGAGCGTGTAACCTCTGGAAAAACAAAAAACATATTGACTATCGCAGCCCAGAAGATGCTGAAACTGTGGTCGAATGGATCGTGGAGGTGGGTCACGGGAAACCGCCGAAAACAACGTCTGGACTGGTCTCCCAGCTTGATAAGGAACAGGTCGGTGACTCAGGCCAACCTAACACCGAACTCAGGCCAGACTCAGGGCGGCCTAATACCGGACTCAGGCCGGACTCAGGGCAGACAGAAGAAGAAGGTGAAGGTGAAGTAGAAGGTGAAGTTCAAGGAGAAGAGAAAGAGAAAGAGAAAGAGAAAGAGAAAGAGAAAAACCCTCCTGACGGAGGGGTCCGAGCTTCCCTTGTTGAAACTGAGGTACAGGCTTTCCTCGATGGCACCGGATCGACCTGGTCTATCCAAGAAACCCCGACAGAGTGGGCCCAGAGGCTCCTGCAGGATTCCCGCTACGCAAAGCTGGACCTACCCCTCCACATCCGAGAGTGTATCGAGTGGCACCAGGGGAAGGGCGCGAAGCCCAAGCGGCCAGATCGCGCAATCCGAAATTGGCTGAGGAAGGCGGCAAAGATCGACGAGGAAGACGACGAGCTGGGTGCCGGCGGATTCAAGGGAAAGCCGAAGGTCCCAGATGGCGGGGACCTCGACAGCTTTACGTTCGCCAGACGTGAACCGAAGGATGGAGAACCAGAAACGTTCAAATTAGGTGACGAGAAGGGGTCGCCATGACCGATGTGAATGACGGTGTCGCGCAGAATGAAGGCGATATCCGTTATGCAACAGAAATTGAATTCATCGCCGCGTTCCTCAAATCAGCCCACCAAAACCAGGAAGGCACAGACAAGAAAAGGCAGGAGGCGGAATCTAAGCTAGCCTGGCAGGCGGCCAAGGAAATTGGCCCAGAAATGCTCACCTTCCCTGGGACGACCGGAATCTACGAGGTGGTCCGGACCAGGTTTGCCGCCGGCCAGACACTGGATCCACTTGAGGTCCAGGCTGAGGTGCTGCGGAGAGACGTTCAGGAAGAAACAGTGGCCCTGGGAGACATCATTTCCCATGGCGGATTCTCGTCCGACCTGATTCCGCGTGCGAAAGCGATTCAGAACACGTACCGCCAAGGCCAGGCCAGGTTGATCCTGAACAAGGCGACCGACTATTTCAGGGAGGAAGGTCAGAAGAACGGTGGGCAGGCCGGGGCAGAGCACCTGGCCATGAAGATGATGAGTCTCTACTCCGAAGGTGGAGTTTTCGGGGGGGATAGCCTGCGAACGCCGGACGAGATCATCGACGAACTAGAGGAGAGAACGCATAATGAGAGTTTGGCCGGGGTCCCCTTCCCCCTCCCTCTGTTAGAGAGGCATGCTGGACCTGCGCTCCCCGGGGACGTCATCGGAATCACGGGCTATAGTAATTCCGGGAAAAGCTCGTGGGCGGCAAATATGTTCTGGGATTTCGTTGGTAGGAACCAGCCGTGCATCGGGTTCTCAACTGAAATGGGGGTCCAGTGGGTGGAAAGAGGGGTGGCCGCGAAGAACCGGGTAAGCCAGAAACGAGTTGAGAAAAGGCTGTGGAAGGATGCCGAGGCCGGCGAGCTCGAGCGGTACCTGGCCGGCCTGAAGAAAGCCAGGGACCTGGGAGAAAACTGGCAGGTGATACCGACGTCAGACATTTCGCCATCGCAGATTATCACCTCGACGAAGATTCTGCGACAGAAGTGGAAGGGCCGGCCGGTAATCGTTTTCGTAGATCACATGCACCGGCTAGACTACGGAGGGGAGGACGCAGATAAGATGGTCGGCCCCGCGGTCAAGGCCCTGAGAAATATGGGTAAGGCCGACACCGATGGAGGGATCATCTGGATCCTCCTGTTCCAGCCGAGAAAACCAGAGATCGGCAAGGAGCCCTACGGGTTCGTGATGGGACACCAGATCCGAGGCCATTCCTCGATCTGGAATGAACTCGACATGCACTTTTCCCCGGGCAGATTCGGCGTAAAAGTCTACAAGGACGGGATGAAGACCGAGTGGGGCACTCCGAAAGGAAAGCACAGAGACGATGGCTTCCCTGAGATTTGCCCCCCGGACGACATGTTGGACGATCGGAAACTCGACGATGAGCACATGTGGGTGAAGATCGAGAAACGCAGGACCGGCGGAGAGGGACCGGTGGTGTACTTCGACTTCGATCCAAGATACGGACTTGTGTACGAACAGTACAAAGGCGAGGCTGGTGGCCGATGAATCGTAGGCGAACGAAGAATAAGACGAAGGTGAAACTGCCGGCTCGTCCCCCGACACCCAGGGAGGCCCTGCGCCCGTTCGCGAACGTCGAAATCCCGTCTGGAGAAGATGGAGAGTGCGTCTGGTTCTTCGTTGGCAAGCCGCTCGGCACCGACTGTGGCCACCTAACACTCGAAGACTTCAGGTTGGCCAGGAGAGCGTTGAGATGAAATGGACTCACGAGAGCCTCCAGCATGATTTGGCTGAAGTAAGGAGATCTGTTGGTGAGATCGTAGCTGAGCGGCTCTCCATCGGACCGGGTGACCACAGCGGCCAGATGGACGTATTCGCCATGAAGCCATCCTGGGCTCACCCCAACCCAGTGGTTTACGAGGTGAAGGTCTCCCACCAGGACTTCCACGGAGACACCCAGACCGGAAAGTACCGAAGGTATCTCCCCTACTGCCACAGGCTCTATTTCGCGGCTCCTAAAGGGGTCCTGAAGAAAGAGAACATCCCAGAGGGCATGGGGTTGACGATCAGGGGAGAGAACGGCTGGCACACCGTGAAGGCGCCGAAGGTTCTCAAGGATCCAGAGGGGCTTCCGGAAATCGTCTTCTCCCTCCTGCTGAAGATTCATCCTGATGGGTTCACACCACTCGGACGGGCTGAGCGGATCCGGAGGATGATGGAGGCAGATACAATTCGTGAGGCCAGGGTGCGATTGCCCGAGAAGTTTCGGCGTCTCGCTGCACAGGTTGAAAACGCCGAGGTGGACCTGCGTAGGGCAAGGGAAATGCTGTGCCGGGAGTTGGAAGTGGATCCC
>JAUWQF010000002.1 GCA_030611205.1 Methanothrix sp.
CGCAAGACGATCCCAGCCCAAGAAAACGCTGGCCTTGTAGCAGATGACTTCGTTGTGATAAACCATTATCAAGCGAGTGATTCTGAGGGCGCTAAACACATACTCACTCCTTATTTCAACCGCTAATGAACGCTAATGAACGCTAATATTTTCTTTTAATTCGCGTTCATTCGCGTTCATTCGCGTTCATTCGCGTTCATTCGCGGTTTTACCCTCCGATTTTGACGATCTAGCCACGCTCGACCACGATCTTGCTCTTTTTGTTTTTGTACATAAAGTATAACTTTATGTGCACAAGTAAATGTGAGCGTAAGCGCACATTTTCTTGGCGGAACGTGCATATAACTTCTTTGAGATGCTCCATTAAGTATCAAGTCTAAGGTTCATGACTATAATGACCCTGGTTCGCCAGGGAACACTCTGGGCGGAAATTATTGCCATTTTTAGGAGGGGGTCCGGAATAGGAATTGACGGCTGGCGCACTTCTTTGAGCCTTTCAACACCAGGATATCATCTGGAGAGACGTCCTCTGGTGGTCACGAGGTCCACATCCCTCCCGAATAGTTCTTCGAGGAAGAAGACCAGGCCCATGAAGTTTCTGACGGTAGGATCCTCGAACTCCACGAGGACGTCGACGTCGCTGGTCTCCTTCTCCTCGCCCCGGACATGGGAGCCAAAGATCCCTATCTTCCGGACGCTGAATCGCCTCTTTATCTCCTTCTCGTGCTCTTTCAGGATCTTGAGCGTGTCCATATAGTCAGGCTTCCTGGTGATTCTGCTCGGCAGCATGCTGAATGTGATGTACGGGAGGAGCGAGGCTGAAGCCATGGCTTTTGTTGCTGTCAATCCTTGCGCTGCTTGTTGCTTTATCAGCATCCGATGAAGCCAGCGGTATTGTAACCTACGTTGTAGACGGCGACACCTTCGATGTCCAGATAGAGCACCATCGAAAGAATCCGGCTGGCAGATGTAGACTCACCGGAGATGTCTACCCCAGAAGGGGCCATTAAGCGTTCTGGAGGGGGTTTTTACCGTTGGGGTAGGTTAGAAAAAAAAAGGCGGAAAGCCGACCAGGTTCCGTCGGCTTATTCTATTACCGATATCTGCATATCCTCTTCAAATAAGTATCTCAGTTCTTCGCCCATATCGCCTCTGCCTATCCAGAACTGCTTGGCAGCGCTCACCGTGCATTCGGGGTTGTGTACATCGGTCGCCGTGGCGAAGAAGACGTACTTACCACTGTAGAACTCGTCTGAGACCTTGAAGTCCGCAGGCAACGAGACGTACGTATCGCCCGGATAGATGTCCGGCACGAAGGTCCCGATGATATGCGTCTTGGGTGTGGGATCGACATAACCGTAGGATATGGCTATGCGCCCCACATCGTCCTGGTTGTTGGTCACCAGCACCCGGTAAACGACCGTGTCGCCCTCGTTGTACACGTTCTGGTCTGTCAGAACCTCGACCGTCAGACATGGTTCCGGACAGAGGGGGCCAAAGCCACATTCTGTCGTGAATACCTTCACAGTGCTCCAGCTGCAGATCCGTCCGTAGACCGTCACCTCGATGACACCAGCATCGCCCGCGCAGACAGGATCAACGATGGCGCAGTAGGCCTTCTTGCCCACGTCGTACACCAGATCGTACCGGTGGCTTATCCCCTCGTGACATGCCACGAACATCCAGGCGTCGGTGTAACCAGGTCGATAGGGTATGAGCATCCTGTCTCTGCCCTTCAACTGCACGCAGACCTCCAGCCTGTCGTCATCACAGGTGGCATCGCCCACGACATCAAAGTTGCAGGAGAGCACTCCGGCGATATCGTCCAGTATGGGCTCCAGGGTGGCCCCCGACCTGATCAGGTAGAACTTGCCACCGGTATCGAAGGCCATCTTTATTACCGAGTCTTTGTCAGGACCGATCACGTAGACCGTTATCCCATTCGCGGTCAGTGCGGATATCACCCCGCCCAGGGTGTTCCCCTCCTTGTTACAGCAGTCTCCATCGGGATGGGGATAGGCGTCGGTTATCAGAACTACTATCTTGCTCACATCTCCGCCTCTCCACTTCTGGTCGGTCACCGTGTGCCTCATGGCCGCCAGGATCGACTCGGGCTCGTCTGCACCACCACTTGCACTCAAACCGCCGATCCAGGACTTGAAGGTGCTGGAGCTGCTGGTCAGAACGCCTCCATTGTAGACTTTGTAGGCGAAGTTACCATCGTCACCGCAAGTCTCACCACCGCACACCAGGTCAAAGTCCTTGAACTCGGTCAGACCAAGCCGATAGTCTATACCGGAAGATGCCAGTTTGTCGGCGAAGCTTTTGGAGACCGTCTTCATCTCGCTGATCTCTTCACCCATGCTCCCCGTGGTATCGAAGACGAATACTATGTCCACATTCTTTCCGGTGACGCAGTCCAGATACCTCTGCAGCTCTTGACATGGTCCTGTGGGTGCTGCTGCCAGAGATTCCGCCGTCCTAACCGCTACAAAGTCCATATCGGGTATTTTTTCCACCGGCGTATATTGTGATATTACAGGCGGTGCTACTAAAATGAGAAATATAGTTACCGCCACCAAAACTGCACATTTGTGTCTCATCATAAGTTCCTCGCTTTGTCTCTTGACGATCAGAAGCCACTGATAATATATAGGTTCAGACTTTATAAATATCTTGCCCTACAACATCTCAGGCACCATCAATATGCTAATTTGACGAACTTGATCTGCCCGCCGATGGTGGCCGTCATCGATTACGTTCTGCCGGTATTTCGCGGTCGGTATATGGTCGGGGGGATAAATATTGCCGTGATTCACCATCTTGGGGTAGCCTGTGGTCCCGGAGGTGAAATAGGCAATAATATATTCGTAGATATATATCCACAGCACGAAATAATGTATGTCGTGTCCTTGATACAGCTCAAGATGCGTTTATGGGATATCCTTTTATTCCCACAGTCGGTTCTATGAGATAGTCGTACATTGGTCATCGGTTAAGACCAAAATTCCGCCCTAAACCGCTCTCTATTAACATGTGGATCTAGTGCCTGACTATCATAAACATCTGCGACTGTATTGAAGTCTCGTTGTATCCCAGCATAGTTTATTTTAAGTTAGCCCTTTTCTAAAATCACTGCCCTGCTCAAAAACATTCTTGGCTTTTCAACAGGTTCTAAGTCGATTTCCTTAGCTTTCATTATAGTTTCTTTAAACGCCCCTTTTGAAACGTGAAATAGTTTTGGTTCTACAATAAGAGCTATCCCATTTGGTTTTAATATAGATTTTATTTCTTCAAAGAATTTTTTCTGGTCAGGAACTTCGTGAATCATATAAAAAGCTAAAACAAAATCAACATTTTCTGAGCCTCCTATTTTATTGATTACATATTGTTTACAAATTCTTTCTGCCAAACCTATGTCCGATAACTACGGTATATCTGCAATACTTCGCATATCATTCCATTTTGGCAGTATATCTGAAGTACTTCGTATATGCATCCCTCTGGACGAAAACTTTCCCTCTCCAGAAAATCTGGGGATCAAAGATGCCGGGACCCCGGAAGATCCGGCCCGGTCTACAAGCGCACCGCCTGACCGGATCTTCTGAGGATCTCTGCGCACCCGCTGCAGTACCTCCAGTCCTTGAAGTCGGTGTCCAGGATGCTGTTGGAGAAGTACATCACGCATCTTCTTTCAGGACAGTGCGCCAACCCGAAGACGTGGCCGAGCTCGTGAACAACTTCTTTGAGCGCCCTGAGCTCCAGCAACAAGACGTCTTCCTGAAGCTCGTAGAACTCCTGTCTCAACCTCCGAAGAGATATCAGCGCCCTCCTGTCATCGGCCAGGCCGAAGACGAAGTTCAGCCCCTTCACGAATATATCGACCTCGGTGATCCCCAAGGTGACTTCGCCTTCCCGGGAGAAATCATAGAGGATCTTCTCACCATCGAACTGGTCCCTCTCCCGGACGTACGCGCTGGCAGGAACCCTCGTGGCAGGGATCACCTTCGCCGCCCCGAAGATCGATGCGATCCCCTGTTCCAAGGTATTTATCAAATCCCGATCCACGGTTCCCACGGGTTGGAGGAGTATCATGAGTCTCGCCTACATCCCTCTTCTCGCAGAAACGATCTCTCACAGTATCGCTGGCAGAAGAAGCAGAAGGTCATAGTCTATCCGAGATGGTCGGACCCAGGTCATCGTCCCCCCTCACCGGGCCATCATGGCCAGGATGGTCCTGTCCAGCTCTTCGGCAGCCCGACGCAGATCTTCGTCCTCTTCGTCCTTGAGCCTGGCCGCATCTCTTCGCAACGGCCCCAGGCAAAGCGCCGCCTCCGGTCCCGTGACCTTCACGTCATCGATCGCCTTTCTCAGCCTCTCCATCCTTCCCCAGAGACAGCCGGAAGACGCCAGGACCTCGATAAGGTTGGCGAGAGCTGAAGCCACCTTCTCCCCGTGATCGGTCAGCTCCAGATACCTTATCCGCCCTTCGAGACGGGACCTTATAAGGCCCATCTCCTCGAGCTGGATGAGTATCTTGGTGGTGTGGGGGAAGGTGGAGTCGATCTTCTTGGCCACCCTGGAGGCGTAGGCCGGATCCAGGTCTCTCACCGCCAACAGCGCCTGGGCAGGCTTCTCCCTTAGGAAGAAGAACTCGCGTCGTTCAGCCATATTCTTCAGGCGGTCGGTCCCGTATCCAGAGGGACTATGAGCGGAGCGTTCATAGCCTCCTCGGGCGGCGCTATCACCAGGGACTCGTTGTAATCGTAGAACCTTCTTACCTCATCGGTCTCGAAATCCAGCCTCAGGTCACCGAGATCTCCCGGCGGGACCGCCATCATATCCGCCGTCGCCATGTACTTGGTGTTGATCTGGCTCCTCACCGGCAGATAGGTATCCTCCGCTATCCAGACCGACCAGTCCATCTCGCTCCCGTTGATGAAGAGCTCGGTGAGGTTTATCATGAACAGGAACCGAAAGTCCACAGACCCGATCTGACCTACCATGATCCCGTAGCTGGTATCGTCGTCGGGATGAACCTCCAGCTTGTAGCAATCCACACCATCGACCTTATCCGATCCCACGACCTCCATCTCGGACCGACTGAGCATCTCCACCAGGTGCTTCCCCTGGTTCGCCCTCTCCACACCGTACTCCGGATAGGGCTGCTGGAGCCTGGTCCAGTTCTCCCCCAGCTTCTGGTATATCATATCGTCCAGGTGGTAGGTCTCTCTTTGCTCCTCGATGCTCTGGTTGCCGTCCAGGCTCTTTAGAGTGATCGTGGAGCTCTCCATCGTGCTCTTGCCGGTCAGGTTGATGGCTCCTGCCCAGCTCAGTGACATCTTCTCACCCTCGGCGATCCCCATCCCCGTGAGGTTGCTGAACTTTACGGCCTGGTCCATCGTTATCTGGTACCTGTAGGTGTCCAGATCATTGACCGCGTCTGTTGTCGCCAGCATAATCTCTTCTGCGCTGGGTTTCTTCTCTCCGATACAGCCTGCAAAGACCGCAACGATCAAGACCAGCACCAATAAAATCCTCTTCATACGATCCCCGAAACTCCTTTATCCCGCCCGCGACCTGGCCAGGCAGCCGATCGGTGCCTGCCGGGGCCGTACGATCATCTTCTGAACCCTCTGGCAATTAGGTCGAGGCCGCCGGATTTAAAGTCTTCCCGCAGCTCCCTATCCTTCGACGAGTACCAGACCCGGGCGTTCAGTCGTGCCTCACGAACTTCTCGCCGGTGATCATCTCGAAGAGCCTGGTGTAGATCTGGCTGGTCTGGTCGATGACGTCATCCGGCAGCGGTGGGATCTCGGGTTCTGGCGATCCGGTGTTTCTGGCGTCATAGAGCCGATCCTTGTACCCGATTCTGCGGTAGTGCTGGCGGACAAACTCCTTGCTCAGATCGACGAACTCTCCCTCTTCATACTGGGTCTTGGCCCAGAACCGGTCCTCATCGGCGGTCCCGTAGACGTCTACCACCATAATGTTCCGGTCCTGGTCGAAGGCGAACTCCTTCTTCCCGTCGACGTGGACGAGGCCGCGCGTTTCTACCTCTCTTTGGATATCCTCGTCTATCCTGAGCACAATCTCCGTGATCTCGTCGTACTCCGCAGGGGTCAGCCCGGACAGCTCCAGGGCGCTCGACCTGTCCAGGAGTCTGTCTACCCTCTCCAGCTTGGTGGATACCTCGACGTAGGGATCTGGTAGCTGTTCACCGTACTCCACGGTATGGCCTTTGGGAAAACCGAGCACCTCGGGACCGATATCGCCCCCCCTCAACCGGTCGTAGATCGAACCTGCCACGTACCACCTGCATATCACCTCCAGGGGGATCAGGTAGTTCTTGGACCGGTTTGTGATATCTTCCGGGTTGATTATATCCACCTTCCTGACCAGCATCCCGTTCGGCGGAAGGTACCTCTCGAAGTGTGTGGCAATCCCCATCCTCTTCGCCCGATCGAACCAGTAGACCCCTTCCCGGCAGAGCGTCTCCCCCTTGGAGGGGATCATGCTGGGCGTCACCTTGTCGAAGACGGAGATCCTGTCTGTAAACCTGAACTCCAGCTTCCGGCCGAGGTCGTAGACCTCTTTGACCGAGCCCATCCTCAAAGGCTTGCGATCCATCGGTCGTCCTATTCCGGGTTAGCTGATAACCCTTTTGCTATCCCAGACCGACGTGGAAGTTTTTGTGAGAAGTAAAAAAAGGGGTTGTGGTTGGGGTTTTGATGAGAATAAATAAAATAGGGATGGGGGGGAGATCTCAGTAATCACCCATATCGCCCATACCGCCCATGCCGCCGCCCATGCCGCCGCCCATGCCGCCCATGTCAGGAGGTGCGCCGCCTGACTTGGAGGCGATGACGTCGTCGATCCTCAGGATCATGATCGCGGACTCGGCTGCGGAGTTGATGGCTTGGGTCTTCACCCTCAGAGGCTCTACGACGTTCTTCTTGAGCATCTCTGTGGGTTTGCCGGTCTCCATATCCAGGCCCATAGTCTTGCCGCCCTTATCGTGGCTGCTGCGTAGAGCGACCAGGGTGTCGATCTGGTCGAACCCGGCGTTCTCGGCCAGGGACTTGGGGATTATCTCGGTGGCGTCGGCGAAGGCCTCGATGGCCAGCTGCTCTCTGCCGCCCACGGTGGACGCGTACTCTCTCAGCCTCAGGGCCAGCTCGATCTCGGGTGCGCCGCCACCGGCCACCAGTTTTCCATCTTCCAGGGCCACGCCAACCACGCGGAGGGCGTCTTCCATCATCCGTGCCAGCTCGTCAACCACGTGCTCGGTCCCGCCCCGGAGGATGATGGATACGGACTTGGGGTTCTCGCACTCTTCCACGAAGGTCATGGCATCGTTGGCGATCTTTCTCTCTTCGACCAGGCCTGCCTTGCCCAGCTCGCTGGTACTCAGGTCCTGGATGCTGGTGACGATCCTGGCTCCGGTGGCCCGGGAGAGCTTCTCCATGTCGCTCTTCTTGATCCGCCTGATGGTGAAGACCCCTGCCTTGGCCAGGAAGTGCTGGGCCAGGTCGTCGATGCCTTTCTGGCAGAAGACCACGTTGGCTCCGGCGTCCACGATCTTGTCAACCATCGCCTTGAGCATCATCTCTTCCTGGTCCAGGAAGGCCTGGAGCTGGTCTGGTGAGGTGATCTCTATCTTGGCGTCGACCTCGGTCTTCTCTATCTCGATGGCGGTGTTGAGAAGGGCGATCTTGGCGTCCTTGACCTTCTTGGGCATGTTGGGGTGGAGACGTTCCTTGTCGATCACCATGCCGTAGATCTGCTGGGTGTCGGTGACCCCGCCGCCTACCTTCTTCTCCACGGTGATGTTGTCTATGTCGACGCTGCCATCCTCGTCGACGACGGCCTTGACGGCCTTGACGGCCAGGTCTGCCAGGTCGTCCCTGGCCATCCCGGACCCCTTACCGGTCATGGCGGTGATGGCGATCATCTTCAGGAGATCATCGTCATCGGGGGTGACCTCGACAGCCATGTCATTCAGAACCGCCATGGCTTTGTCTGCCGCCGCCCGGTATCCTGCGGCGATCACCGTCGGGTGGATCTCCTGTTCCAGAAGCTCTTCGGATTTCTTGAGCAGTTCGCCGGCCAGAACGACCGCGGTAGTGGTGCCGTCGCCGACCTCATCATCCTGGGTCTTGGCGATCTCCACCATCATCTTCGCTGCTGGGTGCTCGATGTCCATCTCTTTCAGGATAGTTACGCCGTCGTTGGTGATGACGACGTCGCCCAATGTGTCCACCAGCATCTTGTCCATGCCCTTGGGACCCAGGGTGGTTCTTACCGCGGCGGCTACTGCCTTGGCGGCCATGATGTTTGATCTCTGAGCCTCGCGGCCTTCGGTTCTCTGACTGCCTTCTCTAAGTATGAGTATTGGCGTTTGACCTAGTCCTGCCATGTTATTCCACCTCTTATTGATCAGAGTTGATTGCAGGGTGTTTAAACTTCTATATAAGCGTTGTGGACTGGCGTGATCGGGTGCCGCGGAACCTTCGGTCTGATTCGCTCGAAGTATACAGTGCTATATTGTGTACAATGAGTATATATCTGGGGGCAACCGCCGCCAGGAGGCCTACTTCTGGGATAACGACCTCTGATAGGCCTTCCATCCCGGGCACCAGCCGGTATGCCACTTCCAGATCCTGGCGATCGGTGAGCCGGGGTTCCTCTCGGCGTAACCCCTCAGAGGGCACTTCTCACAGGGAGCGGTCATGATACTGTCATCGTCGAGATGGTATAAAGAATTTCTGTAGCTATCCTGGCGGCAGGCTCGGTCGGCCATACGTTGCTGATGAGTCGTATGCACTATCCCTTCCAGGGTCCCGTCGCCGCCGGTTATCCGTCACCGGATACTTCGTCGGCTCTATATCTACCTGAACTCCGCACGATTAGGCAATGTACTAGCAATAGGTTGACATATTACATGCCCCTACATGAAGCGGTCCAATGTACACTGGCGCCTCGATATCGGCTCTCTCCTCTCGGGTCGCGGTTCCGGGATCCCGGGAAAGACCGTTGGAAGACCGTAGCGTCTGGAGACCTCGTATATCCTCTTCAAGAGACCGGATAGGTAGGCGGTATCCCGTGGTCCGGAACCGAACTTGGGGCCGAACCGTCTTGCCGGATAGAGCTCTTCGTATCTCTTTACCAGCGCAGGAAAATGCCTTCTTAAGACGCCGAAGCACATATCCCTCTGTTTTCCGCTGCTGGTGACCCTCAAGGGTTCTGGAACGACGTACTTGCATCCGTTCTCAGCGGCTCTCGAAAACAATAGGTCCAGCTCTTCATCGGCGTCCGAGATGAAGGGGAGTACCGGCATCAGTATAATGCCGGTCTGTACGCCGGCATCGGATATCTTCTTCATGGCCTCTAGCCGGTCGAGGGGAGAGCACGTATAAGGCTCGAATATCCGAGCATGATCTTGGTTCAGGCTCGTCAGCGAGAAGGAGACGTTCACAAAGACACCGGAGTCGTTCAGCTCTTCCAGCAGGTCCAGGTCTCTCAGTACCAGGTCAGACTTCGTCTGGATGAGGAGGGGTATCCCGTACTCGACAATCACCTCCAGAGACGACCTGATGAGCTTCTCTCTCTGCTCTGCAGCCTCACAGTCGTAGCCGTCCAACAAGATCGCTTTGGTCTTGTCCAGGCTTGGAATATTGCTCTTCAAGACCGAGACGGTATTGGTCTTTATCTTGACCTCGTCTTCATGTATGAACTCGTTATGGAGTTCGAAGCAGTACCGACATCTCTTGGAGCAGCCCATGTAGGGTGAGAGCCTGTACTCGTAGACCTCCTTCTTGATGAGATCGCGTGGGAGGAAGGCCCCGGCTTTTCTGAACGCCGAGGGCGTCTCGTACTTGGTATAGATAATATTTGGGTTATTGTCTCCCAACCGTGGCGTCATATCTTACCTCGATATCTCCACAATCTTATCGTGGGGTCTTCGTCGTATTCTTTAAGGCTTTTGTCCTTGTACATAAAGTATAACTTTATGTGCTCAAGTAAATGTGAGCGTAAGCGAACACTTTCTTGTTGTACATAAAGTATAACTTTATGTGCTCAAGTAAATCCGACCGAAGGGAGGATTTTCTTGGCCGGATAAAGTATCCAGTCCTCTACGTACGGGTCGAAGGGACCACGGCTCGTGATCTGCCCTCCCGTTACGGAGAGCCGCGACGTTCTGGGCCGGGCTGGCGATAATTTATAAGCTCGCAGTGTCCTTCCCGTACCGAATGAGGTGAGAACGGCTTGAGTTGGTTCAAGAAGATCTTCCGCAGAAACGAAGGCGGCAAAGCAGAAGAGACGGCTTCCTGCCTCGCCTTTTCGGACCTCCCTGGATGGCTGGACAATAGATCGCACCACCCGGGGTTCGATAAGACCGTCCAGGACCTCTACGCCCAGATAGGCCAAGCGACAAAGGAGTTCGACCGCAGTCTTAAGAAGCTGGAGGCAGCTTCGCCTCCAGAAGACGTTCCTCCCAGGCTCTTGAAGGCGGGAACCGCCTCTCGGGACGCCGTAAGAAAACAGATGGAACTCTTGTCCGAGAAGCTGAAGCCGCCATCGGATATCGATTCTGCGGAGGAGTATCATTCGGTCATACTCAAACATCTGGAGAATACGGTCCAGAAGTTCGATAAGGCTCGGAAGTACACCGCCGCCATCTTCCCCGAAGAGTTGGAGACGATAACCACCGATCTGAGCCAGTTGACCCGCCTGCTTGCCGAGCTCGGTGAGGCGATCGATGGAAGAAAACGCCGGTTGATGAAGTTCGGGGCGGCCAGGGAGCTGGCCATCCGGGTCCAGGAGGGCCACCGTCAGATGGGTTCGCTCGAAAGCGAGATATCAGAAAAGGAGGGAAAGCTCGCCCGGCACCGGGCCTCGGAGAAGGGTCTCCTCTCAGAGCTCGACGAAGTGAAGTCCAGCGAAGAAGGGCGGAGAAGAGAGACGCTGAAAGAGGATCTGGACAAACGGCGCCGGGCGCTGGAGGGGGTCGAGGCCGAGATGGTCGATCTCGTCTCACCCATGACCAAGGCGCTCAGGCGGCTGATAATGCAGGACTCGAGCGATCGGATCAGCCTGCGATACCGGAGCCGCTTCGAGCAGCTCATCGCATCGCCCACCGAGGCCCTGGAGAAGAGCATCTCCGGCCCACTGGAGGAACTGAGATCGAACGTCGACAGCCTTGGTCTCCGAAGTAAGAAGAAGGAGAGGATCCTCGAACAGATCGATCACCTCCTGGAGACGAAGGTGCTGGAAGACCTCAAGGCCCTGCATGCCGATCTCTCGGAGGAGATAAGAGGGATCAAAAGAGAGATCACCGAGGGCGGCCGGGAGGCGGCCCGGTTGGAAGAGGAGCTCGCCCGGGCAGGTGAGCGGATCGGCAGGATCGAGGCCGAGCTGGACCAGGCCAGAAAGAGCCTCGCGGCTATGGAAAAAGAGGCGGCAAGGAATGAGAGTAACCTGAGGGCGGCAATCGAGAAGATAGCGGGCAAGCCTATGGAGATCGATATGGGCAACGGGTGTTAGGGTCAGCATGAGCATACTGAACTCGAGACTGGCCGAGGCAAAGCGGCTCTGCCATGAACGCCGGAGCGCGGTTTGCGTCGACCAGAAGCGCCGGGGTCTCCATCTGGAGTTCCTGGAGGAGAGACCCCACTGGTCGGTGCTCAGGCGCCAGGAGCAGTATGCCACCATCGATCGGGGCGAGAAGGTCCCCTTCGACATAGCCGTGCCTCTGCCCGCCAAAGACCCGCGTTCCCCAAAGGAGACGTCCGGGGGCGTGGAGCTGTTCTGGGAGACGTTCGAGTGCGCCCATTGCGGGAGGTGCTGCTACACCCCGGGCGCGGGGCTCTATCTGGAGAAGGAGGATATGGAGCGGATCTGCGAGCATCTGGGCTGGTCCATGAAGAAGCTTAAGAAGCTCTGCCACTACGACAAGAGCCTCAAGATCTGGGCGCTCAAGCAGCCCTGTCCCTTCTACGACCGGGAGGCGAAAAAATGCACAATCTACCCGGTGAGACCTCTCACCTGCACCCGGTACCCGCTACATCCGCCTCTGAAGGAGATGCCTTACCATCTGGCGGTGGACGCCTTCTGTCCTGCGGCCAGGGAGCTGGTCAAGGAGTCCCTTGGCTGGTGGATAATCTGCGAGAACAACTGGAAGGATATCCTGGAGATGATGGGGCGCTAGAAGAGGAGGAGCAGGTCGCTTATCCTCTCAGGTCGCGCCTTACCTTCCACCCCCCAGCATCTGCGATCGGGCCCATGTTCCGGGTGGTCGGGCTCGGCGCCACGGTGGCCAACGCCCCGTCGGAGGTGAGAGAGGAGGATCACGTCTCGCAGTACCAAAGCGCCAATATGTTCTGTAAGGAGGGAGAACCTCTAATAATTCTCACACAAAAGCTCAAAGTAATCTCTCGGATGCGCACAGGCAGGGCATTCATCTGGTGTCTCGGTGCCTTCGTGAACATAGCCACAGTTTCTGCATCTCCACTTAACCACGTTGTCGCGCTTGAAGACCCTCTCTTTCTCAATGTTTTCGAGAAGGGAAAGATATCTCGTTTCATGCTCCTTTTCGGCCACTGCTATTGCTCTCATTACTGATGCAATCTCCTGAAAGCCCCCCTCATCTGCTATGCGTGCGAACTTTGGATACATCTGTGTATATTCGTGGTTCTCACCAGCGGCCGCTGCCCTGAGGTTCTCCTTCGTATCTCCAATAACACCTGCAGGGAATGCAGCCGTAATTTCGACCGCCCCACCTTCGAGGAACTTAAAGAGCCTCTTGGCATGTTCCTTTTCGTTTTCAGCAGTGTCTGAAAATATGGCAGAAATCTGCTCGTAGCCCTCTTTCTTTGCCTGCGAGGCAAAAAAGTTGTAGCGGTTTCTTGCCTGAGATTCTCCTGCAAAAGCCGTCAGGAGATTCTTTTCTGTTCGGGTTCCTTTCAAACTCTCCAAGTTTACACCCTCCTTTAAGATGTTCTTATTTACCCTTCCACTACTACTCGATATCGGCGTGGTATTCCTGAATGGATTTTATCCCCGACTTCCCACTGCGGAATGCCGCAATCCCTTTAACGGCCGCCGACGCGGCGGCTATGGTGGTTATGTACGGCACCTTGTACTTGATCGCCGCTTTACGGATGTAGGAGTCGTCATGCTGGCCGGCTTTTCCGATCGGTGTGTTGATGACGAGCTGAACCTCCTCGTTTTTGATCGCATCATCAATATTGGGTCTGCCTTCGTTCAGCTTGAAGATCAACTCGGTCTTCACCCCGTTGGCCGCCAGAAAATCATGGGTTCCTTGGGTAGCCTTAATCGTGAAACCGAGATCGGAAAACTCTCTGGCAACGTCCAGCACTCCTGGCCTGCCATTGGCTGCAACGGTTATCAATACCGTTCCCTCGTTCGGAAGCATCTGTTTGGCCGCTTCCTCGGCCTTGTAGAACGCCATTCCGGAAGAGTCGGCCATCCCTAGCACCTCTCCGGTCGACCGCATTTCAGGTCCCAGTAACGGATCGACCTCCGGGAACATATTGAAGGGAAATACAGCTTCCTTGGCGCCAAAGTGTGGTATCTTTTTCTTTTCAAGTCCTAGGTCCACCAGTTTTTTGCCCATCATCAGCTCGGTGGCGATACGGGCCATGGAAACGTTGCAGACTTTCGACACCAGCGGCACCGTGCGGGACGCTCTCGGGTTCGCCTCCAGCACATAAACAGTATCCTTCGCAATCGCATACTGCATATTCATCAAGCCGACCACATGCAGCTCCTTGGCAATTCGCCGGGTGTACTCGTTGATGGTTTTCAGATGATTATCCGGTATGCTCACCGGCGGGATTACGCAGGCAGAGTCGCCGGAGTGGACGCCAGCCTGTTCGATATGCTCCATCACGGCCGGAACAAAGGTATCCGTTCCATCGGAGAGAGCATCGGCTTCTGCTTCCAAGGCATTTTCCAGGAACCGGTCGATCAGGATCGGACGCTCCGGCGTAACGTCCACGGCGGCCAGAACATACTGCTCCAGCATCTCTTCATCATAGATAACCTCCATGCCGCGACCGCCCAGAACGTAGGATGGCCGTACCATGAGCGGATAACCGATCCGATTTGCCACTTTCAGAGCCTCTTCGAGGTTGCTGGCCATGCCCGATTCCGGCATGGGAATCCCCATCTCTTCCATCATCATTCGGAACCGGTCACGGTCCTCGGCCAGGTCGATGGTGTCCACCGTCGTCCCGAAGATTTTCACACCGGCGTCGACCAGCTCTCCGGCGATATTCAGCGGCGTCTGACCGCCGAACTGGACGATCATACCTTCTGGCTTCTCCTTCTCGTAGATGCTCAGAACGTCTTCGACGGTGAGGGGCTCGAAGTACAACTTGTCGGAAGTGTCGTAGTCGGTGGAGACGGTTTCCGGGTTGCAATTCACCATGATCGTCTCGTAGCCGAGATCACGAAGGGCAAAAGCGGCATGAACACAGCAGTAGTCGAATTCGATCCCCTGGCCGATCCGGTTTGGCCCGCCCCCCAATACTATGACCTTACGTCGGTCGCTGCTCACCGTCTTGTCAGGCGCGTTGTAAGTCGAGTAATAGTAGGCCGCGTTATCGACCCCGCTGACAGGTACCGGTTCCCATCCCACAACGATGCCGAGGGCTTCGCGCCGGCTGCGGATTTCCGTTTCCGGGACGTTCAGCAGTTTCGCCAGGTACCTGTCTGCAAAGCCGTCTTTCTTGGCCCGGCTAAGAAGGTCGTCAGGAAGCGTTTTGCCTTTGTATTCCAGGATATGTTCCTCCAGCTCGACCAGTTCTTTCATCTGCTGGATGAACCAGGACTTGATGTAGGTGATCTCGTACAGCGTCTGAATATTGGCGCCTTTACGCAGGGCTTCGTACATGATGAACTGCCGCTCGCTCGTCGCATCCTTCAGCATCTCCATCAGTTCAGGCAGCGACTTTTGGTTGAAGTCCTTGGCAAAACCGAGGCCGTACCGTCCGATCTCCAGGGAGCGGATGGCCTTCTGGAAGGCCTCTTTGTAGGTCTTGCCGATGCTCATGGCTTCACCCACAGCCTTCATCTGGGTGCCCAGCTTGTCTTCGGCACCCTTGAACTTCTCAAAGGCCCATCGGGCGAACTTCACAACGACGTAATCTCCGGAGGGCGTGTATTTCTCCAGGGTTCCGTCCCGCCAGTAGGGGATCTCGTCCAGGGTCACGCCGCAGGCCAGTTTGGCCGAGACGAGAGCAATCGGAAAACCGGTGGCCTTGGAGGCCAGCGCCGAAGACCGGGATGTCCTTGGGTTGATCTCGATCACGACGACGCGTCCTGTCTTCGGGTCGTGGGCGAACTGGACGTTTGTGCCTCCGATGACCTTGATGGCTTCAACGATCCTGTACGAATAGTCCTGAAGCTTTTCCTGGAGCTCGGGAGCGATGGTCAGCATCGGTGCGGTACAGTAAGAGTCGCCGGTGTGAACGCCCATGGCGTCGACGTTCTCGATGAAGCAGACCGTGATCTTCTGGTCCTTGGCGTCACGGACGACCTCCAACTCCAGCTCCTCCCAGCCCAGAACGGATTCCTCGATCAGAATCTGGCCGATTAAGCTCGCAGAAATTCCCCGGCTTGTGACGGTGCGCAGTTCTTCCACGTTGTAAACGAGGCCGCCTCCGGTACCGCCCATGGTATACGCCGGACGGACCACGACTGGATACCCGAGTTCTGCGGCCACTTCTTCGGCGTCCTCGACGCTGTAGACGGCCGTGCTCTTTGGCACCTCGATATCCAGGCTGTCCATCATCTCTTTGAAGATGATCCGGTCCTCGCCACGCTCGATGGCATCGAGTTCGACGCCGATTACCTTCACGCCGAACTTATCCAGGATGCCCGCCTTGGCCAGTTCATAGCTCAAATTGAGGCCGGACTGACCGCCCAGGTTGGGCAAAAGGGCGTCTGGTCTCTCCTTCTCGATGATCTGGGTCACCCTTTCCAGGTTCAGCGGCTCGATGTAGGTGACATCTGCCGTACCGGGGTCGGTCATGATTGTGGCCGGATTGGAGTTCACCAGCACGACCTCGTATCCAAGCTCGCGGAGCGCCTTGCAGGCCTGAGTTCCGGAATAATCAAATTCGCAGGCCTGACCGATAACGATGGGACCTGACCCGATGATCATGATTTTGTTGATATCTTCTCGCTTTGGCATATACCTTAATCTCCTCGTCCTCTTCCTCTACCTCTATAGGTTTACCTCTTAAAGGCCGCAAAGCCCTACATGGTCAGGGGATAAAAAGGCTATTGCTGGTGAGGGTCGGTTCGGTGGCGAAGATACGATAGTGGATAGTTATAGTCGCAGACCCACCGACGCTGCTCTTTCCCCTTCACACCCGCCATATCTCCTGCGGGAGCTTCGTCAGCCTCTGCGCCCCGTCTGCGGTCGTATGGAACGTATCCTCGATCCCCACAACGCCCACGCCTGGATAGATCATCTTCGGCTCCACGGCGATGGTCATGTTCGACAAAATCGGGTGGTCCACGGGGCCCAGCACCGGATATTCGTCTATCTCGAGGCCGACGCCGTGGCCTACGAATCCGCACTTGTCATCAGGCGGACCTCCCAGGTGGTCCTTGTAGCCGATGCCCACGGCCTTGGACAGGTCGAAGAGATCCCTTCCGGTCTTCCCAAAACCGAGCTCCCTGGCCACAGCCTCCTGAATATCCAGAGCAGCAATGTGAGCATCCTCTAATTCATTGGAGAGTTTACCGATGGAGAATATCCTGGTCTCGTCGGCGATGTATCCGTTGTACGCTCCTCCGTAGTCCACAAGCACAGGCTCGTTCCGCTTTATCTTCCTGAACCCTGGCCCCTGGGGCTGGAGCAGGGAGACGCCTCTTCCGCCCGTGGGAGATGCGACGAAGCTCGGAACCGCAGCGTTCGGGCCTGACATGAGGTGGCCCATGGGGAGCACGTGGTTGAACCTGCGGAAAAATATTGTGCCCTGATGTCCCAACGCCCGCATCTCAGCCTCCACCTTTCCTGCCAGCTCCATCTCTCTCATCCCCACCTTCAGGTGTTCCGAAACGGATGCGATGCCCGCGTCCAATATCCTCGCAGCTTCCTTGATCAGGTCGATCTCGAACTCCGACTTCACAGAGCGTATGATCTTGATTGTTTTTGAGACGTCGACGAGCTTCGCATCGCCTAGGGCACGTTCCACCCTTGAATAATTGTTGTACGGAAGAACGTCCAGCTGCAGGCCGATTTCCGCGCCCGAAGGTATCCCCAGGTCCGCTTTAAGGGTCTTAAAGGCCTTGAGCGGACTTACGTCCAACGGGGACTCCTGCCTGGCCCTCTCCAGGCTCTTTCTTATCATCACAACGGGTTGGGTGTCGGAGTCCTTGGGGATGTATACCAGCCCCTCCTGTGCGGTGCCTGAGAAATAGCACATGTCCACGGACCCGAACAATATCGCCCCGGTCATCGCTTCCATCTGGCGCCGAAGCCTCTCTATCCTGGCGTCGATCTCCGACTTCGGGTGCAGAACAACCTCCATCTTCTCCATCCTCTCCATCCTCTCCATCTCCTCCTCAGCCCTCTATCTCGTTCTTGAGGTCCGAAAGGTATCTTTTGGCATGGTGTCTTCATCGGAGCCATTCTTGGAGCGTTTCATCGCCGGTAAATACTCATCTCGATATAAATATTAGACGATGTGATAACCATGGTGGCCCGTCCTCCGGTCAGATAGCCTCACCGCGTCCTGACCCGGACCAGAGAGATCAGCCCGCTCACCAGAACCAGCACCATCCCGACCATCACAACCTTCCAATCCAGCTGCAGTATGAGAAAAGCGCAGGTCAGAATGCCCATGAGAGGCAGGATGGGTAAGCGTCCTATGCTGAAGGGAACCTTGAAAGGTCTCGGAAGCTGGGGCTCTTTGTACCTCAGGTAAATCAGAGCGGAGTTTATCACCGCGAAGGTCAAAAAGAGGATGAAGTTGTTGATGTTGGCCACAAAAGCGATATCCCTGGTGAAGACCAGAACCATGGAGAGGACGGTGATCATGAGTATGGCCACCCAGGGGGTCTTTCTGGCAGGGTGAACCTTTGCCAGCGTCCGGGGAAGGGAGAAGGAGCAGGCCATGCCGTAGATCATTCTGGAGGCGGCAAGCATCATGAGGAGGACCGTATTGGCGGTGGCGAAGAGGGCTATCACCGATATGACGACGAAGGCATCTTCTCCCATGGCGGCGAAGGCTATGTCTGCGAAGGGCGCCTCGGACTCGCCCAGGGCCTCCCATCCCATCACGCTGACGGCGCTGACGGCCACCAACATGTAGAGGACGATGGTGATGATCAAAGCGATGATCAGAGCCCTGGGGATGGTCTTTTCCGGGTTCTTCGTCTCCTCGGAGAGCTTTACCATCTCCTCGAACCCCATGTAGGCGAAGAATATGAGGGCAGCGGCCTCGAATATCCCTTTGAAGCTATGAGGCATCTCCAGGTAGTCCACGCTTCCCAGGTGGGGGATACCTATGTAGATGATGAGGATCAGGCCCAACATCTCGATGAGGGTGAAGGCGATGGCCAGCCAGGCCGAGGCCTTTATGCCGTAGAAGAGGATTGCAGAGAGCAGCACGATCAAGACCAGGGCCGAAGATAGAACGGATGCGCCGAACAAGGCGCTGAAGTAGCCGCCGAAGCCGAGGGCCACGGCTGCCGATCCTGTTGCGCCGCTGAATATGATCAACCACCCGATGATCATGGCCGGTCTCAGGCCGAAGGCCTGGGAGGTGTACTCGTACTCCGCGCTCGCCTTTGGGAATATGGATGACAGCTCGGCATAGCTCAGCCCGCTGAAGACGGCTATGAGGGCGGCTATGGCAAAGGATATCCAGACCGAGTTTCCCGCCAGCCCGGCGGCCTTTCCTATGAGGGCGTAGATCCCGGCGCCGAGGATGATCCCCACGCCCGAGAGGGTCACCTCGAAGAGCCCCAGCTCTCGTTTCAGCCCAGCGTCTTGACTCATGATCGCCGCCGAGTTTTTAGCCCGCATCATATTTATATATTTACTCTGCCCGGGTTTTAAACCCATGGAAATGTCGAAGAGGGTTTATCCGATGAAGGCGATATTCGTTCTCCTTGTTCAGTCTTCTGGCGGAGATCCGGCCGCAAAAATCTTAACGATGGCCGTTCCTTCGTCTATCCAGATTGGTGCATCGGATGCTCAAGATAATATCTTTCGACATGGACGGTACCCTGGTGAGCTCCAGGTACGTGGAAAGCGTCTGGCTGGAGCGCATGCCCGAGCTCTACGCGGCGCGGTACGACCTGGAACTGGAAGAGGCAAAGGAGCGGGTCTACGACGAGTACATGACCGTAGGCAGCGGGCGCCTGGAATGGTACGACCTCATGTACTGGCTGGCGTATTTCGACATCGATGAGACTCGCGAGTCTCTTATGAACCGGTACCTTGATCGAATCGAGGTCTATCCGGAGGTGGAGGAGACGCTGCAGATGCTCTCTGAATACGATCTGGTGGTCACCTCCAACGGGGCGAGGGCGTTCGTGGAGATTGAGATGGACGGGATCGAGCACCACTTCGTCGCCCTCTTCTCCACCACCTCGGACTTCAAGAAGGTCAAGGGCTCTCCTGAGGCCTACTTTGATCTCTGCAGCCACCTGGGCGCCAGGCCCGAGGAGGTGGTGCACATCGGCGATCATCGCTACTTCGATTACGAGGTGCCCATGGAGGCAGGGCTCCGGGCGTTCTATCTGGACCGGGAGAGGATGGAGTCCGGGCCGGATGTGGTGCACGATCTGAGGGAGGCGGCGGAGAGGATACTGGGGATGTGAGGCGCCGTACCATCACCGGGCCGGGGACACCCGAACCTTTTTCATAGATCGGCGCTGGTGAAAAACTTCAAGGACCTGGAGTACTTCGAAGATGCCAACGATTGCTATTTCCAGTACCGGTGGAAGAGCCAGTGGAGAAAGAGCTGGCTGGAGTGGTCCAAGTACTCCGACTTCCTGATCTGCGCGGCCTGCGGGTACGGTGTCCGTCCGATCCACCCGCTGATTCTGGGCCTATCCGTGGTCGTGATATGCGCGATCTATTATCGGCGGAAGAACGCTATAAGGAGGCTCAAGGACGACGGCAGCGCCAAAGCGGACTTCAAAGACGCGTTCTACTTCAGCATGATGACATTCACCACGGTGGGTTACGGCGACTGGTATCCTCAAGACGAGCACAGAATACTCGTGATGTTCGAGGGGGTCCTGGGCTGGCTTTTGCTATCGCTCTTCCTGGTGACCCTGGCCAGCGTGATGATCCGGTAGATAGGTTAGAACGCGGGCTCGATACGAGCTTGCACCTTTAGTCCTGAACGCTAAGTTTGGCACATATCCGATGCGCAAGACGATCCCAGCCCAAAAGAAAACGCTGGCCTTGTAGCAGATGACGTCTTTGAGATAAACCATTATCAAGCGATTGATTCCGAGGGAGCTAAACACATACAATCTCCTTATTTCAACCGCGAATGAACGCTAATGAACGCTAATAATTTCTTTTAATTCGCGTTCATTAGCGTTCATTCGCGGTTTTACCCCCCGATTTTGACGATCTGGCCGCGCTCGACCACGATCTTGCTTTTTTTTGCGCCATTAAGTATCAAGTCTAAGGTTCATGACTATTCATCCGGTGGGCAAAGCCCGGCCAGGTTGATGGAGGTGAAGTAAGCAGACATGGAGAGGCCGTCCTACAATTCCAGCAGAAAGTTTTCCATCTCACGGAGGATGGCGTCTTCGCGTGCCTCCTACTTTCTGACTCACGCGAAGACGCGAAGTCCTGATGTTTGTTCACACCCCGTCTGATGCCTTCCTTGAAGGTCGCTGCACCGAAGTTGATAAGCAATCAGACAAGCAGGTTCAGGAGGCGCAAGGACAGCTTCATAGACCGATTCGAGTAATCCCGGCCCGAGATCCCGATGAAGGTGGAAAGCCGTATCCACCACGACGGAAGAAACTTCTTCCACATTCATCGACGAGTCCCCACCCTTCGCGGCTTCGCGTGCCCCCTACTTTCTTATTCACGCGAAGACGCGAAGTCCTGATGTTTGTTCACACCCCGTCTGATGCCTTCCTTGAAGGTCGCTGCACCGGAGTTGATAAGCAATCCGACAGACAGGTTCAGGATGCGCAAGTAGGTCAACAACTGCTTGGCATGGACGGGGGCAAGCCTCTCCACGGATATCAACTCGATCACCAGGCTGCCGTCCACCAACAAGTCCACGCGGAGTCCCTCGTCGAAATGCATGCCATTGAAGTCAAAGGCAACAGACACTTGACGTTCCACCCGCAACCCGCACTCTTCAAGCATACGCGCAAGGACAGCCTCTGGAGAGGTACAAATAAGACGAGTAAAGCTCCCACCTGATCTGTTCGTTTAACGCATCCTGTACCTTCTCTTTAATCGTCGCCATCCAGGATCATCACCTCTTCAGATTTCCTCAAAATCTTCCTTTCCAGCGCCACAGTCGGGACAGTACCAGTCGTCGGGCAGATCCTCAAAAGACGTACCCGGCTCGATACCGGAATCGGGGTCTCCCTTATCTGGATCGTAGACGTATCCACAGACGGTGCATTTGTACTTCTTCGTCAATATCTCACCTCCTATTATCGTCCCATCATCTAGTCTAAAACACAGTCCATTGAGGATCATCGCAAGGATCACGTCACTTATTCACAATATATTATAAAATCTGGCCACGATACCCAATGTCCTGGATGTGTTGTAGCTACTTCCATGATTGTTGCTCTCTTCCAAATCATAGGATGGGGTGCTAATTAAAAAAGGTTTTGGATACAATTTTGGAAAAATCCTATGGTGATGTGGCTGTTACTGCTGAATGTCGGATCCTGAGAACGAATGGATACTATTTCGAGAGACTGGATGAGGACGAAATATTCGACGTTCTGCACAAAATCGCCAGTTATGAATGCGGTCCAATACAGATTGAGATATGGGTGAAAAAGAAGAGTCGCAAAATGGAGAGGGGCTAAAGAGCAGGCCCCGTATAACTATTTCCGAGCCAGACGTTCCAGTAGCTTGTGGTGATATTGCGTGACTTCTTGATATTCTTCACGTATCTCGGGGGGTATAGATTCCTCGTCTTTCGGTGCAGACCTGTGATCGGCGATCTTGCCCCTGATCATGCTCGAACTCTTCATAGACTTCACTTGTACTATCATACACTGTTTTGCCATGAAAATGACGAACCCAGGCTGCTTGTGCCTGCCGATTTTCATTTTTCGGGCATGAGACTTGGTATCATGAACGTTTACTACCCACCAGCGACAAATTCATAACGATCTCCACAAGCCTATCTTCCTATAAGAGGTGTCATCTATTGAGGATAATCGGTCATCCTGACCAAGAGGTCGAGACGAACCTGCGCGGCGCAGGCATCGGCCTCACGGTATCTGAGGCGCGTTCCATCGCAGATATTCTGGGGAGGGACCCCACCCTGCCGGAGCTCTTCAACTACGATACCATGTGGAGCGAGCACTGCTCCTACAAGAGCAGCCGGGCCACCCTCCAGGAGTTCCTGCATACCACCGGACCCAACGTCGTCCAGGGACCCGAAGAGGACGCGGGCATAGTGGCCATCGACGATACCTGGTGTGTGGTCATAGCCCACGAGAGCCACAACCACCCCAGCCAGATCTTGCCCAACGAGGGCGCGGCCACAGGCATCGGCGGTATCGTCAGAGACGTGAACTGCATGGGCGCCAAGGTGGTGGCCACCGCCGATCCGCTCCGCTTCGGCGACCCCAACGGCCCGGATGCCAACCACGTCCGCTGGGTGGCCGAAGGGGTGGTCGACGGGATCTGGCAGTACGGAAACGCTCTGGGCGTCCCGGTGATGGCCGGAGATGTGGTCTTCGACGATAGCTTCGATACCAACTGCCTGGTCAACGTGGTTGCCATCGGTGTGGTTAAGAGAGACGAGATCATCAAGAGCAAGGCTCCTCCGGGAGCGGGCGAGAAGGGATACGACGTGATCCTCATCGGTAAGCCCACCGATTCCAGCGGCTTTGGTGGGGTGACCTTCGCCTCGGAGGCTCTGAGGGCGGAAGACGAGGACGCAAACCGAGGCGCCATCCAGATACCGGACCCCTTCCTGAAGAACGATCTCTTCAAGGCCAACCAGGACCTATTCGAGATGACCCGGTCGGAGGGGATCACCATCGGGTTCAAGGACCTGGGCGGTGGCGGGTTCACCTGCGCCTCCTCGGAGATGGGAGCCAGCGCAGGTTACGGCATGGACCTGGACCTGGACCTGGTCCACCGGGCCGGCGACCTGCCGCCGGAGGTGATCGGGTGTGCGGAGACCCAGGAACGTTTCCTCCTCATCTGTCCACCGGAGATGACGCCCAGGGCGCTGAAGATCTATAACGAGGACTGGGACCTGCCCAACGTCTACGAAAGCGCCAGGGCTTCGGTGGTGGGGAAGATGACCACCAACGGGCGGTACATCACCCGGCACAAAGGCAGGGAGACCTGCAATGTTCCCATCGAGCACCTCACAGGCGGCATCAGGTATCAGCGAGAGGAAAAGCCGCGGAAGATGCACCATATGGAACCTGCAATCGAGGTTCCCCAGGACCTGAGCCAGGTCTTGCTCAGGGTACTGGCCTCGCCCAATACGTCGTCCAGGGAGCATGTTTACAGGTACTACGACACCGAGGTTCAGGGCAACTCGGTGATCCGGCCGGGAGAGGCCGATGCAGGCCTGATCGCTCCTGTTCGGGGGGAACGTTTCGGGATCGCTCTTTCTGTTGACTCCAACCCCTTCTACGGCCGGATCAGCCCCTACTGGGCAGGAGCCACCGCCGTGGCCGAGGCCATGAGAAACGTGGCCTCGATAGGAGCCGTACCCTGGACCATGACCGACTGCCTCAACTTCGGCAACCCCGAGAAACCGGAAGCTTTCTGGGAGTTCAGAGAGGCTGTCAGGGGTCTCTCGGACGCCGCCAAGGCTCTCTGGCTGAAGGGTCACCAGGACGCTCCTGTGCCCATAGTTTCCGGCAACGTCAGCTTCTATAACGAGTCGCCCAAAGGAACCGTCGACCCCTCGCCCGTGATTGCCTGTGTCGGTCTCATCGATGATGTCGGGGACGCCGTGACCATGAACCTCAAAGAGCCGGGGAACAATATATTCCTGATAGGGCCTCGGTTCGACGAGCTCGGCGGGTCCGACTATTACCGCACCGTCTGCGGGGCGACGGGGGCCAACGTCCCCAAGGTGAGGTTCGATCAAGAGCGAAAGATGATCCACACCACCATCGACTCCATAGCCTGGGGGTTTGTGGTCTCCGCCCACGACATATCCAACGGCGGTCTGGGGGCGACGGCCGCGGAGATGGCCCTGACCGGAAAGGCAGACCTGGGAATGGTGCTTGCTCTCGACCGGGCGGGCAGCTCACGTCTCGGCACCGACCGGCTGATCTTCTCCGAGTCGTCCGGTTTCCTATTGGAGTGCCGGGCCGGGGCAGAGGAGGATCTGGCCGGACTGATGAAGGAGCGCGGCCTGGACCTGATGAGGCTGGGCGCTGTGAAGGATGCTCCTGAGCTGGTCATGACCCGCAAGGATAAGAAAGTGGTCTGCCTGGATCTGGAGGCGGCCAGGAAGGCCTGGACCGGGGGCCTGGTGGAGGCGATGAGATGAAGGTAGCGGTGATACAGTTCCCGGGGTCCAACTGCGAGCACGAGACCCTGGTGGCGGCCAGGAGCGCCGGTCTGGAGGGGGAGATCTTCAGATGGAACCGGCCGGCAGAAGAGCTATGCGACTTTGACGGCTACATGATCCCCGGCGGGTTCTCCTACCAGGACCGGCTCAGGGCTGGAGCCATCGCCTCCAAGGAGCCGGTGATGGAGACCCTCAAAGAGGAGGCCGGTGAGGGCAAGCCTGTCCTGGGGATCTGCAACGGGTTCCAGATCCTGGTGGAGTCGGGGATGCTTCCCGGGCTGGACGGGGTAGACGCCGCCCTGGCCCAGAACGTGATGGTAACCAAAGGCGAGATAGTGCGGCGGGGGTTCTACTGCGCCTGGACCACCCTCAGGCACGACGCTGTCGCCGGGAGGTGCAGCGGCAGCTACCTCATCGAGAAGGGGTCTCTCATCGATATGCCGATGGCCCACGCCGAGGGAAACCTGGTCACCGCCGACGAGAACCTGATCGAGAAGCTAAACGAGGAGAACCAGGTCGTCTTCAGGTACTGCGACACCGGGGGCGAGACGGGAAACGAGTTCCCCGTGAACGTCAACGGGAGCGTGGAGAACATAGCCGGCATTTGCAACCCCGAGGGTAACGTTCTGGGGATGATGCCTCATCCTGAGAGGTCTTCTTTCGCCTGGCAGCTGCCCTTCGTCGATCCGGCAGCAAGGCGCCAGATCGATACACCTGGCCCAGGCAGGCTGATATTTGAGTCCATGAGACGCTACATCGAGGTGTCCAGATGAAGATAAACCTCCGGATCCGGCTCAAGATCCCGGATGCGGAAGCGGCGACCGTCAAGAACACCCTCGTCAGGAGGATGGGGTACGGCAAGGTGCTGACCGGCCTGGAGCGGGAACGGCTCTTTGTCCTGGAGGTCGATGACGCTGTCGAAGACCCCATGGACCTGGCCAGGAGGCTGGCCAGAGAACTGGTGAACGAGAACAAGGAGAGCTACCTGGCATCGGCAGAGGGCCTCGACTTCGAGAGGGGTTCGGTCCCGGTGAAGGTGGGGCTGCACATAGAGGATGGCGAGGCGGAGACTGTCCTTGACCGGCTCAGGAACCGTCTGGGGTTCTCGATGGTCAAGAAGGTGGAACGATCGGTCATCTGGAAGCTCAAACTGGATTCCGATGATCCGGAGAAGCTGGCCAGAGAGATCGCAGAGGCCCTTTTGATCAACCCCCACAAGGACTTCTACGAGATCCTGAGATGAGCTACATAGAGCACCCCCTGATCAAGGAGGGGACGGTCGAGAAGCGTCTCTTCCAGCTGGACCTGGCGGTCAGCGCCCTTCAGGAGTCTACCCTGGTCGTCTTGCCTACGGGCCTGGGCAAGACCGTGGTGGCCTTGCTGGTCATACTGGTCCGTTTGGATAGGGGAAAAGTGCTCTTCATGGCACCTACCAGACCCCTGGTGGAGCAGCACACCTCTTTTCTGAAGAACGTCCTGGTTGCGCCCTCCGTGGTGGTTCAGTTCACCGGCGAGACCCCACCCGAGCGGAGGAGGGAGATGTGGGACGAGGCCAGGATCATCGTCTCCACCCCCCAGGTGATCGAGAACGACCTTTTATCCAGGAGGATCAGCCTGAGGGATGTCTCCTGCGTGATCTTCGACGAGGCTCACCGGGCGACGGGGAACTATGCCTACGTCTATATCGCCCAGAGGTACGAGAAAGAGGGGCGCGACGGACTCGTGCTGGGGATCACCGCCAGTCCGGGGAGCAGCGCGGAAAAGATCGAGGAGATCTGTTCCAACCTGAGGATATCGAGGGTAGAGGCCAAAACAGATCAAGACCCCGACGTGGTGCCCTTCGTCCACCAGACGGAGGTCGAGGTGGTGAAGGTGACCGTGCCCAAAGAGATTCTCCAGCTGAGGAACCTCTTGGAAGATGTCCTGGAGCAGAGGGTCGAGGCTCTCTCCCGGCTGGATCCATCGGGCGGGACCACGAAACAGCTCCAGAGGGCTTCTAAGAAGGAGCTCTTGGATATGCAGAAGAGGTTGAGGACCTCTATCGCCAGGGAGCCAACACCTTCGCTCTACCAGGCGGTCTCGGTGCTGGCGGAGGTGCTGAAGCTGAAGCATGCCGTAGAGCTGGCGGAGACCCAGGGCACGGAGTCTTTGGCCAAGTATCTGGAGCGGCTGGACATGGAGGCCAGGTCCCGGGGAGGGAGCAAGGCGGCCAAGCGCATCGCCGAGGACCCCCGGTTCCGGGAGGCGGTTTACACCCTGGAGCGACTGGACGTGGATCATCCCAAGCTGATGGCGGTCAAGGACCTGGTGGAAGAGCAGCTCAAAACCAAGGACGACTCTTTGATCATGGTCTTTACCAACTACAGGGACACGGCGACCTCGGTTTTGGAGTTCTTGGAAGGTTCCGGGGAGGGTCAAGTCCGACCGGTGAGGTTCGTGGGTCAGGCCAGCCGGGCATCCGATGCGGGTCTGACCCAGAAGCAGCAGACGGAGATACTCCAGCAGTTCCGGGAGGGGACCTACAACGTGCTCATCGCCACCTCTGTCGGCGAAGAGGGGATAGACATCCCGGCAACAGACATGGTCCTGTTCTACGAGCCAGTGCCAAGCGAGATCAGGTCCATCCAGCGCAAGGGGAGGACGGGCAGGGCTCGCGCCGGGAGGGTGGTGGTCCTGGTGGCCCGCGGGACGAAGGACGAGGCTTACCGCTGGATCAGCGACCGGAAGGAGAAGGACATGCACAGGCAGATCCAGGACCTGGGCAGGTTTGAGATAGCGACGGCGGAGGCCAGGCAGACCCAGATCGGTTCTGTCGGGGTGGGGGAGAAGAAGGAGGAGGAGGTGGGTGCGGAGAGGGTGGAGGAGAAGAAGGAGAATGGGGGAGAGGAGGCCAGCGCCCTGGTCTACGTAGATTCCCGGGAGCGGACGATGGCCAAGCGTCTGGAGGCGCTGGGGATCGATATCGTCCTGGAGGTCCTGGAGGTGGGGGACTACGTGATCAGCGACCGGGTGGCAATCGAGCGGAAGACGGCGGCGGACTTCGTAGACTCTCTGGTCGGTGCGGACCGGGACCTCTTCCGGCAGGTGGGGGACCTGACCCGGACCTACGAGCGACCGCTTCTCATACTCGAGGGCCGGGATCTGTACGCCCGCCATGTCAATCCCAACCCCATCCGGGGCGCATTGGTCTCCCTAGCAGAGGACGTCGGCATATCGATACACCCCACGGAGGACGAGGAGGCGACGGCGTCGGTGAGCGCCTGGAGCGCCCGGAGAGAGCAGGAGGGGGCTGGCCGGGAGCCTTCGGTCCACGGACGGAAGACCGCCCGCACCCTTAAAGAGCAGCAGGAGGACCTGATCTCGTCGATACCGGGGGTGGGGGCGGTGGTGGCGCGGAACCTGCTCAAACACTTCGGGAGCGTGGAGAAGGTGGCAACGGCGCCCCCGGAGGCTCTGCAAGAGGTGGAACTGGTGGGGCCGAAGACGGCGGAGCGTATACGGGAAGTTGTGGGCGGGGAATATAAGGGGTGATCGACCTCGGTCTACAACTCGTAAACGTTTTTATGAAGACTATCAAGGCTGACCGGTGCCCGATGTACATTGACGGGAGTATTCGGTGTGAAGATCAAGACGGAGACCTCGTGCCATTGGCGCCAGGAATTCCATGACAGGAAGCCTCTCGCCCGGAAGAGCAGCGCCTGATATCGTCGATTCCGGGCGCGGGTGGTACTCCGGCGAGGTTTAGTTTTAATAGGGTGGGGCTGATGCGCGGGGAGGACAAAGGTATAGACCTCCTCGACTTCATTTACGAAGTGGGATAAGTTATTTTAGAGATGGTGATAAATTGATGGCACTGGTGGGTGAAGAGATATGCTGAACGTATTTTTGAGTTCTACTTTCAGAGACCTGGAAGGTGAGAGACGGCAAATTCTCGATGACTTAGATAAAGCGCTTACCTCTGTGGGCATGGAGATCTTCGTTCCAGATGGAAGAGATCCTCACGATGTTAGTATAGATAATTTGAGAAATAGTGATGTCGTGATCTTTCTTATTTCTCCTTGGTATGGTACAACTATCGATGAATGTAAAATAAGGCCAGGCTAGTGATTGAAGAGATGGACACAAAGCAGGCCAAGTTATTCTCTCAATTGGACTTGGGGAAGTTCATAGCGGATTAGCCAAATCGATACCTAGCGGATTAATGTTTTGTTAGGCACTACGGTTATGACCTTGCTTGATATTGGTTTTTAGCACATCTTTGAGAGAGGAGTCTTAACCGATATCCTTATCAATTGGTGTGAGGTTATTCCAAAGAACAAACAATTAATATGAATCGATCGTAAGTTATGACTAATTGGTACAGATTGTTGGACAAAATAGCGCCCGTTATACGTCCGGTGTGGCCGAGGATAATGAGCTGGAAATTATTCTCTGTATTGTCTGCCTTGCGCTCATCTCCGACACCGTCGGGGTCGCGGTCTGATGCTGAGGATTTACAGTACCGGAGGTTCGCAGATCACCATCGGTTATTTTCGGGAGAATGATAGTCATTTAATCAACTAAAGTTACATTCAGTCAGACTTGGGGGTATGATGCCGCCGGAAAACGCGATCGAAAGATCGGAACTGAGAGAGGAGTACACCCAGTTCGTCGGCCGGAAGCTGCTGGTCATGCTAGCGTCTCTTCTGGGGATCGTGCTGCTGATGGGGATCGCAACTACCCTGGGGTCGGCGGATATCAGCCCTGCCGAGGCCTACTCGGCCATACTGGCCAGGTTCCTGCCCGGTCAGTTCCAGACCACGGAATTCATAGATACCATCGTCTGGCAGCTTCGCCTTCACCGGGTCCTGATGGCCATATTCGCCGGGATGGGTCTTGCCGTGGCAGGAACCGCCATGCAGGGCATCCTCAGGAACCCCCTGGCCAGCCCCTTCACTTTGGGGATCGCCTCCGCGGCCACCTTCGGAGCCTCGCTGGCCATAATCCTGGGCGCCGGGTTCGTCGGCGGCCAGTATCTCATCGTGGGAAACGCCTTCGTCTTCACCATGCTGGCCTCGATGATAGTCTACGGTCTGGCTAAGTACCGGGGGATCACCCCCGAGACCATGATCCTGGCGGGCATCGCCATCATGTACCTCTTCTCTGCCATGACCTCATTCCTCCAGTACGTGGGAGAGGCAGAAGAGGTACACGAGGTGGTCTTCTGGATGATGGGCAGCCTTGGTCGGTCGTCCTGGGATAAGGTCGGGATCATCGCCCTGGTTACCTGCGTATGCACCCTGATCCTGATGAAATTATCCTGGGACATCAACGCCCTGGGCGCCGGTGACGAGACCGCCAAGAGCCTGGGTGTCAACGTGGAGGTGGTCAGGGTTATCTGCATGGTGCTGGCCTCGCTGATAACCGCCAGCATAATCTGTTTCACCGGGACCATCGGGTTCATCGGTCTGGTGGCCCCCCACATAACCAGGATGATCGTCGGAGGCGATCATAGGTTCCTTATACCCGCTTCCGGGTTGGTGGGCGCGATCCTACTCCTGGGTGCAGACACCGTGGCCAGAACCATCATCGCTCCGGTAATCCTGCCGGTAGGGATCATGACCGCGTTTTTGGGCGTTCCGTTCTTCGTCTACCTGTTCATGAAGAGGAGGAAAGGGTATTGGTAAAGATCACTATAGAGGACCTATCTTTCAGTTACGGCAGCAACAAGATCCTGGACGGCCTCGACATCGTGGTGGGCGACTCGGAGATCCTGAGCCTGGTGGGACCGAACGGGTCGGGTAAGACCACCCTGATCAAGTGCATCGACCGCATCCTCAAGCCCGAAGGCCGCATCCTCCTAGACGGGGGCAGAGATATCCGGTCCATGAGCTCAAAAGAGGTGGCCAGGTACATCGGTTACGTGCCCCAGTCCTCCTCGGGGTTTCTATCCACCACCGTCTTCGACACCATACTCATGGGCAGAAAGCCCCACATGGGCTGGCGGGTGGGCGACGAAGACATAGACCACGTGGTGAAGATCATGAAGCTCCTCCATGTCGAAGAGTTCGCGCTGAGGGACTTCAACGAGCTGAGCGGCGGCCAGAAACAAAGGGTCCTCATCGCCCGGGCACTCTGCCAGGAGCCGGAGGTCCTCCTGTTGGACGAGCCCACCTCCAACCTGGACGTGAAACACCAGCTGGAGGTAATGGATATCGTAACCTCTCTGGTCAAGAGTACCGGGATCTCCGCGGTCATGGCCATCCACGACCTCAACCTGGCCGCCAGGTACTCCGATACCCTGGTGATGCTGAAGGACGGAAAGGTTTACGCCAGAGGCGACCCCAAGACCCTGCTCACCGAGGAAAACATAAGGACCATCTTCGGGGTAGAAGCGGTGGTGATAAATAGCCTGGACCGGCCCTACGTGGTGCCTGTGAGGCCTCTCAACGGCGACGGGCACGATATCTGAGCCGACCTGACCGGGGTATGAAGAGACGATTGAGACAACCGGGATGGAAGAGTCACCATAGGAAAAGGCAGAAGAGGGTGCCCAGGCCCGAGCCCGAGCACCGTTGTCAGGAAGACGATGGTGAAGCCATGTTTTCCACCACATCGGCGGCGTGTTGCCAACGAGGTCACGGTATGGCGAACACTCCACCAATCAATAGTAGATATTACTTAGTATTAAACTTTTCGGTTTAGGTATTACACGACGCTGTGTTTTGGTCACCGCTACATCGTACCGTGCCCTGGTCAGAGGGAGAACCTCTTGTACATCATGGCCTGGATGTTGTTGATCCCCAGCATTCTGGCCACGAGGCCGGCTTCGTCGCCCTTAAGGGTATGCGCCCTGGCCGGTGGTACGGGCCTACCGTCCCGGGCAAAGATCGCCCCACCCTTCATCCGGGGACAGATGTATCCGCCTGCGTCGCCCTGGACGAAGATCTCGCCACCCCGCATCTCGGTACCGGTGAAGTCCTCGCATCTTCCCCGGACCACCAACCTTCCGCCCCTCATCAGAACCCCCGTGTTCCTGCCCGCATTTCCACGAACGTCCAGCGACCCTGAGCGCATCAGTATACCGGCGCTCATCCCTGCATCTCCTTTTACCCGGACGGTTTTGTCCGCGACGTTCCTGGCGGCCAGGGTCTCTCTGACCAGTCCGTCCGCCAGGATCAGGTTTCCTTCGTCCAGGTGGTTGGGCTGGAGGATGGGGCCGCCCCGCTCCAAGACCTCGGTAACGGAGACGTACTTTTTATATCCGGTCTTGTCGGTCTCCACCTCGACTATGTTCCCTACGGGCGAGGCCACCTCGCCGCTGACGTAGACCGCACCTCGCAACATACTGATGCCCAGGCGGCGGCCCACGTCGCCGTCCACGATAATGTAACCAGTTCCTTCGATGGGGCCGCCTTCTCCCCCGAGTTTCACCAGATCGACGCCCAGGCTCGACCCCAACCGGCCACCGACATCGCCCCTGATCAGGACCGCCTCGCCACGTTTGAGGCCATCCACCATATCTCTGTAGCTAGAACCGCCCACCTTCTGAGGGGGGTCTAACCTCGTCCCCTGGTGCTGCCAGTAAAAATCGAAGGTGAAATCGCAGAGACAGTCTTCTCCCGAAGCCTCGATCTCTATCAAAGGATCACATCACGAGGTCCGTCTCTTCTCTGCAATCCATACGGATAACTTGACCCCCGCCAGGGCGATCAGTATGGCCAGGATCGCCGAGGCTGCCAGGTATTTGGCGCTCTGCCCGGGGAAGGCCAGATCGGTGTTGTTGGCCAGGATGAATACACTGGCGCTCCAGAAGATCAGTCCTGTGGCGAATATAAAGAAGGGATAGGAATAGGTGCGCTCGTCGCCGACGCCTTCGAGATAAAAGTCCAAGATCTTGCCCAGGTTGACACAGATCCCCGCGGCCACGTACCACCATACGCTGGCGTTGATGAAGATCATGACCAGCGTGATGTAGCCGTACCAGATATCTCCCGTATAGTAGTCCCAGAACCTGGTGGCACCCTGGATGGTGGCGATCACCATCAAGACCGCAGCCAGGACATAGGTGATGAAGGCGACCTTTCCCCGGTATAGCGAACCCGTGAACGCCTGTTTGGTGTCGTCGATGAAGTCGTCCAGCCCCAGCCACCTGGAGAAGAAGTATATCCCCACCGCACCGGTGATGGCGACTACGGCCAGCTCAGACCTGCCGAGGATGCTGAATATGGCGTATATGAGAAGCGGGAGACTCATGAGGAGGAAGAGGGGGTGGCTGATCTTCGGATCCTCGAATACTTTCTTGAGCAGGTAGTAGGTGCTTTCCAGGTTGGGGCTCTGCTTCACCAGGACCCGCCGTACACCGTTGACCTTGACCCGCGACTGGATTATGGGGAGGATGGCCTCGTCCTCTGCACCATCGGAGACGACGATCACCCCCTCGGGGTGGAAACGCTCGATGAGGATATCGAGCTGCTCGGCTATCTTTTTGTCGGAGACCAAGCCGACGTTGGTATCGCCCGTCAGGGTGACTATCTCCACGTCCTTGCCCTCTGCCATGAACTCGTCATAGGCCCTGATCCCGCCGAATATTGTATTGAGGTCCGAGTCCTCCGGATCGGCGGTCCCCATGGACAGAGCCGCTTCGGCGTTGGCCGCCCGCCCCACTACAGGACTATCGATCCCCGCCTTCTTTCCCAGGTCGTCGTCTCTGTCGATGCAGAGCACCAGAAGGTCCATAGCTTGATCTATCCGTGAGGAACGTACTTAAACAATTCTCTGGTCACCGAAAAACCCAGAGAACCAGAGACGTATCTGGAAAAGATAAATAGTCACAAAATATATATGCCGCCCCCTCAATCTAAGGTTATATGAGGTATTTCGATATGAGGTATTTTGTATTTGTTGTCGCGCTGGTCTTGGCCGTCACCGTATCGGCCGCGGCTGCCCCGACCGCCTCGGGTACCTCCATCGACTTCGAGCTCATCCAGCATGGGGTCGAGGTTTACAACGCCAGCATGGAGAACGCGCCCGATATGGTGAAGAGCCTTCTAGGCGATGAAAAAATCGAGATCAATATCATCAGGGAGAACGGCACGATCCTGGCTGCCGGGCTGTATATGGAGAACGCCTTGGTGGTGAAGACGGTTGAAGGGGAGATGGATTCTCCCACCGTCGTGATTGAAGGGACGGAAGATGCCATCACCAGGATCCTCGGTGCGGAGGATCCGGTAGAGGTCTTCCAGCAGGCCCGGAACGACGGCGAGATAAGCATCACCGGCAAGACTTTCAAGGCGAAGTTTAAGATAGCCGCTGCCCTCTCCAGCACCACTCTGTTGGAGTTTTTAGCAGATGTAGTGACCAGATAGATCTTTTTCGAATCGATATTATCTGCGACGATCTTGCAAGGGCAGAAGTCGCCGCACATGGTGCAGGTGCAGACCTGGCTGTCGAGGGGGGGCTCTCGGCACTTGCATCGCTGGCGGCTACCGGGCCGTTGGCCAGATCGTATCGTCTCTTACAGGAAGTATCCTGCCCGGCTTGTCCTCGATGCCTGGGCGGATTACTTTTTCAGATCGATGTTCTCCGCAACGATCTTGAGAGCGCAGAAGTCGCCGCACATGGTGCAGACCCTGCTGTCGGTGGGGGACCTCTCGGCCCTTATCTCCCTGGCGACAACCGGATCTATGGCCAGGTCGAACTGCTCATCCCAGCGCATGTCCCGCCGGGCCCGTCCCATGGCCAGGTCTCTCTCCCGGGAGCCGTTCTTGATCATATCGCCGACGTGTGCCGCTATCCGGGATGCCATCACCCCTTCTCTTACGTCAGACTCGTTGGGCAGCGCCAGGTGCTCTGCAGGGGTCACATAGCAGATGAAATCGGCACCGTAGGCGCTGGCGAGGCTGGCACCGATGGCCGCCACAATGTGATCGTACCCGGGGGCGATGTCCGTGACCAGGGGGCCCAGCATGTAGAAAGGCTTCTCGTTGGAGAGCCTCTTCATGACCTTCACGTTTGCCTCGATCTCGTCTATGGGTATGTGTCCCGGCCCTTCCACTATGGTCTGGACGCCGAAGTCGTGTGCCTGATCGGCCAGCTCGCTGTTTATTATCAGCTCCTGGACCTGGGTGCGGTCGGTGGCATCGTGTACGGCCCCTGCCCTCATCCCGTTTCCCGTGCTAAGGGTGACCTCGTGCTCTTTCAAGATCTCCAATAGGTAGTCGAACTCGCTATAGAGGGGGTTCTCTTTCTCGTTGTGGAGCATCCAGGCCACCATGAAGGCTCCGCCCCTGCTACACAACCCACCGAACCTGCCGCCCTGGCGCTTGAGCCTCTCCACGCAGATGCTGTTGATCCCGGTGTGGATGGCCATGAAGTTGGTGCCCGCCCGGGCCTGCTCCTCGTGGGCCCTGAAGAGATCGTCCTCGGTCATGTCTACCCCGGCCCCGTACTTCCTTATGGCCTCGATGAAGGCCTGGTAGAGGGGGACGCTCCCCACGCTCAGGGAGGTGTTCTCGATCACTTTCTTCCTTATTTCGGCGAAGTCTCCTCCCGTGGAGAGCTCCATCAGGGTGTCGGCACCCGCGTCTTCGGCGGCCCTGGTCTTCCTGATCTCCATATCCAGGTCCACGATATCGCTGCTGGTGCCTACGGTGGCGTTCACCTTCGTCCGGAGGCCTTTGCCTATGCCCACCGGCCGGGTCTCTCGATAGGGGCTGATGGGGATGACGATCTTACCGCTGGCGATCCCCATCCGGACGAACTCGGGGGTGACGCCCTCCTCCCGAGCCACGGCCTTCATCTCTTCGGTAATCTTTCCGTTTTTAGCGTCGTTTATGATTCCCATGAATGATCTCCAGATATCAGTCATAAGTGAGTCGTATTTAAAGGTGATCGGGATGGTTAAAATTTTTCACCAAATATGATATAAAATTCAATCAAGACCCTTTAAATAAGGCGAGCGCCAAACATCATGCCTAGAATTTTCGGGCGGTTTCCACATATGTCAGGCAATGCTTTCGGCGCCCTATTCAGGGTCACGACATGGGGAGAGAGCCACGGGCGCGCGGTGGGTGCGGTGGTGGACGGTTGCCCCGCGGGCTTACCATTGACCGAGGAGGACGTCCAGAAAGAGCTGGACCGGAGGCGCCCCGGTCAGAGCGAAATATCCACAGCTCGCCAGGAAGATGACCGGGTGGAGATCCTCAGCGGCGTCTTCGAAAGGAGGACCACCGGCACCCCGATATCGATGCTGATCTTGAACAAGGACGCCCAGCCCGGCGCTTACGAAGCTCTCAGGCATCGGCCCCGTCCGGGCCACGCCGACTACACGTACATCGCCAGGTACGGCATACGAGACCACCGGGGCGGAGGCCGGTCATCGGGCAGAGAGACCGCGGGCCGGGTTGCTGCAGGCGCGGTGGCCAAGAACCTCCTCAACAGGGAGGGTGTCGAGGTCCTGGGTTATGTGATCGAGCTGGGGGGCGTCAAGGCATCGGTCACCGCCGCCGACCTCGCCCGCCTCGGAGAACTCACCGAGAGCAACCCGGTCCGCTGTCCCGACATCGAGGCGGCGGGGAAGATGATCTCCGCCCTGGAGGATGCCCGGCGGGGAGGCGACAGCCTGGGCGGGATCGTGGAGATCGTGGCCAGGGGTGTGCCTCCCGGTTTGGGGGACCCGGTATTTGATAAGCTGGATGCGGACCTGGCTAAAGCACTGATGAGCATAGGGGCGGTCAAGGCCGTGGAGATCGGCGCAGGTATCGAGAGCGCCCGGATGCAAGGGAGCGAGATGAACGATTCGCTGGTAAAGGGCGCGGAGGGTATCGAGTTCGAGACCAACAACGCCGGCGGGATCCTGGGCGGCATCTCCACCGGCGCGGACCTGGTCTGCAGGATCGCGGTCAAGCCCACGCCCTCCATCTCGCGACCCCAGCGGACCGTTGACCTTTCCACGGGGGAGCCGGTGGAGATAGAGATTAAGGGTCGTCACGACCCCTCCATCCCGCCCAGGATCGTGCCCGTGGCCGAGGCGATGGTGGCCCTGGTCCTGGCAGATCACCTTCTCCGGTTGAGGACAGCCCGGATCTGAGGCCGATAAAACTTGACACGCTGCGGGCATCCAGACAAGTAAATCCGCCCTCCTGTCGGATTTACTTTGAGTATATGATGTTATACATTATGAGGCCGTCCTACAATTTCAGCAGAAAGTTTTCCATCCCACGGAGAATGGCGTCTTCGCGCGCCCCCTACTTTCTGACTCACGCGAAGACGCGAAGACGCGAAGTCCCTCTCGTCGAAATGCATGCCATTGAAGTCAAAGGCAACAGACACTTGACGTCCCACCCGCCCCCCTCTCTCTTCAAGCACACGCGCAAGGACTGCCTCATAGACCGATTCGAGTAATCCCGGCCCGAGATCTCGATGAAGGTGGAAAGCCGTATCCACCACGCCGGAAGAGACTTCTTCCACATTCATCGACGCGTCCCCTCCCTTCGCGCCTTCGCGGCTTCGCGTGAGAGATGTTCTCCAATGATCTCATCGACGAGTCTCCACCCTTCGCGCCTTCGCGTCTTCGCGTGAGAGCTGTTCCCCAATGATCTCATCGACTCGTCCCCTCCCTCGTCGAAATGCATGCCATTGAAGTCAAAGGCAACAGACACTTGACGTTCCACCCGCAACCCACGCTCTTCAAGCATACGCGCAAGGACAACCTATTATATACAACAAAAAACTAGACCGGATGCAAAACCAGCGTAAGTCCATGCACATAATCCCCCGCCCCTTCATCCGCAGTATCGATGCCGGTGGGCGCTTAGAGGTATTCCTGGTGACCGCAATCACCACTATACTAGCGATCCGCCTCTTTCTCCATCTGACCGGTTACCCCCAGCTTGGCGGTGGTGGACTCCACATCGCTCACGTTCTGCTGGGCGTCTTCATGATGGTCGCCATCGTCATCCTCCTCGCCTTTTTGGATAAGCACTCCGCCGACCTGGCAGCCCTGCTGGGCGGTTTCGGTTTCGGGGCGTTCATCGACGAGCTGGGTAAGTTCATAACCAGCGATAACGACTACTTCTTCCAGCCGACGATAGCTCTGATCTACATAATGTTCATCCTCCTCTACCTCTCCTTCCAGGCGATCGTCGAACATGGCAGGCTCTCTCTCACCCCGCAGGAGAAGATTATCAACGTGATAGAGATTACCAAGGACGCGGTGATCGACGAGATGGACATCCAAGAAAGGCACCGAGCTCTGGAGCTGCTCGACGAATGCAACCCCGCCGATCCTCTGGTAGGGGCTCTGAGGGATGTACTCAAGGGCATCGATTCTGTGCCCGCCCCGGATCCCAGCCTGTACGCCCGGGCAAAAGGGCGGATGGGAAACCTATACGCCAGACTCGTAGAGATGACCTGGTTCGTCAAGGCCGTGATCGCGCTATTCGTCCTCCAGTCGCTGGCGACCCTATCCGTTGCCATCGCCCTGGTACTCTCCAAGACGCAGCAGGTATCTTTACCCATGTTCGAAGGACTTGCGGTGGCTGCCTCGGTCTTGGCAGCGGTCATCGTGCTGGCCGGTGTTCTCCGGATACGTCGTGATCGGCTTGCAGCGTACCAGCTCTTCAAAAACGCCATACTGATCCAGATATTCCTGGTCCAGGTCTTCATATTCTATCAAGACCAGCTTCTGGCCGTCTCAGGGCTGGCAGGAAACATCCTGACACTGGCGGTACTGCGATATGTGATCAGCCAGGAAAAAGCTACGGCAGCACGCCATGCGAGTGGTTCAGAACCGCCAAATTAGATTGGTCGGCCACATCTTTTGTCAACGGAGTATTTGCATCGGTGTCCAGTAAACGGAAAGTCTTATTAATAAGTAAGACTTTAATGGGCGCTTGTAGTCGTGGCCACGTGCCCCATGAGGCTATCGATGAAATGTAATGGAGGATTCCATGTTATCTGCTGAATATCAGATGGGAGAGGCGATCCTCGATGTGGGTCTGAAAGTGTCCCTACATCAAGAATTCGTAGAACTGCGCAGGAAGATAGATGGGATTCCGGATCCCAGGACCCGGGTTGAGATGCTTCAACTGATCTCAAAAATAGAGCAGGTATTGCTGTCATAAGATCGTGGCGATTGCAGGACTTGCCTCATATCGCAAAATGAATGCGGCTGCCGGGAATCGAACCCGGGCTATAAGCTTGGGAAGCTCATGTCCTAACCCCTGGACCACAGCCGCACAGTTTCTCCTGGGGAGCCATTTCTCATAAAGGTTATGCCCTGGTGTAGCTGGCGATGATCTCCTCGAGGCCGTCCACCACCGTCTGCAGGTCTTCTCTGCTCAGAAGATAGGTGCTCAGCTTGAACTGTCTCGTGAGACCGGGCTTGATACCGAAGATCTTCCTCTTCTTGAGCTCCCGGTAGAGGAAGTAGCGCCCCTTCTTGGCGGTCTTGGAGATCTCGTAGAGAACCTCGGACTTGAAGAACATCAGGTCGTGGTTGTGAGGCCTCTCTCCCTGGAGCAGTATCCCCAGAGGCTCGATCTGCGAGGCGAACCACCTCGCCTTCTCCACCTCGTCGTCCCACAACTTCGTTCTCTCCACCACGTGGGGAAAGCTGGCCATCATGGACAGGATCCCTGCGCCCCGCAGGGTGCATCCCAATAGTTCCAGCTCCTTGTCGGGCACCAGCTCCGATCGCCTGAATATGATCTTGGCGCACTCCTCGGTTGCCCCCAGCACACCTATGGGCCCGCAGCTGGCCATGGATTTGTGCCCGCTTCCCACGATCACGTCCACGCCCAGCACTCTCGCGCTCAGGTCCATCCTGCCCACGGAGTAGGCCCCGTTCAGCAACAGGTCCACGTCCAGGTCGTGGCAGATCTGCGCGACCTTTTTCGCATCCACCAGGTTGCCATAGTTGCCGTCCGGGTAGGTGAGAACCGCCAAATCGACCTTTTCGCCCCGGCTTCTCACCTCTTCTATCGTCTTCTTGTACCCTTGAGGGTCTACCTTGTACTCCGGCTCTCCGCCAACAGGCGTCTGCTCCACCTTCAGACCCGCCAGCTCCGCGGCCAGGATAGTTGTGTAGTGAGCGTTCCCGTCGGCCACCACGTAGGATCCTCTCTCGCAGAGGGCGTGCATGGCGGCGAAAATGCCCTCTCGCGCACCATGGGTAATCCTCACCTCATCAATATCCAGGAACTCCGGCAGTGCGTCGTGTACGAAACTCTTGATGGGCGGGTTCTGGATCTTGTCCATGGCTCCCGTGCAGAAGTCGCATATAGAGTAGCCGTCCGCCCACTCCAGGACCGCCTCTTTGGCCTCCGGGGTGAGGATCCCACCACGCTGCAAGGGATCTATGTTGATGGCACTCCGGGTGCGTCTCCTCAATTTGGTGAACTTCTCCAGATCGTCGAGCATTTCGATGAGAACTCCCTCTGCCTCCTGTATAATCCTTGCCCTGCAGAAAGCGTGATATACCTTTCAGGCAGAGACGCCTGCGATGTCGATTGTGATCGGGCACCGTGGTGCAAGAGCTCTGGCACCTGAGAACACCCTGGAAGGCATCCGCGTGGCGGGAAGGTGCGGCGCCGATTTCGTGGAGGTGGACGTCAGGTTATCCGCCGACGGATCGCTGGTGGTCATGCACGACGAGACCGTCGACCGCACCACGGACGGGACCGGCAAGGTAGAAGATATGTCCCTGGCGGAGCTGGGGCGGCTGCGCGTGGACGGCGAGACTGTGCCCACCCTGGACGAAGCGGTGGCCCTGGCCGGAGAGCTAGGCATGGGGATCGTGGTGGAGATGAAAGAAGAAGGTCTGGAGGATCTGGTGGTCCGGGAGGTGGAAGGCCAAAAGGCCATCGTCTCTTCATTCTACCACGCCTCGGTCCGGGAGATCAAAGAGCTGGCCGAGATCAAAACGGGGATAATCCTATCATCTCTTCCCACCAAGCCCGTGGAGCTGGCCCTGTGGGCGGATGCAGACGTCATCTTTCCTAAGAGGGTCAGCCCCAACCTCTTCAAGAAGGCTCACCGGGAAGGGATAGAGGTCTACCCCTGGCTCGTCAACGACCCAGACCAGGCTCGATGGATGAACCGGCTGGGCGCAGACGGTCTGGCCACCGATGACCCCTGCCTGATCAGAGAGGCGGCAGACGAGCCCGTGAGAAACGTGGGCCCCGGTGAGTGCGAGTACTACCCCTGTCACCACTTCGAGGACCAGGACTGCACCCACTGCTTCTGTCCGCTCTATCCCTGCAAAGACCCCGAGCTCGGGAAGTTTATCAGGACCAAGCGAGGCAAGAGGCTCTGGAGCTGTGTAGACTGTACCCTGGTGCACAAACCGAGGGTGGCCAGGTACCTGGCAGAGCATCCCGACGCCACGGCCGAAGAGCTGAAGAGAATCGACAGGAGATAGGCGAATGGCTAGGTCTGCAACCACCCGTTCGGATTTTCATAATCGACGGTCTACGGAAAGACTTATCCACTTTCCGCGTATACGGCCGATTATGAGACGAATTCTAGTACTGATGATCGCAATGCTGGCTATGTCCCAGGCCTGGTCTGTGATAGGGCAGCTGGATCTCAGTCCCGATTCGGAGGTTGAGCAGCTGACAGATAGTATGATGGCCTTCCTGAACGATACAGAAGACCTGGACACATCCGGGCTTGTTGAAGATGCGAGCATACTGAACCTCACAAACGAGACCGCGCCGGACATCAACATCACCGGGACGCCTTCGTTGGATCAGTTCATGGAGACGCCTATAAACGAGAGCACGCTGGATAGCACGTTCGCCATCACTGGCTCCATGTGGGACTTCCTGAAGGGTGATGATATAGTAGCACCTCTCTACACGAGTGAGAGCGCGGTGGATATGAACACCACGTGGACCAACACCCAGAGGACGTTCCTGGGACTACCACCGGTAGAGACTGCACCGCTCTATACAAAACACGTGATGAGCTGAGCTCATCGTCCGGACGAACCCGATCGGCGTTGGATCCATAGCGGTTACCTGTCGTGATCTTTAGTTTGGGCCTTGTCGTCCATCGACGGGGGCGCGAGAATTTTTATCGGTCAGTGCCCGGCCTCCGGAAAGGTTAATAGCATGGGAGAGCCCAAGGCCGGACATGGGCTCGTAGGGTAGAGGATATCCTAGCGGGCTTCGGAGAGTCCCCTCGAGGAAACCCGTTGACCTGGGTTCGATTCCCAGCGAGTCCGTCTCGGCCCATATTTTGCCCGCCGAGCAGAAACTTTTTGTCCTGTTGTTGTTGTATACCGGATCTGCTGGTGGTGATGACTTGATCGACCTCTTGGGGAAGAGAAAGCTAGAGGAAGAGATAGAGGAGCTGAGACGAACGATCGGTGAGCTGGAGAAAAGACGAGATGCCCTCCTGCAGACCGTAGACAAGCGCGAGGCGAAGATCAAGAAGCTAACCTATGCCCATCAGGAGGTCAACCGCACCCTCAGAGCAGCCGAACAGAAGATCTCCGCCCTCCAGGCAAAAGCGCCTGCAGAGGAAACCGGAGAGGAAACGGGTACGGTGAAGGCCCGGTCCCACCACCTGAGACCTGCCGACCTGGAAAGGCTCCTGGATAAGCTTTCTACTCTTCGCTCTTCCCGAGAGGACCTGGTCTCTGCCTATCTTCGGGAGGAGACCGACGTCCTGCCCCAGGAGGCCCGGGATCTGGCTGATGATGTCAAGGGGGACCGGGGGCTGGTGATCCTCCACTGCCCTCTGCTCTTCACCCTGGCCCTCGTGCCGCCCTTCCCCGGGCAGGAGGCCATGACTAGCGAGGGCAGGTCCTTCGAGCTGGCCCCACTGAGAGAGATGTTGGAAACACCGGTCCTGGTGATCTCGGCCCACGCCGGTGAGACCCTCCTGGAAGTAACATTAGGATCCAAGGAGCTTGCAGAACGGGTGGTGGTGAAAAGCACGGTAAAAGAGAAGCACTCCAAGGGGGGCTGGAGCCAGAAAAGGTTCGAGCGGCTGAGAAAAGAAGACATCCGCCAGCATGCAGACCTTGTCGTGGACCGGCTCTCGCCACTGGTGGAGAGCTATCGGCCGCACCTTGCCTATGCTGTGATTAGCGGGGAGCCGGTGCTGACCAAGCTGATCAAGCCTGCCCTGGACCTGCCCGTCGTAGAGACGAAGATGGCCAGGTTCGGTGGTAAGCGCGCTGACCAGGTGCTGGATGAGGTTTATGGTTTTGTATTAGTACACAAAGTGTAACTTTATGTACAAAAACAAAAAGAGCAAGATCGTGGTCGAGCGCGGCCAGATCGTCAAAATCGGAGGGTAAAAACGCGAACGAACGCGAACGAGAAAATCCTCCATTCGGTCGGATTTACTCGAGCACATAAAAGTTATACTTTGTGTACAATTA
>JAUWQF010000086.1 GCA_030611205.1 Methanothrix sp.
TGCTTGAGCGCCTCCCTGATGCTCAGGTAGGCGTCCTCCATGGGAGCGGTACTCTGGGAGGCAGCGGTGTACTTGCCCACGATGGCTATCTTGACCCGGCCCTTGATGGCATCCATCCTGGCCACGAGCTCTTCCCATCGGGTGCTCTCCTCCAGAGGGAAGAGCCGGAGCATCTTCATCAGATAGGTGGGAAGATCCTGCTCCTCCATCATCAGAGGTACCTTGTAGACGTCGTCCACGTCGTGACAGCTCACCACCGCCTCCACCGGGACGTCGCAGAAATGGGAGATCTTGGACTTCGTCTCGCCGCGGAGCGGCTTGGCGCACCTCACCACCACCACGTCGGGCTGGATGCCGAGAGACCGCATCTCCTTGACGCTGTGCTGGGTGGGCTTCGTCTTCTGCTCCCCGTCGGTGGTCATGGGCGCCAGGGTCACGTGCACGAAGGCGATGTTGCCCAGCTCCTCGTTCCTCAGCTGGCGCATGGCCTCCAGGAAGGGCATGCCCTCGATGTCGCCGACGGTACCGCCCACCTCGACCAGGCAGATCTCACAGCCGCTGTTCCGGGCCACCGTGCGGATGCGCATCTTGATCTCGTCGGTGATATGGGGTATTATCTGGACCGTCTTGCCCAGGTACTCCCCCCGCCTCTCTTTCTCGATAACCGTCTTGTAGACCTTGCCGGTGGTTATGTTATGATCCCGGGTCAGCTCCACGTCCAGAAACCTCTCGTAGTTCCCCAGGTCCAGGTCCACCTCACCACCGTCCTTGAGCACGAAGCCCTCGCCGTGCTGGAAGGGGCTCATCAGCCCGGCATCCACATTTATGTAAGGATCGATCTTGATGGAGGTGACCTTGTAGCCCCTATTCATCAGCAGACGGCCGACGGACGCGGCGGTTATTCCCTTGCCCAACCCGCTCATGACGCCGCCTGTAACCACGATGTATCTCACAGGTATCACGCCTCTGACAGGTTAAAGGGCCATAACTGATAAAGTTAATCGATCAGGGACGGTATTTTTCCCAGGGGACCCGTCCCGGACGATACGCAAGCCCAAAAGAGGACTTAAAGAAGCATTCCAACAACGTTCGGCTCGAAGTAATAGATCTCCCGTAGCTCCTCGTCCGTCATATTGGGGAATACCTCAAACTCCCCCTCTACAATCGCCTTTTCTTTCTCCTCGACCCTGTCCCTCACATCATCAGGAACCATATCGCCGAAAGGTGCGAGCTCTACACCATCCTCGGCCAGCCCGTACCACCAATCCTGGTTTAGACGTTCATCCCAGGTATCGTTACGTACCGCCACCACAATATCGGTCATGACGGGCGCCCAGTTCCAGAGGCTACCTGTCAGGAACACGTCCGGGGCAAATGTCCTCATATCCGAGCCGAAGCTTATGTAGTAGACTCCCCTCTCTTCCGCCGCCGTTGCGGGGCCGTAAGAGTCGGAATGATGGGTGACGACGTCACATCCCTCATCGATGAGGGATAACGTCACTTCCTTCTCCTTCGATACGTTGTACCATTCGCCTATCCACTCCACGTAGACCTCGGCATCCGGGTTGGTCAGATTAACACCCTTGGCAAACGCATCGATCCCCCTCACCACCTCGGATATCGGACGGGCGGCAGCGTAGCCGATCTTGTCTTTTTTGGTCATAGCACCGGCCACCATCCCTGTCAGGAACCTGGCTTCGTACATCTTCTCAAAATATGTACCGGCGTTGGGAGCCAGCTTCTCCACCCCGGCACCCCACATGAACGTGACATTGGGATACTCTGGTGCAACTTCTCTGATGTACTCTCCAAAGTCGTAACTGTGGCAGAAGATCACCTCATTTCCGGCCTTGGCATACTCCCTCAATATCTCCGGAGCATCTGGACCGCAGGCGAACTCCCTCTCAGAAAGCTCGATACCAGGCAAGTTTTCGGCCATGCTTCTGGTGCCCTGGTGGCCCTCGTAGGTCCAACCGTAGTCTCCGATGGAGCCGATGTAGAGGACGGCCACCTTCTGATCCTCCACAGCAGATCCCGGAGTCGACAAAGTCAGAAGGGCCGCCACCAATAGGACTATCTGGACTATCTTTTTTGACATAGCGTTCTCACTCCCAAAACAATCAAATAATAGATAATCTCACTATTATTTAGGCTTTCGAGGCTGTCCAACAATTATCAACAATCAACAATACCGTCCTACTTGTACCCTATGCACGCACCACCTCGAAATCACGGAAACATACATCAAAAAACCCACAAGGTATAACGCAAAGGCGCAAAGTCGCAAAGGCGCAAAGGGCACTATCATTCTTTGCGTCCTGGCGTCTTTGCGTTCTCATCATTTTGGTTCACATCTGCTCCCAATAACAACTTGGTTGTAATTATTATAAAGCCAAAATGTAGTTGGCTGATTTTTGGTATGTTTTCATCTTATCTCGGTTTTGGGGGAGATGCTGTCGTGTGGAATTGTAGGACGACCTCTTTCCCTCCGCTACTTAATGTCAGAATCCCGGATCTCGGGGGGCAGCATGTTGGGGATCCCGTCTTCGATGGGGTAGTACTCGTCGCAGGCCTTGCAGTAGATCCTGCCGGAAACGATCTCCATGTCATCCTCCTCGAAGACCTCCAGCTCCAGGTCGCCCTTGCAGAGAGGACAGGCCAGTATTTCCATGAGGTCGCGCTTCATGTGTCACCCTCACGTCATCCAAATATAAAAACCTTCGAGGATCATCGCTCGCTTCCCATCTCGACCTAGTCCCTTCCCGCCTCTACCAGCTTAAAACCCACGCCCCTTCGCTCCAGCTCTTTTTTGACCTCCTGCATGAAGATCCCCATGCCGGGAACGTGCCGGTGAGGCTCGGCCCAGACCCTCCCGCCGTGGTAACCCTCGGTGGTGGCGCTGACCCCACAGTTGGGGCTGTCGGCCACGCCCACTATCTCGATCTCGAACCCCTTTTTGGCGAACTGTTCTATCAGGTCCGCCTGGTGGAGGAATACATCCCTGCAGTAGCGCCGGTACGCGGGAACGTCGAGCTGGTTCCTGGTGACCGCCCAGCGATCCAGCCCCAGATACCCCGCCTCGGGACATGGCAGCTGGATCAACGGCGGTCCGATGTCGAACCTAATTGTCTCCAGACCCTTCAGCCTCGTCTCCGGGTTGAGGAGACAGTGGGCCACCACTCGCAGCTTCATCTTTCAAAAGCTTATGCATGATGCATTTATAAAACTCGATCCCATGGTGTTCATCGTAGAAGAGAACGTTCTCCGCCTTCTCCCCGATCCTCACCTTGAGGGTATTGGTGTGGAACTCATTGACGTACTCCACGCTGGATATGCTCTCCAGAGGAAAGCTCTGCACCCTGTTTCGCAAGAGACGGGTCTTGACGAAGATCAGGCTCTTCTCGGTCAGCACCAGCCAGCTGGAGGTATCTTCCTTGTCGGCCATCCCTATCCTGGCCAGGGCCATACTCTTCTCGTCCCGGTAGCTCCCGGGGATGGCAGGAACTACCATGACCGGCACCTCGCCGCCCTCTTCCAGCTTTCTCAGCGTCTTCAGAAGCTTCTTGGGATGCTCTCCGCTTTGAGACATGGTTGATTTATTGTGCAATATTATTCTCCTGGGTCCCGTTCAGGTAACGATCTTCTCCAGGGCATCGTTCTCCAGGGCCATCCTGACCTCTCTCATCAGCCTCCGGCCGGTGCTCATGTTCGTCCTCCAGAGGGCGTTGCCGTAAGGATGACCCACGGCCATGTGGACGTTGGTCCCACCGCCGATACGCGGCGCCACGTCGTAGATGTAGAAGTTCAGATCCTTGTCCACGCAGGTCTGGAGGCAGAAGGGTCCTATGATCCCCGGACTGTAATACTCCTGGGTGGCAGCCACGTACTTCTCCGCCAGCTCGAAGACCTTGTCGAGGAGCGACTCCCTCAGGGTTGCGGAGTTGTGGCCGCAGACCGTGTACTCGGGGTTGATCTGCATATCGTTCAGGATCATCTGCTGCGGGGCGGGAAGCCTTACATGACCGTCCAGGCTGGACTCGAAACGCCAGTCGACCCCAATAAGCTCGATCTGCTTGAGGAGGGGTGAGTAGAATAAGTCCAGGTTGAAGACCGGCCCGATTACGTACCTCTCTATCCTGGCCAGGTCCAGATCGTCCTGATAGATGACCCCTTGTCTCAGCAAGGCGTCCGACTTCTGGACGTACTCATCGTAACTGGACGCCGTGAAGAAGCCTCTCTCCAGGGTCTTGACCGCATGGGGAAGCTTCACCATGACCAGCTCTTCGATCTCCTCCGGTTCTACGGTCTCCGGATAGGGCAGGCCGGCCTTCTCCAGGATCCAGTAATAATCTTGCATCTCTCCCCGCTCCTCGGACCGGAGAAGGTTCCTGCTTCCAAGCAGCGGGATATTGAACTCGTCCTCTACAGCATCCATGCCGCAATAGGATGTAAAGGATCTGTTGGGCACGAATAGGACGTTCTTGGATATCAAAGACTCCTGCTGGTCACTCTCTATTATATCGGAAAACTTGTTGAGTATCCTGACCTCGTCGACCACCCCGCTGATCACCGCCCCGTCCAGGCGGTTCGTCCTGAAATACTTCGCATAGGTCCTCTCCCTCCCTTTCTGGCAGATGGCCAGGGTCCTAAAACCCTCCTCGATGGCACCATCACAGGTGTCCAAGGCAGAATGAGAGGCGATCATGCCGATCAGCGGATCGCTCAGGTCGTATCCCTCTAAAATCTCCAAAATCCTTTCGCGGTCGATCAACTCAAAACACCTCGAATTTTATTATGTCCTCGGACGTCTAGAGTCATTCTCATTTATCAAGCTGACCGTCGTCTTCAACCAAGGCCACATAGAGCTCCCCTTTGCCTTTCTCTACTAGGTCTCCTACAAACTTCCAGAGGAGCTTGCCCTCGATCTCAGCAGTCTCCTGGAACCCGTAAGAGGGCAGAACTCTGGCCCGGCCTTTGACCACGATGGCGCCGCTGACCATCTCCGCTCCGGGAAGGTGAGCGTCACCTCCTATGGTGATGGCGCCACCTCGGTTGGAGGCACCGGGAAAGTCTCCGGCATCGCCCTTCACCACGATCCGGCCGCCGCAGATGTGATCTCCCAGGTAGGCTCCTGCCGACCCCTCGATTTTGATCTCGCCGCCGCGCATCCCGCATCTTTCGCCCCAGTAACGGGAACCGACGTAGTTGCCGGCGTTCCCCTTGACGTTTATGGACCCGCCGCGCATCTCTCGCCCCAGCCAGTCCCCGGCGTCGCCTTCGATCTGCATGGACCCACCATGCATCCCGCTTCCGGCACGCATGCCCACGTTGCCTCTGACCAGGATCTTGCCCTCGCGCATGCCTTCGCCGATCCGCTTCACCCTGGAGAAGTCGCCATCCAGCCTGATCAGGCACTCTCCCGTCCCATCGTCGTCGGCAACCGAGAACAGGTCCGAGAGAACTCGCTTGCGGTTGCCTTCCCAGACCTCTAGGTCTCTTATCTCTTCCAGGGACAGGGTAGCGAAGAGGTCCGGTCGGATATTTTCTGCTTCCAGAGGCACCTCGAACTCCTGGAGCGGTACGATCGCGATCTCTCTCATCTAGATCACCCCCGCCTTGACCACCACAGGATTGGTGACGTAGGCGTCCTGGACCATGTAGTTGGACTTCTGGATGCTGTAGTACTTATCAAACTTATCCACCAGGTCCGCCTGGACCCGTTCTGCATCTTTTTCGGGCACAGACGCATCGACCCAGTAGGTTCTGCCCCGGGGTACCGCCACGATCTCGCCGTCTCTGACCACTACCTCGCCGCCTTTTATGGTGTACTTGACCCTGCCCAGGGCCTCTTTGACCCTTTTGTGGTCCCTGGCAGGATCGATCTTTTCGGGCCTCAGGTCGTAGACGGTGACGTCGGCATCGGCGCCCACGCCCAGATGGCCTTTCTCTGCCAGTCCCAGGACCTTGGCCGGCGCGGCCCTGGTCATGACGGCTATATCTCCCCAGTCCATCTCCCTCTCTATGGTGGGCAAGACGGTTCTCTTGGCGACCAGCTCGTGGAGGGTGGCCATCTCCTCCTCCCTCTTGGCCCCGCTCATCAGTAGGGTTATCACTTCCGGGTAGTTGACGAAGGGTCCACCGTTGGGGTGATCCGTGGTCAGCAGCGTCTTCCAGGGACTCTCGGTGAGGAGGGCCAGCTCCAGGCCGATGGCCCACTGGATGGCGTTGATGGGCATCTTCCTCCCGTAGACGAGGGGCACCACCCCGCTGCTCTCCTCCAGCTCTATGTCGTGGTTGGACCATTTGGCATGGAGCAACCTGGCGTTGCTGTACTCCAAAGGAGCGTCCGCGGTCATGGTGGTGGCGTTCCCGAAGATGAGCTGACCCATGTCCATGGTGACGTGATCATTTCTGTTGAAGTACTCGGCGATCTGCGGTGCCTCCGACTTGAAGTCGCGCCAGCCCGTGCCGCCGTAGGAGCTGAACTGCATGTGGGTAACGTGGAGCACCTGCCGGTCTCTGGTGGGCGCGATATCTTTTACAATGTCCAGGGTCTCCAGCGCGGTGGTGTAGTTGCCGGGCTTGCCCAGGTTGTTGGTGTGGAGGTGGACGGAATGGGGTAGGTTGAGCATCTCGTTGGCCTTCACCAGCCCCCTTATGATCTCCCTGGGGGTCGTATCGAAGTTGGGGACGGGATCGTCGAGACCTTTGACGTTGCCCCCAAAACCCCAGGCTTCGCCGCCTCCGGGGTTCACCACCTTTACCCCGTAACCACGGCTGGCTCTCAGGCCCCAGGCCACGTAGGCGGCCAGCTTATCCAGGTCGCCGTCGCGAACGCACTCCAGCACCTCCCAGTTGCTGCCGAATAGAGTCAGAGCGCCCTTGTCCACGATGGGTATCTCCTCCAGCTCCTCGTGGGTGTGCCTGGCCTCTAGGATGGGCGTTGCAGCCTCAAAAACGGTGGTGTAGCCCATCCTGGCGTACCGGTACCCTATGGCGTAGCAGTTGGGGACGGTATATCCCGTACAGGGCCTCAAGATCTTCGTTTTGGGCTCCAGCCCCGATCTTGCGTCCTCGGGCCGCATGATCCTGCCCGTGTTGACCTTCGTGCCCGCGATGTGGGTATGGGCGTCGACCCCGCCGGGCATGACAAGAAGGCCCTGGGCATCGATCTCCTCGCCCTTCGCCTCTTCAACGACCTTCCCCCCATCCAGGAATATGTCCATCTCCTCGCCGAAGATCCCGTTTGTGGGATCGTAGACGATCCCGCCCTTAATTATCATCGCCAAGCCTCCTAACCTCCTCTATGATGCCATCGAGAACCTCTTCGTCGCTCGGATAGGATGAGGTTACCAGCTTCTTCATCCGGAGGGATAGGCCGTCCATCCTATAGGCGGTACCCTCTACCTCTACCCCGGCCACCGCGCTGGGGATGACCACGTCCGAGATGAGGGTGGTGGGGTTCTCGAAGGGATCTATCTGTACGACGGGTATCTCGGCCAGCTTCTCCACAACAGACCGGGGGAAGTTGGACGCCGGGTCGGCGGCCACGACGAGGGCGGCATCGGCCTCACCGTTGGCCAGGACGTCGCAGGCGGCGGTCTCCCCGGGGTTGAAGTATGGGAAGCCTCTGGAGAAGTCCACGGCCATGGGGTACCCCGTCTCCCAGGCGCAGACCTGGCCGAACCCGGAGACGTTGTAGTGGCCTCTCATGGGCATGATCATGAACTTGGTGTGAGAGTTCAGCTCGTTCACCAGGGAGAGGCCGTTGTCTATGTTCTTGTAGCTGCCCCGGCTATGGGTCAGGCCCAGGCCGAAGAAGAAGGCTCCGAAGCGGGCGGCCTTCATCATCTCTGCCGCATCCACCAGGTCGTCCTTGGAGATCCCGGCCACTCTTTCCGGCAGCAGGTCTCCGTTCCCGCCGACGATCATCCTCAAAGCGGAGATCACCTCGTAGTCGGTCCCCGGCCTTATCTGGAGGAACTTGTCTGCGTTCTTGGAACTCCTGGTCTTCCGGACGTCGACCACGATCACCTTCTTATCGGACCTCCCTCCCTCGGTGAACTTGCCGCGGGCGTTGGTGGAGTAGCGGAGGCTGTGCCGGGGATGAGCCTCGGCGGGGTTGGACCCCCAGAAGACTATCAGGTCTGCTCGGTTCTTGACCTGGCCCAGGGTGGCTCCTGCCAGGCCCTTCTCTTCGATGCCGATGATGGAGGGGCCATGACAGACGGTGGCCGTGGAGTCGATGACGCCCCCTACCTCCTCTGCGAGGAGGATCCCTTTCTTGTGGGCTTCGCAGACCGTGGAACACCAGCCGTAGAGGAGGGGCCGTTTGGCCTGGTACAGTATCTGGGCCGCCCTCCGGTAGGCCTCTTCGTAGGAGGTCTCCACAAGTTCGCCGTCCTCCCGGACCATGGGCGCCTTTATCCTCTCGTGTCCTCTTATCTTGCTGGCACCCAGCCGGCAGGCTCTGTTCACCTTAGTGATCCTATCATCTTCCACCTCCACGCGGATGTCGTCGCAGAGACAGCCGCAGAAGGGGCAGAGAACGTCTTCTACGATCAAGGTCCAGCCCTCCCCAGGCCGCGAAATAGCTCGCGCACGTCTTTGACATTCGCCATTGTGGGTTCCACTTGGGCCTCTATGCCCTTGAACCGGGGCGTTCCGCAACCGCAGGTGTCCGGGCCCACCAGGGCGTTCGCCCAGGGTCCCATGGGTATGAATATTATGCCCTGGGGGAGACCTTCGTCCCGTCGGACCGAGACCACCACCTGCCCGAAAGGCGTGGTGACCAAGACGTTGCTCTCTCCCTCGGCCAGCCCCAGGGAGCCGTAATCCTCTTCGGACAGGGAGCAGACCGACACCGCCTTGAAGAACTCCGGCGACATCTTCGCCTCGCAGGTTGCGCCCTGCCCCAGAGTGCGTCCTGAGATCATGATAGACTTCAACAAAATCACCGTGCAACTTTTAGCGGTCGTACTTAGCCCGTCAAGAGGTAAATAGTATTGCGGTCTGGCAGGACCTCGTTACAGTCCCAAAGGCTTCGACCATGTACGGCCTTTAAATACTCTACATTCAAATACGCTCTAAATAGTGCCGTGGTGACGACGAGGGTTTTCGAAGTCCTGGGTTCTTTTTTTGAATAGTGTTGCTATACAGGTGATTTTTTTGAGCATCTTAACAACTTACACATGCAACACAATATTATATATTTACCGAAAGGTCCAAATACTATCTGCATCATACGTGGCAGAGCGATGGATAGTGCGAGGATAGGATAGTTGGCGCGGAGCACCCCAACTTGAAACTTGCCAACAGAATTTAATATTCGGTTTGGTGGTAATCTATATAGGAATACGTCATATAATTATCTATATAGGAAAAGGCCATATAACATGACTTTTGGTGATTGCCATTCTCTCGACAGGTTAGATTAGACAACATTTATAGTAACTATTCAGCCCCCCTTCCAAGCTACTTGAATCAAGCGTGAAAATATGGACTTA
>JAUWQF010000049.1 GCA_030611205.1 Methanothrix sp.
TTGCGTCATATTCATTCGGAAAACCTGCCGCATTCATTAAAGCTGCCGAAGAGACCGGTTTGATCGAAAGTCTCAACAGACATGTCAATCGAAAGAAGATAGATGGTCTTACGCCAGCACAATATCTACTTTTGATTATCATTGGTAGATCCGAGCACGCCCTTAGCCGGAATGTTCTTGATGAATATTTCAAAAGAAGTTCACTACAGTTTGTCTGGGCCCCTAAATATAAGCTGTCGAGCCAGAACTTTCTAAATTATATGGCCAAACTCGATGAAGATACAATATGCAGAATCGAACTCGATGTGTCACGTACATTAATCAAACAAGGACTCAAACCAACACGGTTGATCTTCGACACAACTAACTTCTATACCCATATCGAGCATGGAGAAACGTTACCACATAAAGGCAGTTCAAAGGATAAGCGGTACGACAAAAATCTTATTGGTGTAGGGTTGATAGCATCAGATCATAACATTCCATTTCAGTCGATTACTTATCCTGCAAATAAACATGATGCACTGCTGTTCTCGGAATTGATCGACGGCATCTGCGAACGTCTCCAGGATATTGATATTGCCACAGAGAACATTACTATAATCTTTGATCGCGGTATGAACTCCAGCGATAATATCAAAAGATTGATAGATAACATGCATATCGTCGGGTCACTGCCTGCATCGATGTGTAGAGATTTGTTCCGAATACCTGTTTCAGAATTCGGCGAGACATGGAAGAATGCCAGCGGCCACACCATCAAAGCACATTTTGTAAGTGGGAATTGGTATGAATGTGATTTAGTTGGTATTATCCGATACAATGATGCCACTAAACGTAAAAGTTTGGTTGAATGGGATCGGAATAAACAAAAAATCTATGCAAAAATCGATGATATCAGATCGAAGCTGGGCCGTACAGGAAGAGGTAGGAAACTGACAGCAAAAGGTCTTATTAATCGTGTTGTTGATGCGATTCCGAAGCAGTATAGGGGGTTGTTTGACTATAGTGTCGTTGAGGTGGATGGAAAGTTGCAACTCAACTTCGAACTGAATAAAAATCGGGAACGCGATTATCTCGCAGCAATGGGAAAAACTGTCATCGTCACCGATATGAAGAACCTGACAGGGCAACAAGTCGCAGAAACGTATGATGCACGCGGTCAGATAGAGACAGATATCAAGTGGCTTAAAAATAGCTTATTGATCCCGTTAAAGCCAGCATACGTAAGAAAAGATCTTAAAATCAGGGCTCACGTGTTTTTGTGTGTTATGGGGATGTTATTGTATAATTATTTGCTGTGTTTGATCGGTAATGAGGGTTTGTCAATGGAGAGATTAGCTTATCATCTAGATCAAATGAGACTGGGGCTGGTCTATACTGGAGATGAAAAAGTGAAAAGTAAGAGGGGGGCAGAGTTTGTCATCGAGGACATGAGCAGAGATGCTGCTGAGGTCTTCAGCAAACTCAAACTTGACAACTATATTCCTGCATGAATTAGTTTATCGCTAGACCCTACAGCTTTCGGTATCGAGCGGTCGTTTTTTATCACATCTTATAAACTCCGGTTAGAATGTATACACAAAAAAATTTGAAATTTTGATTATCTTCTAGATCCAAGTGCATCGAAATCAAAAAAAACTAAAGGACCGTCCATAAAACCAGCTCCAAACAAATCTCCATATATAGCTGTATTATTTTTCAGCCTATCAACAAATTTTGATTTTTCGTCAAATCCTGCTGCTCTAGCCAATACACCCAAAAATCTATCGCTTTCCGCTTTTCTAATGTAACTTGGTGGTTTGCTCAAAAAAATAGAACTTTTTGGTGTCCACAACCCGACAGGTATTCGATTGCCTAAATCTTCATACTCACAAACGTTTCTGATAAAAAGGAAATAATCAGCTTCCATAAATTCATTATGTTCAAGTAGCTTTGATAAATCGGTTGTAGTAAATCGGTCACGTATAAAATCAGATGTGACAGAACACCTACAAGAATTATTTAAGCGATTGTTCCTTATACAGTCCAACGAATATATGTATGTGTTGATCTTTGTAAATGGTAAATATCCGCCATCATATTTTTTATCTACAAAAAGATCTTCGTCAAGCAAATCTCGAATAACATGCCATTTATCATTCTTTATTAATGATCCGATAAACGAAACAAACATTTCATATATTAAAAATTTGTATCCATCGAAATCGGTAGTGAGAACACTTCCACTAAAACCATCTGGAATATCATAAAATTTAAGTGCATCTCCAAAAAAACTATAATTTTTTTCAATGGCTTCTAAATCTCCATATCTTGCGGCTAACAATGCAGCCTCTATAAAATCATACGATATTTGTCGCCCATTTTGAATTTGATCAACTATAGCGTCGTCATATTCTGCAAATTTCGAGAAATCAGGTTTTGTCGATTTCAATCTATCCAAGATATTTTTAAGATAATCTGAATATATTGGTGCAGCGGGTTCTTCTGACGATGATAACGCATATCTCAAATCTGAAATAGTTGGTCCTGATCCAATACTTGGTGCTAAACTTTCTAATCTCTCCAATACTTTTAGGTAGTCGTCTATAAACTGACTGGCTCCGGTACATGGGATATACGTATATTGTTTTAGGATCCGATCAAGCTCTTCACTAGGAGCACACGGATCGACCCAAAATAGAGGATAATAATTATAATTTCTTTTTTTGAATATCTCTTGAATTCCCTTATCTCTACCAGAGTAACCAAGAACTACAGTACCGTGTTCACTTATAACTTGTATCAATTCTTTTTCCATCGATGGAGATAACATCTCTAAATCTTTGTGTGTGTTTTTGAGTTTTCCTCGGCCCAAATCACCATGAGGCTTATAAATTCGTATCGATTTACAATGTATTAGCGGTTCTGAATGTTTCAGATCGTCATCTGTAGAGATCACCTGAACTTCTTGGCCTTTTTCCTCTAACGCCTTTTCGGTATAATGATCGAAATTTGTGGTAATAATGGCCCTTATTATACCCCTTCGAGCTAATTCAGCAATTCCATAATGTGCACCACCGATTTTATGACTATTTAAATATTCTTTTAAAAATGTTTGTTGTTCAGGGTACGTAGGATACAGTATTTCCATCAGATCTGCATATTCCATATTAGAATAATCGCTTTTTGTAAACCAATTCTCGATTTCTTCTGAAGTAACCTCGGAAGTTGATTCCAGATTATCAGCAGCATACAGTAAAGTCGCAGTTTTGAGCATCAAGTCCCAAGCAGTTGGCACACCTGCATCTTTTGAGACACCAGCACCTGCAAATAATACATACTTTTTTTCTCCAGGTAACGCGCTTGCGGCTAACTTGACAATGGGATTCAAATGATCATCCTCAATATAGGTTTACCGAGTTGGACCTAAATCTTAAAGGATAAATATTTGTGGATATCTTTAGGATACCGTTCCATAGGACCTCTTCGAGATCGGCGCAGGCACAAGCTTCACGAACTCGTCCTTCAGAACCCCCCCCCAGCCTTGACGTCGAAGTCCTCGCCGAACTGGTCCACAAACAGCAGTTCCGGAAAGCTCCCAGACCCTGGCAGAGTTGTGAATCAGACCCGATAGCATAGCACCCCATGATCCCGACCCGCCTCGACCATCTCGGGCACCTATCTTCTGCAGGCGCCCTCTGCAAAGGGGCGGCGGTGATGGAACTGGCATCCGCCCTTCCAGAAAGACAGAGCCCTCCGCCAGCTCCAGGCCCAGCAGCAGCCTGGTGTAGGGGTGACGCGGACGGCCGAATATATCCTCGGCCCTTCCCATCTCCAGGATATTTCCCCCGTACATCACCGCCACCCTGTCGCTCATGTACCTGACCGTCTTCAGGTCGTGGATGATGAACATGGTCGTGAGATCCATCTCCCTCTTCAGATCGTTCATCAGGTGGAGGACCTGGGCCTGGACCAAGACGCCGAGGCCAGACGTCGGCTTGTTCGCAACGACGAACCTGGTGCTTGCGGCAAGGACCCTGGACAGGACCACCTTCTGGTTCTGACCGCCGCCCATCGGGTAAGAGTAGCGGTTGATATACTCTGGGCCCAGTCCCACGGTCTCAACCAGCTCCGAGACCCTCTCTCATCTCGCTCTGACCTCCCCGAAGCCTCAAGGGCTCGGCGATGCTCATGCCGATCTTCATCCTCGGGTCCAAGGACGAGTCTGGATCCTAGAAGATCATCTGCATCCTGGGCTGAAGCCTCCTCTTCATCGCAGCCATCTTCGCCCTCGCATTTTAGGCTGCTACATTGATACTGAAACGCGAGGTAGGATGATTTTGCGGGGGCGAAATCTCGACGACAAACTTCGGGCAGCCTGAGCGATCCCTGATGGGAACCGGGCCGAATACACGTAGTGTCGAGTCATGCGTAAAATATAGTATCATGCACTCGTCACTCCCACGAAGACAGGAATCCAGTTGGACCCTCAATCGAGGCTACTGGTATTTTATATGTTTTGCATGCATTTCGACGAGAGGGACTTCGCGTCTTCGCGCCTTCGCGTGATGCAGAAATTATGGGGCACGCGAAGGGTGGTGACTCGTCGATGAATGTGGAAGAAGTCTCTTCCATCGTGGTGGACACGGCTTTCCCTCCTCATCGGGAATGACGGTCGTCTTTACGACATTACTTAGATGACAGGACAGTAGGATCTTCGGCAGAGGGAGGGGTTTCGCCCTGCGATATACTCTTACAACAAGTTTACATGAGTTGATCGTGATACTATGTGGCAATGATCGTAGTTGTATCGGACGTGCACCTGGCCGAGGCGCCGCCGGGTGAGGATCCGAAGGTTCGAAGAGACGACCAGAAGTTCGTCGCGTTTTTGGATTACATCGCAGGAGACCAGCTGAGCAGCGGAGGAGACCTCGTTCTGCTTGGAGATATCATCGATTTCTGGAGGCGCGACTTCGCCAAGGCGTTGATGGAAAGCGACGAGGTGGTCTCCAGGCTGATGAGCTTGAGCGGTGTGGACATACACTATGTGGTGGGCAACCACGATTATTATATGCTGCGACTCAACAAAGTACTATCGACCAAGTTTCCTTTCAATACCTTGGGCAAAACTGTCCAGCTTTCCGATGGCGGCAAGAACTTTGTCTTCATACACGGATACCAGCTGGAAGTCCTGTCGAACCCCTACTACAAGTCGTTGACCGCCTATGAGCGGTTCGCTGAGGGGCTCTGCCTGGCAGGAGATGATGCCGGAGACGTGGCCGACAAGCTATGGGAGACGATCGAGTTATCAAAGTCGTTCCTGGACGGGCTAAGGAGGTTGCCCACCAACGTATCCGGGGCGCTGAGATCCATGATGCATGGCCCGAACGAGAGGCTCGAAGGCGCTCACAGGGTCGGATCGACCATAGAGGAGCTTTCTCGATCGAGGGCCAGGAGCATTTATCTCGGGATGGGAAAGGACGACGTCCTCGTCTTCGGCCATACTCACAGGCCCTTCTACGACTCCGAAGAAGGTGTTGTGAACACCGGCTCCTGGAAGAAGAACCCGTGCAAGGACTACAGCTACGTGGAGATAGAAGACGGGCAGGTCGTGCCGAAGACGTTTCCGTAGGCCCATAGCGCCTTCGTTCGCCTCGCGGTCCTGGCCAGATGCCAGCAAAAACCGTGCCAGGTGCCGGAAAGCACGCGCCGCCCGTGTCCTTTGCTCAGCCACCCGCCTTTCGCTCCGCCCCGACCCGCGCCACACCCGTTTTCTGAGCCGCTCTGGCCACGGCTTCGGCTACCTTTGGCACCACGCGCCGGTCCAGGGGCGAGGGTATGATGTACTCCTCCGAGACGGGCTCCACCAGCTCCGCTATCGCCCTGGCCGCGGCCATCTTCATCTCTTCGTTGATATCCCCGGCCCTGACGTCCAGAGCGCCTCTGAATATGCCAGGGAACCCCAGGACGTTGTTCACCTGGTTGGAGAAGTCGGACCTGCCGGTGGCCACCACCCTGGCCCCGGCCTTCTTGGCCAGGTCGGGCATGATCTCCGGGACGGGGTTGGCCATGGCGAAGACGATGGCGTCTTTATTCATGGACCGGACCATATCCACGCTCACGATCCCCGGTGCGGATACGCCGATGAAGACATCGGCTCCGTTCATGGCGTCGGCCAGCGATCCTTTCATCCGGGAGGGGTTGGTGATCTCGGCGATCTCTTTCTTGGAGCGGTTGAGACCGTCTCGGCCTGGATGTATTATGCCCCTGCTGTCGCAGATTATGATCTCCTTCACCCCGAAGCTCATGAGGAACTTGGATACTGCGATACCCGCGGCCCCGGCCCCGCTCATCACGACCTTGATCTTATCGAAGTCCTTTCTCACCACCTCGAGGGCGTTGATCAACGCGGCCACGGTCACCACCGCCGTCCCGTGCTGGTCGTCATGGAAGACCGGTATGTCCAGTTCGCTCTTCAGCCGATCCTCTATCTCAAAACATCGAGGGGCGCTGATGTCCTCCAGGTTGATGCCTCCGAAGACCGGAGCCACCATCTTGACGATCTCTACGATCTCCGAGGGTTCCTTGGAATCTACGCAGAGGGGGAAGGCGTCTATGTCTGCAAACTGCTTGAAGAGGATGGCCTTCCCTTCCATGACCGGTATGGAGGCCAGGGCCCCTATATCGCCCAAGCCGAGCACAGCAGAACCATCGGTCACCACCGCCACCATGTTGCCCTTGGATGTGTAATCATAAACAGTATCCGGATTCTTCGCGATCTCGCAGCAGGGCTCGGCGACACCTGGGGTGTAGGCCAGGCTCAGATCCTCCAGCGTATCGCAGGGCACCTTGCTCTTGATGGCGATCTTACCTTTAGATCTCCTGTGGAACTCCAGTGCATCATCTCGAAGAGACATCTCTTTCCCAAAGGAACGGCTCCTCATAAACCTATCTGGAAAATGTAGTCTCCTGAGAGAATTTCGAAAGACTCAGGCACAAGTTTGAAAATATAACATAGATTCTGCGCTCAACCTTTCGGCTGAAACGCCCTAATGGGACATCTTCCGGAATCTCTATCTGCTGTAACTTCAATTCCCACAGTAGAACATTCCCCATTCGTCTCATCTATCGGCTTATAAAATCTGCATTCATCACATGTCGGCATATCCGATCCCCCTACGCCGTACTTTGATGTATCACATCCTGCTTTATAGAAAACATTTGTGCTGTCTTGTAGCTCCTCGCCATACCGGGGAATGTCACATAATGGTCATGGCAAAGGTCCGGTCAACGGTGACGATGAGTTCTTCCTGGCCAAGTACATTCCAGGGCGCGGTCGGGGCCGAGGTCTATTATGTAGTCCGCGGACTTGATCACGTCGAGGTTGTGCTCGATCACGACCACGGTCTTGACCTTGGCCACCAAGTAGGACGAATTAAAGCAGCTCCAAGAATTCGTCCACGCTCATTCCAGCCTGCCGGATAATCGCTCTGTGGTCGGGAACGACCAGCTGGGCGAAGGGATCGTCCCGCCTCAAGACTACCTCAAGACTATATGGCTTTCCATCTGTCGTTTGAAACTTCTATTATCAGTATATCAACATCATGCCAAGTTATTTACTTGTTGATGGACGTCCCACAATCCACGAAACTTTGCTTCCCCCTCAAGCAAGAAAGGGAATACAAACTCAGAACCATAGTATGCTGGATGGGAACTATCTATCGATGAGCACCGGCGAATGAGACCTTCCACAATGCGACGTCGTTGACCGGCAGGGGCTGGTTCGTCCACGTCGTACCGTCGTTGGTATGCAATATAACGCCTTCTGGGAAGCTCGGATCCACGCCGTATGCCTTCATCCCCACCACCCACACGGTCTTCTCGTCGAAGCAGGTAACCCCCTCGTATACATAATTCCCGGTGGTTGGATCCATAATGTCGCTGATGACTTCTCCGTTGGCCAGGCGCACCCATATTATATTCCCACAGAGTCCGAGATTCTGCACGGCCCACACCGTGTCGGCATCGGGTGCACAGATATCATCGATATCGTGTGGCCCGTACACATCGGGTGCATCCTGGTGCCAGGCGCCGCCCCCGTCCACTGTCCGGTAGAGACTCGTCGTGAGTCTCGCTGCGGCCCAGGCAATTTGAGAGCTGACAATGCTAACACCCATCGGCCCATCATAGACATCCGGAAGTTGCTCCTGTCGCCAGGTAACACCGAAATCCGGCGAATGAATCATTCCGTACTCGCCGCTGCCATAGTCTGCGATCCAGATGTCATCTCCCTTGGCGTCAATCCGGTTGATCTGTTTCATGGTCACCCCGTCGTGAGGTATAACGACCCAATTCTCGCCGCCGTCAAGGGTACGCATAACCGTCCCACCGAGTGTTACGGCCCAGGCCACGCTCCGGGATAGGCCCTTGATTCCCTTGACGGCTTCGTTAATACCATCGGGCAAAGGTTGCAGATTCCAGTTGGCGCCGCCGTCAGTAGTGTGGATAATAGCACCGCCTACACCCTCCTTGCTCCCCAACGCTGCCCAAGCGGTCCATTCGTCCACCGCACTGATGTCCTGGCCGTTCAATCCAGTCCATAGTGCCGTATTACCCTGCACCTCCCAGGTCTTACCGCCGTTCCACGTATGCAGAATTGCAGCCGTGTTGTCCGGGTAGTAACCGATCGCCCAGCCAACAGGTCCTGTAATTGCGTTGTCATCATCAATATTCACCGTGTTTTTTGCAACGCCGAACCTCACTGCCATAGCATACTGGTCTTCGACCTCGATAATTGCAGCATTGATTAGCAGTTCATCCGCATCGTTTGTTTGATTTTTATCTACTGCAAAGGTGTTTGTGGTCACGGGAATTTTATCAAAGGGTGAAAGTGTGGTAAATGGTCCCATTGTTTGCGCTATTTGGTCACCGATCCATATTAGATCTGCGTTTACGCCATAGTATTCGATCGCATTATCCTCATTTATATTGAAAAAATTGTCCATCCCAACGGCTGGTAAAACAAAGAGAACCGACGCCACAACGATGAGCAATGCAAATTTTGTAATTTTCTCACCACCAATATATCATATTTTTTCACAGTGTTGGATATAATTGTATTTACATCTTTCGGAATCAAATGCTAAACCATGTATATAGATATGCGGCATCTGCAGACGATCATTACAAAATCATATCCACGTCTGCTTATTGACCCGCTGGAGATCTATGTAACGACAAGCACAAAAAGGCCGATGGGAGCGCCTTCGGGGAAATGGGCGGCTTCATCTCCAAAGTCGTGCGGAACCCGGCGGTTCAGGAGGCTATCGATCCTGGCGAATTCGGCTCGACTCCGATTGCGCCCACTCGGCGTCCCTGGCGCAGGATTTCCTCAAACCTCGTCCGTCCTGGGCCTGCCCGGCACAGGCCGCCTTCGTTTGATATGCGCCGAAAAATTGTTCCTAACTGGCCGAATATCTCCAGGACCACGGCCGTGAGGATGCGGGATCGAGGTGTCAGAAATACTGGCACCGGAAAGATGATGGCTCCGCCGTCGGAAACCTCGGAGGTATGGCTCTACTTTGTGTTTTTTTTATGCCCTCTCCATCCAGGTGAGAACTTCCCTCGCAAAACGGGGGAACGCCTTCAGGCTTCGGTGGAAATTCTCGAAGACCAGATCGGAATCGATCCCTGTGTAGCGATGGATTAGAATGTTGCGAAAGCCTTCCAGCCCTTTTATCTGCTTGTAGAGGTCCTCAGAGATGACCCCCTTCTCGAATAAGCCTCTCAAGCTGTCCTCATAGCTCTCCGCATAAAAGCCGAAGTCTTCCGAGAGGATGTGGTCTGTCACGTCGAAGATTATCGACGCCCCGGCGATGAGACCTCTCTCGATGATCCATCGCTGGCTCAAATCCCGCTTCAGAGTGTCGGGGTTTGCATCTTTGTACTTGAAGAGCTCCTGGATTATCTCGTCCAGCTCCTTTAGTCGCACCTCTATCGACTCTTTTCTGACCACTGATCCATCCTCCTCTTCAAAAACATCCTCTGCCGACGACGTAAGGGCGCGGTATCCCGGTAGAGGTGCAAGACGTCCAGGACGAAGCGCTCCTTGGTTGCCTCGTCAGATGAGTAGAGCAGACTTCCGGATTGGAGTATCTCGAAGAGCAATACCGGAGACGCCCTTTTGAGGTCCACGAGGTCCAGCCGCTCGGATCCCAGGGTCTCGGTTATCACATCCCGCAGCTTCCAGGCAGGTTGATCTTTCGTGAGCAGAGCCAGATCGAGGTCGTGAGGCTCTCTGTCGCCGGCTTCGTCTACCTTAGCCAGAGAGCCGAAGAGGTAGGCAAGAAGCACGCCTTCCCTCTCGAAGATGGGTGTCAGCGTTTCAAGAGAGCTTAATATGTCCTGAGGAAGAGGTTTGTGCCCTTTCCAGCGTTCGGCGATGCCCATGCTGTATCCTTTAGAGAGCGATGATACAAATAGTCTCTCAATCTTTGAAGCGAGGGCGAAGGTGGGAACGCGCACAGTCTTGCGTATTTTGATCCTTTTCTCCTTTTCTCCTTCATCTTCGCAAAAGGCCTGCCTTCTCAGGTCGAAGGCCGAGGGGAAGGTGGCAATATTCGGGCGCCTCGTCCTCCTCCTGGCGCTGGTTGCCAGGGTGGGTGCAGATCGGGGGCTTCGGGAAGACGACGCCAGATCCCCGGCGGCCCTGGCGCGGGATTTCTTTGAGCCTCGCCCGTCCCGGCCCCGTCTCGGGCTCACGGAGACGAATCATGGGCGGGAGGCGGATGTTCGTGGACCTCGCGCCGTCGTCGGGGCCGGGGAGCGCCTTCGGGGTGAAGGGTGGCTTCTGTTCGAGGTCGTGCAGAACCCGGCGGGTCTGGAGGCGGTCGATCCGGGGGCGTGGGAAGGGGCTCAGTTATGGTGGGATGGTTGGGAGGTACTCGGCCAGGGCGCGACGGTTCGGTCGAGGTTGGAATCACCTGGCGAGAGTTTCGAGTATGAGGCGTCAACCTGGTGGATCCAGGTCCATCCAGGTCCTAATCTTCGGTTTCGGAAGGCAGATGCTGCGATCACCGGGGGGGCTCAGGAGGCGCAGAGAACTGGGGCCGAATTTCGGGATCGGCGCAGGTCTCGTTTCGGCCAGAGGGCGTATATTTCTTGTGAACTCATCTCCCCGTGCCTAGTGTCGCGGAAACAGGGTTGGGCTTCTAGAGAGTGGAATTTGAAGTGATGGTAGCGATCTCTAGACGGCGTGAAAATGTGTTTCATCACTTCGGATTTAGAAACAATGACAGGATTTAAGTAATTGATATGCTTAACTAGAGTTACTGTCATTACGATGACGAGCTAGCTGATTTAACCTACGAAATTAAGCAAGATATCTAAATAGGTCCATGTTGTAATAATAGGTGGCACCCATGGCAAATTATAAGAATAATTATTTAGACCAGGTAATTTTTAGAATTGATTTCACCCGCGAAATTGATCATAGTCAAAAATCAACTACGAGTTTCTATACAGGCATCAAAGATATTTTTCCACACAAGGAAGATATAAAAAATACTATCTTGGAGGCATCATTTTCCCAAGAAAAAGGCGGTCGTAAAATATCGCAGGCCGAAAGAGATGTGATTAATTATAGATTCACTGATGAAAGCAAAAATATAATCCTCGGTTTGGATCCGACAACATTATTCATTGAAGTCAAATTATATACTAATTTTGACGATCTAAGCTCTAAAATAGATCTCGTATTAGATAATCTCAAAAGATGCTATGGGAATCTCATCATTAAAAGAACTGGACTAAGATATATAAATACAATTGTATTAAACCAAGGCGATCCATTGGGTTGGGCTAACCTGATTAATGACAATTTAATTTCAATGTTAAACTTTCCTGCCGATAAAAGCGAACTCTCACGATCTATGGGATTAATCGAATTAAATAAAGATAGTCATTATGTTCGTTTCCAATTTGGTCTTCCGAATAGAGAGTTTCCGAATCCCATTTCTAGAAGGGAATTTATTCTAGATTATGATTGCTATAATGATGACGAAATTGAAATTTCTGATGTCAGTGATAATGTTTTATTATTTCATGATAATATCCTGTCTCTTTATGAGGATTCCATTTCAGATGGATTACGCGAGATTATGGGTGAAGTAGATGATTGACTATAATTTTGACAAAAGATATGGTGGCAAATCCGGCACTGCTACGATAAAAAAACAGGACGGCCCCGTAGAAAAAGAAGGTAAATTAGTTTACGAAAATGCATTTGATCTCGATAAATATCAGAGAATAAAACCCGAACGAAAGGTAATCAAATATGTGCAAGTTAAGTCAGATTAATACTTATTACCGCAAACATAGTTTTGGTCGAATTTTACAAGGCGATATATTGAGGGATGTTAAATTTAATTATGCTGTTCAAGAAGATTCTGAGATCGTAGAATATTATTTTCCATACATCATTGTATTATCACAAGATTGTGATCTTCAACAAGATTTTAATAATAGAACCGACGAAAGCTCTGATAAAAACCATGATAAATATATTCAGTCAATTCTGGTTTGTCCTGCATATTTGTCAGACGACTTAAAAAAAGGAGAACATCTAAAGCGATTGGGTTTGACCATGGAACGTAAAAATAGTAAACAATTCAGCACTATAACAACGAATCAGAATGCAAGGTATCATTACTTGGAGCGCAATCCTGAATATCAAGTACCTCATTTAGTATTAGATTTTAAACATTATTACACACTCCCGCTAGAATATTTATATGGTATTTACGAAAAACATTATATAACCTCGCTGAATGAATTATTCAGGGAAGCACTGTCCCAAAGATTTTCATTTTATTTGAGCCGTATAGGCTTACCAGAAATCCCACCCAAAACATAACACGTTCGGACCTTTTTAATCCAAGAATAGGCTGTAGATCCAGATCATCACCCACATCCAGAAGGATAAGCCTTATCTCTATATTCAAAACTACATCCCGAGATTGCACTAACGACGCCCCTCAGAGCGCAAGCTCATCGTTTTCGCCAGAGATCAGGCCGAACCCCCCGCCCGGAGCCTCTCTTTCGCCCTCGAACTCGCCCACGGTCACCGCCGCTTCGGCATATACGGGCGGGATGGCGGGACCATCGATCGACCTTGCGTCGACCCGGGCCCGGCTCACCAGATCGCCGCCCTGGAGCTTGGCCCCGGTCACGTCGAGGTTGAGCCGAATCTCAGAGACGCTGCCAAGGCTTACCGTGGCGTCCGCATCTGGTGGCGCGAAGTGGACGCTACCCAATCCCTGGATCGATAGGGCCTCGGCGCCAGGACCCGTCCCCGATAACTCCTGCCTCGCCTTACCGCAAAACGCGCCCGGGTCGTAACGTGGGTTCGGAGCGCCTCGGCGCCCTTTTCTATCGAGTGCCCCAGGATCGGCCCGATGGTTGCGCCCAATGGGTGGATGCGGATCAGCGGGGCAGAGAAACTGGCATCGAGAAGACGATGGCAATTCCGGGCGCCATTGGGCGCAGGAGGGCATGCAACCGTCTGACCAGCTCGTTCCAGGAGACTGGCGAGAGCCGGGACACTGCCTTTAAGCCTCGACTGGTGCCTCTGGCGCTTCTATCTTGTGGCCCTCAATTGGCGGTATGGGCAGATCGAAACGCAAGCTCAGAGCTATCCAGTCCTCGATGGCCATCCTCAGGTTCTCGCGGCATTCTTCGGGGGTCTTGCCGGTTGCCCAAATGCCCTTCAGCTCGGTCACTTCGCCGTAATAGGGCTGCTCGTCATCGATGACCCCATAGATCGCCTTGGACATTGCCGCCTGGATATACTCGCAGAACATATCTACATCGTGATAGGTCGCCTGAGATATAAATCCTCATCATCGGGGGCTTTGAGGGGGAAATAAACATATACGTTTAAGTAATAATAGCAATAGTAGATGTAGAATGTGAGGTGCGGACAAATGGCGAAGCCAATTGACCTTAAGGTCGTCCTAGAAGGAGATGATGCCAGGAGATTCCTGGAGGGGTTTGAGCGACCCACCATCTCACCAAGAAAACAAAAGATGTTTAAGGAAGCTCGGGAAATATACAAAGCAAACCCGATATAAATTTAATTTTATATGGCCGATATACTATATGGCGGACTAAGTATTCGTCGATTAAACCATCGTAGTAGGGTGTCTTCTTTTTGTTGCAAAGAAGACGACTTAAACGATTTTATAAAAAATGATGCTTTGATTGCACACAGTAACATGACAAGTAGAACCTATCTATGCTACTTGAATGGGATTGTGGTCGGTTTTGCAACGTTGGCTGCTGCTACAATAGAAGTTAAATCTGTAGAAGAACCGCCTATAGAAGGGTATACGCCCAAAACATACCCTTGTATTAAATTAGCAAGATTTGCGGTGGACAAAAACTACGAGGGAAAAGGAATCGGTCCTTATTTATTAAGATGGGTTATGGGTAAATTTTATCAAATCTCTGATGAAATAGGATGTCGGTACATAACAGTGGATTCAAAAAAGCGTTCTATGTGGTTTTATGAAAAACATGATTTCACACTTGTGGAAAAAACCAGGAATAAACTACATCCTGTATTTTATTTAGATATGTGCGACGAAGGAGATGGGACAATTCCTATTCCGGACCCCCTCCTAAAAATGGCAATAATTTCCGACCAGAGTATTCCCTGGCGAACCAGGGTCATTATAGTCATGAACCTTAGACTTGATACTTAATGGAGCATCTCAAAGAAGTCATATGCACGTTCCGC
>JAUWQF010000026.1 GCA_030611205.1 Methanothrix sp.
CTCTTTAATCTTTTGGATCGCGTTTAGAATTTCGTCTATTCTTTCCTCATCTGACATTCAGTAAAGAACATGTGTTCATTCTATATAAAGTTTATTACATTTAGGATGGTGGAAAATTCGACTTATCCGAAAGTCATGTAATAGCGAAATTTGCTATAGGTGCTCTATTAATAGAGCTTATTATGGTGCATTCCATATCACAAAGGATTTTTTGATAATGGACGAAAAATCGAACCACAGAGATGTTATCCAAAAATTAAAATCTAAGGATGAATACCTGGGGAATAAGTTGTACGATTTTTTTGAAGAACGGAAGAATGCTGACTATAGACTGGATTACAATTTTCGTCGAGCAAAGGCCGACAGATTAGTCTCTGATATGCAAGAATTTCTAGAGGAACTTAAAAAAATGTGACGTTGGAACAGTTTTTTAAACCAACACCTCGACCGGTTTTTTGGCCAAGTGCTGAGTTGTGGCCGGATTATATCCAGCTGATTTTATTCCTGGCGCGAGGGCATCCGATCCACGAAAGAGTCGGATCCCATCCCGACATGACACCCCCTCAGATCCCGGTAACCAGGCTTACTATGGCTATGGTTACTAACCCCACCATTATCATCCTCAGCCCAGAGATCAGGATCCTCTCCTCGCTGATCCTGGCCAGAAAGATCCCCAGCAGGAAGAGGCAGAAGAGGCCCAGGGACAAAGAAGCATAGAATGCAGTATCCACATCGATGAAGGGCACCAAAAAGTAGGGGAGGATGAGGATTATGGCGCCCAGGGCAGGACTGATCCCGTTCACCAGCGCCACCACCACGGTGGCGAACTCCGATGCCCTGGCAAAGTGGGTGTCTTCAAGGTTGGTTAGCATGGCGCTCTCCAGCTTCTTCAGGTCTCTGCGTCTCTCGGCGCGCTCTGCCAGATAGGCACTGCTTATGCCCGATATCCCCATGGCGATGCTCCCACCGATCCCGGCGGTGATAATTATGTTGGGGTTTGTCACCCCGGAAAGATGGGCCCCTACCACCACCCCCATTATGATGAGGATGCCGTCGAAGGCGTTCATCACGAAGAGACGCCTGGCTATCTTGCCTGCTTGACTGACCCTCAAGTATGCCCGGAACTTATTCAAAGATATCATGACAGACGACTTTCTGCGTTATTCTGGTAGTACATAAAGTATAACTTTATGTGCTCAAGTAAATGTGAGCGTAAGCGAACATTTTCTTGTTGTACATAAAGTATAACTTTATGTGCTCAAGTAAATCCGACCGAATGGAGGATTTTCTTGTAGGGCAAGATCGCCTCCCTTGCCCTACCTGACGTACCTCACCCCTTCCGGCGCTTCCTCGTCCACCTTGATCACGATGGTGTTGGACAGACGGTTGAAGAGACGCTGCCCGGTACCGGACATGGCCAGCCAGCCGATTATGAGATCGAGAGGCAACAAGAACGCCTTCCCGAAGCTCTCGATGGCCGCGGTCACGAAGTCGATATCCTCGCCTCTCTTGCCGGTTACCTTCAGGTTCAGGACCATCTTGCCCAGAGACTGGCCGCAGTATCCCTCCAGCAGAGTCCAGTAGAGGAAGGCTATCAAAGCGTCATCCGACCTGAGGTAGAAGAATCCGAAGTCAGCATACCAGAGCCCGAGATGGAAGGGGAGGAAGATATTTGCCAGGAACCCCCAGATGATGCTCACCAGCACGATATCGATGAGCCAGGCCCAGAACCGAGCGCCCCAAGGGGCCAGCCGTATCTCCTTAACCTCCATCCTAACACCTCAATACCATGCTCAGTATACCCTCTCGTTCTTCTCATGAACGCTGTAGCACCGGTAATCGTCGGCGGTCTTATCCTGCAGATAGATGTAATCGAAGGCAGAGTCGGTCTTTCGCGACTCGTACTCCTCTTTTGCCTCCTCTCGACATCGATGGCATGCAAAGAGAGGCACAAACACGCCGAAGACCCTGTCCGAAGTGCCATAGCCCTTGGAGGCCCGGGACGATATGGTCATGTACCCAGAACAGTGAGGACACATCCTCACCGACTCTTCCTGGCTCTCACTGATCATGTCTGTGTCGTAGAAGATGCTCTTCTTCCTGCGGTAGAATGGACCGGCCCGGCTCACCGCCGTATCGGTCAGCTCGTCCCGACGATCCCAGGCATCTTTCTGATGCTGGACGATAGCCTCGATAGTGGCTTTCATCGTCCTGGACATCTGGAACTGGCCTGGGACGAAGTCCGGCTCCCTGACATGAGAGTAGTCCAGTCCGGCCATGGCCAGGATGATCCCGGTGTTGACGTAAGGCAGGGCTGTCTCGATGGCGTAGCCGCCTTCCAGCACGGCAATGTCCGGGGAAAGCTTCTCGTTCAGGCGGGCATAACCCTGTGCAGAGAAACGCATGTTGGCCAGGGGGTCTGTGTAGTGGTTGTCCTGGCCCGCCGAGTTGACCACCAGCTGGGGATCGAACTCTTTCAGGATGGGCAAGACCAACTCGTCCAGGACGTAGTGAATCCCCTCATCAGGGGTTTCCGGGGGCAGAGGGATGTTGATCGTCCTGGCCATAGCCTTGGGTCCTCCCAGCTCGTCCATGAACCCCGATCCTGGATAGAGAGTCCTCCCGTCCTGGTGGAAGGATATGAACAAGACGTCCGGGTCGTGGTAAAATATCTCCTGGGTCCCGTCGCCGTGGTGGACGTCCGTATCCACGATGGCTACCTTCCTGATCCCGTACTTCCGCCTGATGTACTCGACCATGATGGCCTCGTTGTTGACGTTGCAGAACCCCCGGTTGCCGTGGGCCACCCTCATGGAATGGTGACCCGGCGGCCTGACCAGTGCGAAGGCGTTGGTGATCTTCTTGTCCATGTAGGCGTCGGCCAGAACAAGGGTACTGCCGGCGGCGATCAGGTGGGCGTCGGTTACCTGGGCCTCCACGTTGGGCACGCAGAGGTGAACCCTGGCGATGTCTTTCAGCTCGGCCAAGCGGGGCTTGTACTCTTCCACCTCCGGCAGGTCCATCAACCCTTCCTCGAAGATCTGGTCTCTAGTGTAGAGGAGACGCTCTTCCCTCTCCGGGTGGGTCGGAGATATGGACCAGTCGAAGGCGGGGAAGAATATCAGACCCATCCTCTTTCCGGTCATCAGCGGCCACCTCCGGTCCATTCGGAGATAAGCCCGGCAGGAATCTCCATCTCGACGTCCAGGAGGCGGCCTACGGTAGACCAGCCCCTGACCATGTTGAAGACCTCGCTGTGGGTTACCACAGCCTCGCCCGCATACTCCCCGACCCCCAGACGTTCGGCCCTCTCCACGATCAGCTTCCGGGCCATATCCTCCGCCTGCTCCAAGTCCATTTTCCGGTCGCGGACCTCGCCGCTGGTCCCGTCCTCGGCCACGGTGTAGACCCCCCGTTCGGTGTCCGCCCGGAAGGTCAGGGTCAGGGTGGGCCTGGCCACGGCAGCGCCGATGGCGTTGGCCACGGTGGCGTTCTCGGGAATGATCCCCGTGGTGTTCATCCTCTCGGCCACCAGGGGTACCAGGCCCAAGGAACCTCCACCTACGCCGACCACGTTCTGAGGCCTAATCTTCTCCTTCTGGAGCACCTCCCAGACCCTGTAGGCAGGTTCCTGCTCCCAGGCCAGGAACATCTGGTCTATCTCGCGGACCAGCGTCTCCACGGCCACGTCTACCACCTTACGGGCAACGTCCTCTGCCGAGCAGTCCAGCTCCCGACCCAGACCAACCATGGCTTCCTCGGCCAGAGATCCATCACCGATATCGATCATCTCCAGGAACTTCATGGCGTCGGTGGGTGTGGGTTCGGGACCGCCCAGGCAGAAGGCCGGGCCTGCCCGTTCCGGACCCAGGGTCACCCCGTCGCCAGCTGCCCTGACGATGCTGTCTCCTCCTAGGGCGACGGACTTCACGGAGAAGGCCCTGATATGGGTGAGGAACGAGTCCACCTTGGCCCCTGTGGAAGATATGAGAGGCTTGCCGTCGAGTATGAGAGCCAGATCCGTGGTGGTTCCTCCGATGTCTACCACCACCGAGGTCTGATCGGGGGGCGTCAGGGCCATCACACCCATGCTGCTGGCCGCCGGCCCGGAGAATATGGTCTCCACCGGCGACTCCATGGACTTGTCCAGGGGCAGGGTGCCTCCGTCGGCTTTCAGGATGTAGACCGGCGCTTTGATCTTCCTCTGAGATATGGCCTTATTGATCTCGGCGGCGAACTTTCTGTACCTGTCCTGGGTGGCAACCTTGAGCATGGTCGTTGCCGCCCTCCGGGGGAAGTTCAGCCATCCCGAGGCCTGGTGTCCCATCTCTACCTGGATCTTTGGCGAGACCCCGGTGATGATCGCCTTCATTCGCTCCTCGTGTGCGGAGTTCCGCTGGCCGAACTTGCTGACCACGGCGATCTTTTCGTATCCCCGGTCGGCCAGGGTGGCGGCTACGTTCTTCATCTGCTTCTCGTCTAGAGGCTGGATCTCTCTGCCTCGAAAGTCGATGGCTCCTCTTATTATGTGGACCTCGTCGCCCAGGGTGTAGTCGTCGGGGTTCATCCCAGGGCCCGGCTCCAGGACCAGGGCCACGGGGTCGGTCTTACCCTCGGCGATGAGGTTGGTTATCAGGGTGGTGCTGAGCACAACTCGCTCGATCTTCTCCAGAGGAACGTCCCGGATTATATCGTCCAGCGGACTTATCAGACACTCCAGAAGATTGTCGTGATCGGTGGGGACCTTGGCCGTCCTGATCACCTTTCCTTCCTCAATGAGAACGGCATCTGTAGTAGTTCCACCGACGTCAATTCCAATTAGCATAATTTTATCGCCTTTAGCGGTTGCATGGGCCAAAATAATATATCGGTTTTGGTAGGTACGAGGAGGGCAAGTGAGGGTCCCCTAGTGTCCTGTCATCTAAGTAATGTCGTAAAGACGACCGTCATTCCCGATGAGGAGGGAAAGCCGTGTCCACCACGATGGAAGAGACTTCTTCCACATTCATCGACGAGTCACCACCCTTCGCGTCTTCGCGTGCCCCATAATTTCTGCCTCACGCGAAGGCGCGAAGGCGCGAAGTCCCTCTCGTCGAAATGCATGCAAAACATATAAAATACCAGTAGCCTCGATTGAGGGTCCAACTGGATTCCCACCTTCGTGGGAGTGACGAGTGCATGATACGATATTTTACGCATGACTCGACACTAGGGGCCTGTTAACTTTCAAATGTCGGATAAAGCCGAGATAACTTTATCTGAGCATCCTTGGTTGTGAATTGTCGATTAACTTTCGCATTTTTGTTGTTTCTGAATTTCTCCCATGCCTATACCTCTTTCCTGATGGCAACATCAAGACCTTCCTCGACAAATCGCTTCTTCACGCGGTCGATCTTTTTCATACTTATGTTCAGGACGCGGGCCATTACTTCGTTGGTCGAACGTTTCACCTGATACTCGCCCTCATCGCACCCGAGTAGATTCAGTGCGTTGAGGATTTTCTGTGATTTATGTTTGCCTTTGGAAGTAAGTGCGCCAAGAGTTTCACGCTCATCTTTGGCAAGTGTCACGGTGTATTTCTTCATATTCAATCCCCCAATGTTGATTATGAAGAATATATATTATATACATTACGACATTACAGGATTGGTATGGCACTAGCGGTCTCGTCCCGCCCTCTGCAAAATTTGGAGTAAAGTATTTATACATTCTGACCCCTAACTAGGATCTAGTATAAGGATGAGAAGACCGTATGCCATCCGCAATAATAGGTACTGTGGCAACGGGGGGTACTACGGCAATGGGAGGTACGACGGCAACGGGGAGTACTACGACAGTCATCACCATGTTCAGCACGGTGGGCGTAGCAGAGGCTGGCGTTGTTGCAGTCATCTGTCTTATAATTCTTCTCAGCGCCTCTGAGATCTTATCGGCATCCAAACTGTGGAACGGACGCTTATCCGCGTCTTTCAACCTGACGATCTGGCCGCTGGTGATCACCTTCTTCGCGATAGTCTTCTTCAGAGTAATGGAGATCCTCAGATAATGAATAGGCGAGCAAGATCACCACATGAACGACGGCGCGGTCATATATCCTCTCGGAGCGGATGGCAACCATACCGGCCCACTTTCTCTAATCACGCATCCACCCCCACCCCAGCAGCGAGAAGCAGATCTCGCCCCAGAACCGTTCTTTCCAGTATCCGTGCGCCCGGAGAACGCCCTCTCGCCGGAAACCCCGCTTGCGGATGAGGTTCATGGACAGAAAGTCCCCTGGGATCGGCATCGCTTCGGTCTGGTTCAATCCCATATGCTCAAAGCCGTATCTGATTACTGCTTGGAGAGACCCGGTCATGATGCCCATGCCCCAGTAGGGCCGCCCTAGCTTGTAACCGACCTCACCCCGGGAGTTCATCCTAGGATCGGCCGATGCGATAGACGTCGTGGAGATCGCAGATATCGTATCGGAGAAGATGGGACTGCAGAACGTTGCCTATAGATTCACCGGCGGGATCGACGGTCGCGGATGGAAAGGAGATGTGAATATGATGCACCTCTCCATAAACGCCGCAGAAAGCCTCGGCTGGAGACCGCGCCACAGCTCCAGAGAGTCCATAGAAGCTGCCGTCGAGGCGTTGTTAGAGGCGGTTCCGTCGCGGTAAATACATGCGGCATCGGTGCCTTCTAGGACACAAAAAAAACGCGAGAAGCCAGCAGGTTCGCAAAAGTTCGGAGATGAAGCGACTAGGGGTCTGTCTCCCCCCACAGTATTGGGATAAGTATTTATATGTTCTGAGCGTTGGTTAGGGTGAATCGTAGGGTTGAGTGGGGACGTATGCTATCATCAATAATGGGTACTACATCAGCCATGGGTACGACATCAGCCATGGGTACTACGTCTACCATCACCATGTTCAGCACGATCGGCGTCGCTGAGATCGGCGTCGCTGCGGTCATATGTCTTATAATTCTTCTCAGCGCATCTGAGATATTATCGGTATCCAAACTGTGGAATGAACGCTTATCCACGTCTTTCAACTTGGCGATCTGGCCGTTGGTGGTCACCTTCGTTGCGATAGTCTTCTTCAGAGTGACAGAGATCCTCTGACCACAACTGTTTTTTTTTTGGCGAAGCCTTCATCATCCGGCTTATGCTCTCAGCCAGCACGAGGCTTCTGCTTCCAGTTTTCTCAGCCCTAGAAAGTATTGGGCGGGAGAGGGTATGCGCCGGGCGCGCAGCGCCCGGATGGTCGGATCGCTACCGGGCACCGGGATCGAGGCTCACTGGACATGAACCCGGCGCCCAGGCTCGGTCAGATTTTGGATCGCTCGAGCAGCCACGTCCATTATATCTTCTGAATCTCCTCCTTCGTAGCCAGCTTCATCCCTGCCCCGCTGAGAACCACCTTCGCCTTCTCCAGGTCGTCCACCCGGATTATGAGCATCGCCCTCTCCGCCTTGGAGGTCACGAAAGCGTAGGCATAATCGACGTTGATCTCGTTGCCGCCCAGAACGTCCATGATCTCATAGAGCCCGCCGGGGATGTCCTTCATCTCCACCGCCAAAACGTCGGTCTCGGAGACGGTGAACCCGCTCTCGCGCAACACCTGGTATCCCTTCTCCGGAGAATCGACCACCATCCGGATCACGCCAAAGTCTCCAGCCTCGGCCACGGTCAAGGCGCGGATGTTCACCCCGGCATCGGAAAGCGTCTTCGCCACCCGGGCCATCCTGCCAGGTTTGTTCTCCACAAATAATGAGATCTGTTTTATAGCCACCATTTTTCACACCTTCCTCTTGTCTATGACCCTGACGGCCTTGCCTTCGCTGCGGGGGATGGTCCCCGGCTCCACCAGCTCCACCTGGGCCACGATGTTCAGCACACCCTTCAGCTCCTTGGATATGTTCTTGCCAAGGGTCATCAGGTCACCGATCTTGTCGCTGAACCCGGTCTCTGTAACCTCTACCATCACGGCCATTGTGTCTAAGGATCCCTTCCGGTCCACGATGATCTGGTAGTGGTCCCCCACCTCGGGGATCTTCATCAGCACAGACTCCACCTGGCTGGGGAATACGTTGATCCCCCGCACCACGATCATGTCGTCGGTCCGCCCCAGGATCCTCATCAGCCGGGGATGCGTCCGACCACAAGCACATGGCTCGGACTCCATGACCGTGAGATCCCCTATCCGGTACCTTATAAGGGGTATCACCCACTTGTCCAGGGTGGTTATCACCAGCTCGCCGCGCTCGCCGTCCTCCAGGGTCTCGCCAGTATCGGGATCGATCACCTCAACCAGGAACTTATCTGCCCAGATGTGAATACCGTTCTGATAATGACACTCGGTTACCGCAGGACCACACATCTCGCTGGTCCCGAATATATCGTAGGCCTTGAGCCCTGTTGCCTCCTCGATCCGTCTCCGGGTCTCGTCGGACCAGGGCTCGGCTCCGAAGACGCCCACCTTGAGTTTCGTGTCATCTCTGATGCTGACGTTCATCTTCTCCGCAACCTCGGCGATGTGCAAGAAGTAAGAGGGCGTGCAGGCGATGGCGGTGCTGCCCAGATCTTGCATGAGCATGACCTGACGCTCGGTATTGCCCGTTCCCGTGGGAAGTACCGTTGCTCCTATCTTCTCCGCCCCGTAATGGAGACCCAGACCACCGGTAAAGAGACCGTAACCGTAACAGACCTGGACCACATCCCCACGACCCAGCCCTATGGAAGTGAGGGCCCTGGCCAGAGAGTCCGACCACATCTCGATGTCATCTTTGGAATATCCGACCACCGTAGGCTTACCCGTGGTGCCACTAGATACGTGGTACCGCACCACCCTGTTCTCGGGAAGACAGAACATGCCCGTCGGGTAGGTGTTGCGAAGATCGACCTTGTATGTGAAGGGGAGCTTCGTCAGATCGCTCAGATCCGTGATATCTTCCGGCCTCACACCTGCCTCGTTGAACCTCTGCCTGTAGAAGGGTGAGTGGTCGTAGACGTAGCGGACCATCGTCCTCAGCCGCTCTTCCTGGAGCTCGCGCAGATCCTCTCTGGGCATACGTTCCATATGGGGGTTCCAGTAGTCAAACATGACAATCAACCTTGGGTCTGTAGGTGGATTTTGTGCAATAAAAAACGATCGATCATTCCTTCATATAAATGCGGAAGAGTGCGGCACAGTGCCTGTCCGGAAGAGACGATCGGTCATGGATATTCGGAAGTCTGATATACAATCACGGAATATTTATGATGGGAGGTAACAGATCTTGAGGGCAGAAATTTGTCTTTGCGCGTTTCTGGCGGCGCTCCTGGCAGCAGGACCGGGAGGGGGACAGATGGCAGACTTCAACCAGAGCGAACCGGTATTGGACCCGGCCCAAAAATCCCCTATCGAGCCACAGGGGCTCCTGCCCACGGCCGTGCCAGCGCAGAACAGGTCCGAGATGGGATGGACCGGCTGGACCGTCCTGAAAGGAATACGGGTGACCACCTCCCCGGCAGCGGTCTCGCCGGAACGGGGCGTGATAGACCTATTCGTAGGCGGGAACGATAGTGGGCTATGGCACGTCCATCACCAGGAGAATTGGTCGGCCTGGAAGAAGATCTTCGGCCCCCCACCCTACAATAAAGAGACCGTGGGCGTACCCTTCAGGAAGTACGATCTCAGCGTGGTCCACACCCAGGGAGCCTATCACCTATTCACCTGGGGGCCGACCAACCACAGCCTCTACAAGAGATGCTGGGCCTCGGGAAAGGAGGTCGCCTGCAACCAGAGCATGGACTGGACGAAGATCGAAGGATATATAAGCTCGCGACCTGCGGCGGTGGTCTGCTACGACAGGATCTATCTATTCGCCCTGAACGATTCTGGATGGATCATCTGGAACCGGGCCGATCCGTCCTCGACCGACATAGATCCAATCTGGAAGGGATGGTCGCCTCTAAGAGGGCCTTTCGGATCGCCCCCTGCCGCCACATCGACAGGAAAGACGATCCACCTCTTCGCCCCTGACAAAAATGGCGAGATCGTCCACCTCACCTGGCTGACCAATACCGGCAAGGTCACCGCCGATACGTTAAAGTACGATATGAAATGGCCAGCGGCAACCACCCTGGGCACCGACATCGATCTCTTCGGGGTCGAAGGAAACAAAATCGTCCACATCTGGCATAACGGCACCGACTGGCAGAACCTGGAGAACCTGGGTGGTGAGGTGAGGAGCAGGCCAGCGGTGGCCTCCGACGGATCCCAGATCCGGGTTTTTGCCCAAGGAGAGGGCGAGAGGCTCTGGGAGATCGGGTACGTCGCCCATCCAGCAAAAGAAGAAGAAGAAGAAGAAGAAAGATAACAGGATAGACGAGGGTCAGAGCTCCTCGATAGCCTCCTTCACCAGCCGGTTAGCCTCGCCGGGGTCGGCTCGTCCCCGCGTCTTCTTCATCACCTGGCCCACGATGAAGTTGATGGCTTTCTCGTTTCCTCCTCTGTAGTCTTCGACCGCCGGGCCGCACTCCGCCACCGCGGCGCGTACCGCCACCCGAACGGCGTCATCCTCTGCCTTGCCCAGCCCCATGGCCTTCACGATCTCCGCCGGAGATCCTCCTTCGTCCAGGATCTGGCGGACGACCTCCACGGCACCCTTCTCTGTGATCGCCTCTCGTTCCAGCATCTTTAGGATCTCCACCATCTGATCCTCGTGGAAGTTCTCTATGGATAGGTCACGGTAGTTCAGCTCTCCTTTGAGAACGTCTGCGACCCAGACCGCGGCCAGCTTCGGCGGGGCCTTGCCCGCCACCCTCTCGTAAAAGTTGGCCACCTTGATCTCCGAGGTGAGTGACTTGGCGTGGTCATCGGTTATGCCGTACTGCGTTCTGAACCGATCTCTTTTGGCATCGGGAAGCTCGGGTAGCTCTTCTTGGACCCGGGGAACCCAGTCCGCGATCCTCATGGGTACCAGGTCGGGCTCGGGGAAGTAGCGATAGTCATGGGCCTCCTCCTTCGTCCTCATGGAGACCGTGACCCCCCTCAGCTCGTCGTAGTGGCGGGTCTCCAGGACCACCTTCATCCCTCTCCGTCTCACGTTCTTCTGCCTGGTGATCTCGTAGTTCAAGGCCTTCTCCACCCCTTTATGGCCGGAGATGTTCTTGACCTCGGCCCTATCTCCGCCAGCCAAGGATAGGTTGGAGTCGACCCTCATGGCCCCCTCCAGGTCGCCGTCGAAGACGTCCAGATAATCTAAGATGCTCCTCAGCTTGTCTAAGAAGGCTCTGGCCTCTTTGGGCGACCGGAGATCGGGTTCGGTCACCACCTCCAATAAGGCCATCCCGCACCGGTTGTAGTCTACCATGGTATACTTGGCCCGGTCGATGGTTCCCGCATGAACCAGCCTTCCTGGATCCTCCTCCATGTGCACCCGGTTGATCCTGACGACCCGCTCACCATCTTCACCCTTGATCAGTATGTGCCCGCCCAGGCCCAGGGGATAGTCGTACTGGGTTATCTGGAAGGCCTTGGGAAGGTCGGGATAGTAGTAGTTCTTCCTGTAAAAGAGGGTCTCCTCCTGGACGACGCAGTTCAAGGCCAGAGCCACCCTGATGGCATACTCTACGGCTTTCTTGTTGATCACCGGCAGGGTGCCCGGCAACCCCAGACAGACCGGGCAGGTGTGGGTATTCGGGTCGTCGTCATGATAGTCTGTGGAACAACCGCAGAAGAGCTTCGAGTTCAGCTTGTTGAGCTGGACATGGACCTCCAGCCCGATGATCACCTCGCCCTCCATATCAGATCACCTCCTGCGGTCTGGCGGCATGATGTGGTGTGGCATCCTCGTAGGCCCGGGACGCCCTGAATACAGTCTTCTCGGCAAAGTGATCTCCTACGATCTGCAGCCCCACGGGCAGGCCTCCGGCGAACCCGCAAGGCAGAGATATGGCGGGTACCCCTGCCAGGTTTATGGGCACGGTAAATACGTCGGCCATGTAGAGAGATAGCAGGTCCTGGATGCGTTCCCCTATGCGGAACGCGGGGAAGGGCATGGTGGGCGTGACCAGAACGTCTACATCCTGGAAAGCCCGCTGGAAGTCCTCTTTGATCAGGGTCCGCACCTTGAGGGCCTTGAGATAGTACCTTCCGTAGTACCCGGCAGAGAGAGCATAGGTTCCCAGAAGTATCCTCCTCTTGACCTCGGGACCGAACCCAGCGGCCCTGATCTCCGAAAAGGTGGTATGCCAGTCCTTATCCGTCCCCACTCTCAGCCCGTAACGGAGCCCGTCGAACCTGGCCAGGTTGGAAGATGCCTCGCTCATGGCGATGATGTAGTAGGCTGCCAGGGCGTACTTGGTATGAGGGAGGCTGACCTCTCTCCAGGAAGCGCCCAGATCCTCCAGGACGGATATGGCGTCCCAGACCGACCTCTCCACAGAATCGTCGACACCCTCGCCGAAGTACTCTTTAGGCACCCCGCAGACCATGCCTCTGACCCCGTCCTCCAGACCGTCCAGGTATCCCCCTTCGGTCTTCGCCGAGGTGGAGTCTCGCGGGTCGTGACCGGCTATCACCTCCAGCACCAGGGCGGCATCTTCGACCGTGCTAGCAAGAGGACCGATCTGTTCCAGGGAGTTGGCGTAGGATATGAGGCCGTACCTGGATACCAGACCATAGGTGGGCTTCATGCCCACGATCCCGCAGAAGGAAGCCGGACACCGGATCGATCCTCCTGTATCGGAGCCGAGAGCGCAGGATGCCTCGCCTGCAGCCACCGCCGCCGCGCTACCGCCACTGGACCCTCCGGGTACCCTCTCCGTATCCCAGGGGTTACGGGTTGGGCCGAAGCAACTGGTCTCCGTGGACGTTCCCATGCAGAACTCGTCCATGTTGGTCTTGCCGATGATTATGGCCCCCTCCGCCTTCAGCCGTTCGATAACGTGGGCGTCGTAAGGAGGTATGTAACCCTGGAGTATCCGCGAGCTGCAGGTGGTCTCTATCCCCCGGGTGGATATGGAATCCTTGATGGCTATGGGAATCCCCGCCATCCGACCGGCCCAGGGAGATCCGTCGAACTTCCTCGCCCGGGCCAGGGCAGACTCTTCGGCCAGGGCGTTGTAGGCGTTCAGCTTGCTCCGCTTGACCCGCTCCAGGAGAGCGCTGATCACTTCTTCGGCCGATCCCGAGGCGATCTCTTCTTTAAGCTCTCTCAACATGAGATCACACGATCCTGGGGCTCTTGAAGTAGCCGTTCTCCCTCTTAGGAGCGTTGCGGAGGGATTCTTCCTGGGGCAGAGACTCTTTCGCCTCGTCCTCCCGGAAGACGTTGACAAGTTCCACCACCCGGTAAGTGGGTTCCACATCTTCTGTATCCAACTCGTCGAGCTGGTGGAAGTAGTCCAGAACGGTGTTGAACTGGTCTACAAACTCGTCCTTCTCGTTCTCGGCGACCCTTATGCTGGCCAACCAACTAATGTGATCCACATCTTCTCCGGTAATCATGCCTATCCCAACATTGGTCCTTCTTCGGGACAATAAAATCCTGTGTGGCTATCAACCTTTTGCCGGACGAGGGGAGGGACCGGGACCGCTGCAACCTGTGCGTTATCAGAAATCAACGAGTAAATCCACCATTAGGTCGGATTTCCACAGGGTATGCAATATTATACATCACATATAATAAAAATAGTAGCGGACTCGCCGGGATTTGAACCCGGGATGAGGGCTATCTCCGCCTCGAAGTAGGCACCGGAGGCCCCCGTGTTATCCAGACTATACTACGAGCCCAGCTAGCTTTCGAGAACGATCTCTATGTTGACGTTCTTGGGTACGTGTATGCGCATGAGCTGTCTGAGGGCACGCTCATCTGCGTCCAAGTCTATCAGGCGCTTATGCACTCTCATCTCCCAGTGGTCCCAGGTAGCGGTCCCCTCGCCGTCGGGGCTCTTCCTGGTGGGGACCACCATCCTCTTGGTGGGCAACGGTATCGGGCCTGCCATATGCACGCCCGTTCGCTGGGCGATCCCCTTGACCTGGCCACATATATCGTCCAGGGTCTGGGGGTCCGTCCCGGAAAGTCGTATCCTAGCTTTCTGCATACTTTAACACCAGTAAATTTTGAGTTAGCGGGGTGTCGTCTCCATGCACATGCCCGCAGCGATCGTCTGACCCATATCTCGGATGGCGAACCTGCCCATCTGGGGGATCTCCTTTACCTTCTCGATCACCATGGGCTTGACGGGAACCACGGTGACTATAGCGGCGTCGCCAGCCTTGATAAAAGCGGGATTCTTCTCCGTCACGGCGCCGGTCCTGGGGTCGAGCTTGGCCTTCAGCTCGGTCAGGGTGCAGGCTATCTGAGAGGTGTGGCAGTGGAAGACAGGGGTGTACCCCGCAGATATGGCACTGGGATGTTGCAGGACCACGATCTGGGCGGTGAACTCCTTGACCACCGTGGGCGGCGAATCTGGATGGCCACAAACGTCGCCTCTCCTGATATCCCTCTTGCCTACCCCTCTTACGTTCCATCCGATGTTGTCGCCAGGCAGAGCCTCCTCATACTCCTCGTGGTGCATCTCGATCGACTTGACCTCGCCGGTGACACCGGCGGGCTCGAAGATTATCGTGTCGCCCTTCTTGAGCACGCCGGTCTCGACACGGCCCACAGGAACGGTTCCCACACCGGAGATGGTGTAGACGTCCTGTACAGGCAGCCTGAGAGGCAGCTTGGTCGGCTTCTCCGGTTCTTTCAGGCCGTCCAGAGACTGCAAGATGGTGGGACCTTTGTACCAGGACAGGTTGTCACCCCTCTCGACCACGTTGTCTCCTACAAAAGCGGAGACCGGTATGAAGGGTATCTCGTCTACCTTGTATCCTACCATCCCGAGCAGCTTGCCGACCTCATCTTTGACCTCGTTGAACCTCTCCTCGCTGTAATCGGATGCGTCCATCTTGTTCACGGCGATTATGAGCTGGTTGATCCCCAGGGTCCTTGAGAGAAAAACGTGTTCTCTCGTCTGGGCCATAACACCATCGGGTGCTGCCACCACCAGAACCGCGGCGTCTGCCTGGCTGGCTCCGGTGATCATGTTCTTGATGAAGTCTCTGTGGCCCGGACAGTCCACTATGGTGAAGTAATACTTGTCCGTGTCGAACCTCTGGTGGGCGATATCTATGGTCACGCCTCTCTCTCGCTCCTCTTTGAGGCTGTCCATGACCCATGCAAACTCGAAACTGCCCTTACCCTTGGCCTCGGCCTCTTTCTTGAATTGCTCAATAACGTGTGGAGAAATGGCTCCCGCATCGAGCAACAGTCGGCCCACTAGCGTAGACTTACCATGGTCGACGTGTCCGATGACCGCTAGGTTCATATGTGGCTTTTTTTTTGCCATCTTTCATATCCTCCGGTTAGCTCTCATCTTGGCATATTCCTCTATCATTTTTAAATCTTTTCAGCGAAGGCCTTAAGCCTTCAGGTAATCACCAGGTGTAGGCATATCTGGCTTTAGACCCTTGCGGGTGCGGATCTGGCGCACCGTCTCTTTCATCGCCGATGCCGGGACGGGCTCGAACCCGGCGAACTCGGTGCTCCACAGGGCCCTGCCTTCCGTGGCTCCTCTGATATCTCCGGCGAAGCCGAATAGGTCCGCCACAGGCACCTTCGCCTTGAGGACAATCATGTCGCCCTCGGTGTCCATGCTGAGGATGACACCCCTGCGTCCCTGGATCTCCGACATGGCGCCGCCCATATGGTCCTGGGGCACCTGTATATAGACGTTCTGGAACGGTTCTAACAGAACAGGGTTGGCCATGAGTATACCTGCCTGGACCGCCTGCCTGACCGCCGGGATGATCTGAGCCGGGCCACGGTGTATGGCATCCTCGTGGAGCTTCACGTCCATGAGCTTGACCTTGATCCCCTGAGAAGGCTCTCTGGTGATTGGGCCTTTCTTGGTGGCCTCCTCGAATCCTTCCAGGATGAGCTCCATCGTCTCCCGGAGATACTGGATCCCCTTGGTCATGTTCAGGAATACGTTGGACCCGGAGACGGCCACAATGCTCTTGGCCTCGCCCTTCACCATACCCTTCTCCATCAGGACCTGTCTGCGGTCCACCTCCTGCATCGTCATGGAGAAATCGCCTCCCTTGATAGCGTCGACAATATCGAGTTCCAGTGGCTCGACCTCGATATAGAACCGGTTGTGGTGGTTGGGCGACTTGCCTTCTACCTCGTGGGGGGTCTTGCCCGTGACCGACTCTCTGTAGACCACTATCGGCGGCGAGGTGGTGATCTCTACGCCTTTGTCCCTCTGAATCCGGTAGGCGACGATCTCCAGGTGAAGTTCGCCCATACCGGACATTAGATGCTCCCCGGTCTCTTCGTTGATGGTGATGGCCAGCGTGGGATCTTCTTTGGCCACCTGCCTCAACACCTCTATCAACTTGGGAAGGTCGCGAGTATTCTTGGCTTCTACGGCTACGGTGACCACCGGCTCGCTCCCGTGTTTTATGGCCTCGAAGGGCATCATCTCGGGATCGGAGGTTACCGTGGAACCCACGAAAGCATCTCTTAGGCCTGTCACTGCGGCTATATTTCCGGCGGGGATATTTTCTACCTCAATCCGATCGGCACCCATGAAGATGCCCGTCTGCTGGACCCTGTTTTTCTTGGCGCTGCCAGAGATGTTCAGCTCCATGCCTCGCTCCAGCGAACCAGAAAAGAGCCTACCCGTGGCCACCTCACCGGCATGAGGATCAAGCGAGATGTCGGTGACCATGAAAGCCACCGGCCCGTTGGGATCGCATTCGTTCATGGACTTGGCAACCTTGCTGTTCTCGTCGCCATGCCAGATTACCTTGACACGCTTCTTCTGAGCCTCTAGAGGACTTGGAAGGAAGCGGATGACCATATCGTTGACCGCTACGTAAAGAGGACATTTCTGGGCCAGGGTCTTCATGTCTCCGTTCCGGCAGTAATCGAAAACGTCCCCGAACCCCACGCCGGTGCCCTGCATCATGGGAACGCTGATGGCCCAGTTGTACAGTGCAGATCCGAAAGCGACACTGCCGTTGGCGGCATCGAGCTTCCATCCTGCCTTGTACTTCTCCTCATTCATGCCCTTGATCAGCTTGTTTATGTTGTCGATCAGTGCACCCAGGCGGATCTGCATCTCCTGCTTGTCCACCTTGAGCTCGTTGATGAGCCGATCGACCTTGTTGACAAAGAGAACAGGATTCACATTCTCTTTCAGAGCCTGCCTCAAGACCGTCTCGGTCTGGGGCATCGCCCCCTCGACAGCGTCTACCACAACCACAGCGCCATCTACAGCACGCATCGCCCTGGTAACGTCACCACCAAAGTCGACGTGACCCGGGGTATCGATCATATTGATGAGGTACTCGTCGCCCTTATATTCGTGGACCATGGAAACGTTGGCAGAGTCTATGGTGATCCCTCTGGCCTGTTCCAGCTCATCAAAATCCATGAAGAGCTGCTTACCGGCCAGCTCCATCGATATCATGCCCGCTCCTGCAAGCAGGTTATCGGACAGGGTAGTCTTGCCGTGATCGATATGTGCAACAATTCCAATGTTCCTGATATTCTCAGGCTTGTCCATCAGCGTCTTTACGCGCTCTGCCATCTTCTTCCTCTTGCCCATATCACGCCTCACGAAGTTTGAAATGAAAATATAAGCTCCAAAGTTCTGGCATCCATCTTCCTTCACCTATATAAGCCTTCGGACCTCTACGAGAAGGTCTCTACCACCGGTTTCTGCCCCGGTGCATCCAGATAATGCACAATATATTCACATCCGACAATATTATGAGTAAAGCTTATATCGATGGGATAGGATGGTCACAGGGTTTTTGCAATGGCACGCTTGGTGATGAAGTTTGGTGGATCCTCGATAGCCGACGGTACGAAGATCAGAGATGTGGGCCGGCTGGTCAAGAGCTTGAGCGGAGAGAACGAGATCGTCCTGGTAACTTCTGCGCTCGGGGGTGTTACCGACGAACTTCTGGAATGCGCCAGGACCTCGGCCTCTGGAGGGAAGGTAGAAGACGTGACCGCCTTCGTGGACAGGCTGAGCAAGAGGCACAACCAGGCCGCCATGGAGGCTATCAAAGACTCCTTGATCGTAAAAGAGGTGATCAGGATCACCACCCAGAAGCTCAGCGAGCTGGAGAAGACCTACACAGGCATCTGTTATCTGGGCGAGCTCACCCCAAGATCGGTAGACTACATATCCAGCCACGGCGAGCAGATGGCTGCACCCATCCTCTCCGGCGTCTTGAGAGATATGGGTCTGGTGTCCAGGTACTACACCGGCGGGGAGGCGGGTATCATCACCACCGGCCCGCACGGTAGCGCGAGACCCCTGGAGAAGACCTACGAGCTCATCAATCAGAGGCTGATGCCCATAGAGGGCGTACCGGTGGTGACCGGTTTCATCGCAGAAGACGAGGCAGGAAATATCACCACCCTGGGGCGGGGCGGCTCCGACTTCACCGCGTCGATAATCGGGGCGGCCATCGGGGCGGACGAGATATGGTTCTGGAAAGACACCTCCGGAGTCCTCACCACAGATCCCAGGATAGTACCCCGGGCCAAGAATATACCACTCATCTCCTACAGGGAGGCCATGGAGATGTCCTACTTCGGGGCTAAGGTCCTCCATCCGCGTGCCATCGAGCCTGCCATCAGGAACGGCATCCCTGTGAGGGTGAAGTGCACCTTCGATCCGGACTATCCCGGTACTTTGATCGTCAAAGACGACGTGCCCACGGAAGGGGTGATCAAGGCGGTGACCATCTCCGAGAACGCGGCCCTTTTGAACATATCCGGCGCAGGAATGATAGGTACGCGAGGGGTCGCGGCCCGGGCGTTTAGTGCCCTGGCCGATGCCGGGGTGAACATCGTCATGATCAGCCAGGGATCTTCGGAAGCGAACATATCGATCGTGGTGGAGGATCCCCAGCTCGACGTTGCGGAGATAGCCCTTAGGGCAGAGTTCCCCACAGACGTGGTCCGGGACATATCCCACAACAGAAATGTCTGCACCGTGGCGGTGGTGGGTGCGGGTATGGCGGGAACGCCCGGGGTGGCCGGCAGGGTTTTCAGCGCCATGGGCCGGGCGAAGGTAAATGTGGTCATGATCAGCCAGGGATCCAGCGAGCACAACATATCCTTCGTGGTGAGCGCCGAGGACGCGAAGAGAGCTGCGCAGGAGTTGCACAAAGAGTTCGGACTCGACGGAGAAGAAGCATGAAGAAGCTCACTTACGCTAAGTCGGGTGTGGACATCAGGATGGAAGAAAAGGCCATCTCCGCCATGAAGAGGGTGATGACCAGCAAGAGGAAAGGCTTCGGCAGACCGCTTACCAATATCGGTCACTACGCTGGTCTGATAGACATGGGCAACTTCGCCCTCGCCATGACCACCGACGGGGTGGGGAGCAAGGTCCTGATCGCCAACGCCTTGAAAAAATGGGATACGGTGGGCATAGACTGCATGGCCATGAACGTGAACGACCTGCTGGCCATAGGCGCCGAGCCCCTGGCCTTCGTGGATTACCTGGCTCTGGAGAAGGTCGATCCGGAGATGACCGCCCAGATCGCGGTGGGCCTGGAGAAGGGCGCGGAGATCTCCAACCTATCCATCGTGGGCGGTGAGACGGCATCCCTGCCAGAGATCATAAAGGGGTTCGACCTGGCAGGCACCTGTATCGGCATGGTGGATAAAGATAAGATAATCACCGGTGAGCGGATCCGTAAGGGCGACGCCGTTTTGGGACTGCCCAGCTCTGGTCTGCACAGCAACGGTTACACCCTGGCCAGGCGGATCGTCGAGGAGTCGAGCTACACCTACTTCGACAAGATGCCCGGGTCCGGTCGTACCCTAGGGGAAGAGCTACTGGAGCCCACCAGGATATACATGGAAGCCCTGGACCTGATCGATAGGTTCGACGTCCACGGCTTCGCTCATATCACCGGCAGCGGGCTTCTGAAGCTCCACAGGATCACCGGTTATGGGTTCGAGATAACCGATCCTCTGGAGCCCCAGCCCGTCTTTCTGTTCCTTCAGGAGGAAGGGAACGTAGACGACGACGAGATGTACAGGACCTTCAACATGGGGATGGGGTGGGTCGTCGTCCTGCCGGAAGATGAGGCCGAGGATGCCTGCAAGATGACAGACGGTGCCAAAATTGTGGGGTCGATAGTGGAAAGCGGGCTGAAACTGGACAAGATGGAGCTGAGATGATATCAGATGATATCGAAGAGGGAAAGCGGTCTTAGACGGCCCTCGCCTCTTCTTCGGCCACGTCCCCAAAGAGTTCCACCAGCCTCTCCTTGATATCTTTCATGGCCTCGACACCGGGACCGCCCACGTCCAGGGGAGATTTGCCGGATAGGTCTGCCTCTATCAGGTTCGTATCATAGGGTATGGTCCCCAGTATGGGCACATTCATCTCTGCGAGCTTATCCTTGATGATCTTGGGATCTCCGGGTGCCTTGCTGATCACCGCCATGATCCTCTCGACGCCTAGATCCTCGCTCAGCTTCTTGATCCGCTCCAGGGTCTCCACCGAACGGAGGCCCGGCTCCACCACGACTATCATGACGTCTACGCCCCTGGTGGTACCCCGGCCCAGGTGTTCGATCCCGGCCTCCATGTCCATGATCACCAGGTCCTTCTCTCGCAGGATGACGTGTCTCAGAAGAGCGCGGAGAAAGGCGGTCTCCGGGCACATGCAGCCGCTTCCGCCGGTATCCACCGTACCCATCACCACAAACTTCACCCCGTCGGGACCCACACAACCGCACGTCTCCACAACGTCGTCCACCTTGGGGTTGAGTTTGAACATCCCGAACTCTGCACCCGCTCGCGCGGCCACCATATCCTTGTAGGCGGTGATGGGTTTGGGGTTCTCCTCCGCCCCCAGTGCCGAGGCCAGGTTCATGTCCGGATCCGCGTCTATGGCCACGACGTTGTATCCGTCCTGGGCGAAGAGGCGAGCCAGGGTACCCGCCAGGGTGGTCTTGCCTACACCACCCTTTCCTGAGATAGCTATCTTAATTGTAAAACCTCCAAAAGGACCCTTATGTAAATATGCCAGGCGACCAGAGTTTATATCGCTTCTGGCTGTATACAATGTGTAGCATTGCATTGTGTACTCAAAGTAAATCCGACCGAAGGGAGGATTTTCTTGATGCGCTGTTCAGGTGGTGGTAGAGCGATGCGAGAGACTGTGAGGAACAACAGCGAGCCTGCCAGGGACCCCTCGGCGAAGGAACCCCGGCTTGGCCTCAACGCCTCGGAGCTGCTCGGAGATCGGTACCTCAGACGAGATGAAAGAGGACGGGTAGCGGAGACTCCGGACCAGATGTTCCGGCGGGTGGCGGAGCATGTGGCCTCGGCCGAGTTTCGTTTTGGCGGTGACAGGGCTAAATTGTCCCGGAAGTTCAGCGAGATGATGAGAGAGGGCCAATTTCTGCCCAACTCGCCCACCCTCATGAACGCCGGGCTCTCGCTGGGCCAGCTCTCTGCCTGTTTTGTGATCCCGGTGGAGGATTCTCTGGAGGGCATATTCGACGCCCTGAAAGAGATGGCCATAATACACCAGAGCGGCGGAGGCACCGGGTTCTCCTTTTCCAGGCTCAGGCCCAGGGGAGACGCCGTCCGGTCCACGGGCGGAGTGGCCAGCGGTCCGGTATCCTT
>JAUWQF010000122.1 GCA_030611205.1 Methanothrix sp.
ATTTAAATTCTCGGATGATGATATGGCGCAACTAGAAATACAACCGCATTCATTGCATCCTAATTGGAATTATTCAGTATTGCCGAGAGATGCACATACGAAGGGAGCTAAAATTCGATAAGTTATTTATCGGCAAGCCCTAAGTATCAAGTCTAAGGTTCATGACTATACTCTGAGTACATAATGTCATACACCATATACAAATATAAACATGTACAATGGTAGAACCCGACCCTGCCGGCAAAAGATCACCGACTACTTTTAAGTATCAGACACCTAATTCCCCCCATGAGGTCGTTTTTATGAGAAGCGATGTGACCAAGGTCGGCGCTGAGAGGGCCCCTCACCGGGCGCTTCTCAAGGCAACGGGTCTTACCGATGAGGAGATGGATCGTCCCTTTGTGGCGGTCGTAAACTCCTGTAACGAGTTCATCCCAGGCCATATCCACCTGGAAAAGATAGCCCAGGCCGCCAAGGCAGGCATAAGGATGGCTGGCGGGGTTCCCTTCGAGTTCCACACCATAGGGATCTGCGACGGCATCGCCATGGGCCATAAGGGGATGAAGTACTCCCTTCCCAGCAGAGAGATCATCGAAGACACCATCGAGGTCATGATAGAGGGGCATCAGCTCGACGGGATGGTGATGATATCCTCCTGTGACAAGATCGTACCCGGTCATCTGATGGCCGCAGGAAGACTGGACATCCCCGCCATCGTGGTGACCGGCGGCCCCATGCTCCCTGGGTTCGCCTGCGACAGGGAGCTGGACCTGATAGACGTCTTCGAGAAATGGCATTCAGGAGGCGAGGAACTCGCGGTTTTGGAGAACCTGGCCTGCCCGGGGGCGGGCTCCTGTGCCGGTCTCTTCACCGCCAACACCATGGCCTGCATCACCGAGACCCTGGGCCTGAGCCTTCCGGGGTGCGCCACCATCCACGCCGTGGACGCCAGGAAGATGAGGATCGCCAAAAGGTCCGGGATGAAGATAATGGAGCTGATCGAGAAGGGGATCTCTGCCAGGGATATTGTGACCCCCGAGTCGATAGATAACGCCATCAGGATGGATATGGCCATCGGCGGCAGCACCAACACCGTCCTCCACGTGCCCGCGATAGCTTCGGAGTTCGGCATAGAGATGGACCTGGACAAGTTCGACAAGCTGAGCCGCGACACCCCTCATCTGGTCAACCTGAGACCGGGGGGACCTTACCACATAATCGACCTGGACAGGGCAGGAGGAATCCCCGCAGTGATGAGCAGGCTCAGGTCCAAGCTGAACCTGGACGTGCTCACCGTTACCGGCCGCACCCTGGGCGAGGAGATCAATGATTTCAAGCCCGCCAACCCGGAGACCTACGCGAAGGTGGTCGCGACGTTGGACGCGCCGGTACATCCAGAAGGTGGAATCTCGATACTGCGCGGCAGCCTGGCTCCCGAGGGCAGCGTGGTCAAGCAGACGGCGGTCTCCGAATCTATGCGGAAGCACACCGGCCCGGCCAAGGTCTACAACTCCGAGGAGGAGGCCCTCGCAGGGATCGTGGGCGGCGAGGTGAAGGCTGGCGACGTGGTAGTGATCAGGTACGAAGGACCAAAGGGCGGTCCCGGCATGAGAGAGACCCTCACCCCGACCTCGGCCATAGTGGGCATCGGACTGGGCGATTCCGTGGCCCTGATAACCGACGGCAGGTTCAGCGGCGGGACCAGAGGCCCCTGCATCGGCCACGTCTGTCCCGAAGCCGCGGTGGGCGGGCCTATCGCTCTCGTAGAGAACGGTGACATTATCGACATGAACATCGATGCCAGGAAGCTCGACCTTCTCGTAGATCCTGAAGAGCTGGAGAAGCGCCGTGCCGCATGGAAACCCCAAAAGCCCAAGATCACCACCGGGATGCTGGCCCGGTACAGCCGATCCGTCACTTCCGCCAGCAAGGGCGGCGTGCTCAGGTAATATGGAGATGACCAAAAAAGAGATCCGGTGTTTCGTGGCCGTCGACCTGCCGTCCGCGATGCGCGAGCAGATCGCGGCGATGCAGAACGAGATCGACGTGCCTGGGGTGAAGCTGGTCAAACCCGACCTCATCCATCTCACCCTCAAGTTCCTGGGCGACGTCGCCCCCCGCAAGGTAGACCAGGTGACTGAAGCTCTCCGAAAGATAGAGTTCCCGGCCTTCGATGCCAAGGTGGGCGGTGTGGGCACATTTCCCGGCAGGACAATCAGGGTCGTCTGGATCGGCGCCCAGGGCAGGTTCCTTGAGCTTCACCGTCATGTCGACGACGCTCTTGCTCCCCTCGGGTTCGAACGGGAGATGCGCAAGTTCAGCGCCCACGCCACCATCGCGCGGGTGAGACGACCCAACCCGGAGATGAACCAGCTCCTGGCTTTTAGGTTGACCCCATTCAAGAAGGTCGAGCTGGGCGAGTTCCAGGTTGACCGGTTTCTGCTGAAACAGAGCACTTTGACCCCTGGAGGCCCCATCTACGACGATCTCGCTCACTTCGTTCTTGTACATAAAGTATAACTTTATGTGCTCAAGTAAATCCGACCGGATGGAGGATTTTCTTGTCGGACCTGCTTGATGGAGTTCTCGCCAAGGTCCGGCCAACTTCTCTGGAGAGAAAGAAGATCGAAGAGGTCGCGGAGGCGGTCCTATCCAAGATCGAGGAGCTGGCCGGGGCCAATGGGGTCGAATGCAGGGTCATGATGGTGGGGGCGGCGGCCAGGAATACCTGGCTGGCGGGAGACCACGACCTGGACATATTCATCGGCGTGCCCGTCGGATCCGACCTGAACGTCGCCTTGAACCTGGCCAGGGAGGTGGCACCCCAGCACGAGGAGAGGTACGCGGAACATGCCTACGTCCACGCCCGCGTGGGTGGTTTCGAGCTGGACATGGTCCCCTGTTATCTAGTAGATGACGCCTCCCAGATCATGTCTGCCGTGGACAGAACCCCGTTTCACAACAGGTACGTCTCCTCAAGGATCGGTGGTATGGAGGATGAAGTCCTGCTGCTGAAGCAGTTCATGAAGGGCGTGAACGTCTACGGGTCCGAGCTGAAGGTGGGAGGGTTCTCGGGTTACCTGGCCGAGATCCTGGTCATCCGTTACCGCTCCTTTCTGGGGGTCCTCGAAGGGGCGTGCCTCTGGCGCCCCGGCGAGGTCATCGACCTGGAGGGTCACTCGGCTCTCGCCCACCGCGACCCGCTGGTGGTGACAGACCCCGTCGACCCACGGAGAAACGTGGCCGCGGCTCTATCCCTGGATAATATGTTCCGGTTCGCGGCCGCGGCACGATCTTTTCTCAACCTGCCCCTCCAGGAGTACTTCTTTCCCCTCCCCGCCGAGCCCCTTACCGACGAAGAGCTGATCGGCTGGCTAAAGAGGCGAAAAAGCACGATCATCCTGGCGGAGTTCAGAGCACCCGACCAGGTAGAAGACGTGATATTTCCTCAGCTGAGAAAGGCCGAGCAGGCCGTATTGAACCTATTCGAACGTAACGGCTTTTCCACGCTGAGGTCTGACGTGGACCTGCACGGTGACGTCTCCGATGGCGCCGGCCTGGTCAGGATGGTCTTCGAGCTGGAGGTGGGTCGCCTGCCAGAGGTCAGAAAACACGTGGGCCCTTTCATCTGGGATGCCAAAAACGTAGAGAGGTTCGTCTCCCGCCATCCCGAACCCATATCGGGACCTTACGTGGAGGATGGACGAGCGGTGGTCGAGGTGGCCAGAAAATATACGACGGCGATCGAGCTGCTCAAATCTCAGATGACCGGCCTCTCCATGGGGAAACACCTCTCCCAGGAGATGCACAGAGGCTACAAGATATATCTGGGCCGGGAGCTGGTCCAGGTGAGAGACGAGGAGTTCAGGAGGTTTTTGGCCCGGTACTTCTCGGCGCGAGAGGAGATCTGCCGATCACCTCAGGAGAAACAGTCCCAGTAGGCGCGCTGCACCCGCTTCACCTCTTCTATCCTCTGTGCCGCCCGGGCGTCATCGCCGCTTCCTTGCACAACCTCGCCCTGGAAAGCCCTCAGGACCGCGACTGTCGAGTCCGATAGGGTCTCCAGGTTGTAGCCGCCCTCTAAAGTGGCCACCATCCTGCCCTCGCAGCAGACGTCTGCGACCTCTTTGACGGTGCCCGCCATGGCTCCGAAGCCCTCTGTGGATAGCCTCATGCCGCTCAGGGGGTCGCCCTGATGGGCGTCCTGACCTGCCGATACAAGTATTATGTCCGGCTCGAACTCGAGGGCGATCGGCCTCAGGACCTCCCTGTAGACCATGAGGTACCCGGGATCACCGGTTCCCGGCGGAAGGGGCACGTTGACCGTGAACCCCTCCGCACCACTGGCACCCACCTCGTCGACCCTGCCCGTGCCCGGGTAATGGGGCGACTGGTGCGTGGAGAAGTACATCACAGAGCGATCCGAGTAGAACGATGCAGAGGTTCCGTTGCCGTGGTGGACGTCCCAGTCCACGATCAGCACCCTATCGAACCCTTTTTTCCGGGCGTACCTGGTCGCTATGGCCACGTTGTTGAAGACGCAGAAGCCCATGCCCCTGCCGCGGAGGGCATGATGGCCAGGCGGTCTGACCAGGGCAAAGACGTTATCGAGGTCGTTTGATACGGCATCCACGCCCGTCATCACACCGCCTGCGGCCATCAGCGCCACCTCATAGGACGCGGCGGAGACGACGGTGTCCATGTCGAGGTAGCCTCCACCCCGTTCCTCGCACATGAACCTGACCTGATCGATGTAGTCTCGGGAATGGTTCGTCTCCACCTCCTCTAGGGTGGCCGGCCGGGGGGCGATGACCTCCACATCCAGACCGGAAGACCCGATCCTATCCAGTATGGCGATAAGCCTTTCTTTTCGCTCAGGATGATCGTTGGTCTCGTGCTCCAGGTAGATGGGGTGATATATCACTCCGGTTCGTGCCATACGTAAAGAACTTGGACTTCAACGTAGAAAACAATTTTCCCTGGATATGGATCATCGCGTAAGGATGATCTCGGAGCCTCTTCGTACCACGGCGGGACCCGATCTCTCGACCCGGTCGTCTCTCCAGGCGGGCAGCATGCTCGGACAGGTGAGATCAATGCAGGATATTTTAATTGATTTGTTATTTGTTTTGCATCCTGGTTATCTCTAATCCTGGTGAATATACTTGGATTTCGTGTTTAGATGCATTAAAGGTGTCTATCATGTATAATAGATGTTATAATTTTAGATAACTACTGAAAAACTCGTATATACCTCCCAAAAATGCGACCACAACAGATATATGGAGACATACTCTACCATGATGACAGTAATCCCAATGGGATTCGGAGGGTGATGCAGCAATACTCAGATTAACAATGACGCTGAGCAAGTGGTGGCATCACCGGTGTGATGAGGCCATGATACACCGCAAGGCGAGCAGTAGTTTTAAGAGTAATCAGACTGTATGCTGTGAAACTAACCCTGAAGGGAAACAGTAGGAGGTTAATGATATAATGAAGCGACTGACCACGATTACGCTTACCGCTTTAATGCTATTTACTTCAGTGATGGCAGTGAGCGCAGTCGTTGATGATAATGAGATCCAGGGCCCTACGGCCACGGTCGTAGACGATGCATATACATGGGGGCCACAGGATTTCGCCGGGTTCTACTACGACATCGACGATGACCTGGGCACCGAGACGATCACCATGACCATCACCGGTGATACCCTCGCAGAAGACACTACGCCGAGAGGGGTAGTCTACAGGACCGATGCTCAAAATGACGCGCTCGACTTTGATGCATGGGGCGAATACTACACCATAGGGTTCCTGGCCGAGGAATACTTCGCCGGATATGTTGAAGCCGAGGCGGACCCCAAGGAGAACTCCTATCTCTATGTCGAGTCGACCGACGAAAACTTGATGGTTGACGAGCAGCTCTCCAAGATACTGATGGATGACGATGATGAGTACACCGTCACCACCGGCACGCCTCTGAAGCTGGCTGAGGGATATGAGCTGGCCATCAAGGCGATCGACCTGGATGGTAACAAGGTCTACGTGGAACTCTACAAGGATGGCAAGTCCGTTGACTCTGCGGTCGTCGAGCCGTCCACAGATAATCCCACGATGGAAGACAAGACCTATGCCTACACCCAAGATTTGGGCGACACCGAAGACATCGTCGTCATAGCGGTTCACTTCAAGAACGCCTTCCGTGGCGCTGAGCAGGATCTGGCCACCATCGACGGTATCTGGCAGATATCTGACACGTACACCGAGGTCGAAGAGGACACCGAGTATGACAAGATGACCATACAGACCGTCAACTCCGACGAAGGCAACATGTTCATCGAGATGGACAACGAGGACAACAAGATCACGCTGAACAAGAACAAGGACTTATCACTGATGGAGAACATCAGGATCAAGACCGCCGACCAGACTCCCACTGCAGAGGAC
>JAUWQF010000050.1 GCA_030611205.1 Methanothrix sp.
CTTAGCCGATCACATATGAAGTCGCGTCATGTTTATGTCTGCCCCTGGACCGGCATACCAGATGCGACATATAGAAGTTGCAAATATATTTAACACTTGTGGCTAATTATAGAGGTTTATCCATCGCACAGGAAAAAAGCGAACTTCGATCCGGGCCCGAACAGGTGTCATGGAAATATCTTTATACCATAACCGAGGGAGTGCTCCCCTGGGTGAGTATTTAAATGAGCGACAAGACAGATCAACTGCGGGACCTGTTCTTGAAGATCTCAACCAATACTACGGTGGTTGAGAAACAGGCCACCCAACATGGCACTCTCAAGGGGAGCGCCGAGCTTGAACGTGCGCTCAGGGAGGTTGTATCTGAGATGGTAGGACGGTACAACATCCAGACAAAACTAACTCTTGACCAGCTTGCCACCATGGTGAGGCTGTTCTACAACGAGCTCAGCGATACCGAGATTGCTGAGCAACTGGGCGATCGCGCGCTCAATAAGACGGTGAGTCGCGCCAGGATCAAGCTTCAGCTCTTTCGCGAGTCCGATCTGGTGCTGCCATTCGACAAGGACGAGTTCATGCAGCTGGTCGTCGCTGGCTGCTCGGTGAAGGAGACGAGTGAGAAGCTAGATGTGGCACCGTCTACCGTCAGCGAATACAAGAGCATCTTTGATTGCTTGGAGGCAAAGGAGCAGGACGGTTACACAAAAATCTTTGAGGAGATCCTCTCCGACCAAGAGGTCTCAGAGAAGATGGTCGCTCACATCTCCAAGGACGGACTACAGGACACCATCGATACGGACTACGAAGCTGCAGAAGCCTGAGCTGGGGACTCAGACCTGCAGCCCCGATCATTTTTTGAGGCATCTCGGTCTTCATCTGCATGGTCACAGCGACTGGGGGTGGCAACGGTACCGGGATTTTGATCCAGGCATCTCCATATCATTTGAGTATAGTCCTGTATCTCCCTTTATGTTTGTTCTATTGGATACAGGACTAAATTCTCTTTATTAGAGCGTTCTCACCACCACCGGCACACAGATTTCATCCGACTTAGCGCCCCGAACCTTGCCCTAGCCGCCCCAGCTCACCGCTCGGCTGCAGGATAAAGCAAGCGGCCCTTCGGGCTACCCACGCTTCGCTCGGCGATTGCATTATCAACAGCCGAGCTTTACTGCGTGCTTCGGGCGGCATACGGGTCGGGGCTGGACGCAGTGATCCGCGATAGCGAACATACGTAACTATCTGGCCCCATTTTATCCGTCGGCTAGTCCAATCCGGGCGGCGCTAGGCTCAGGGCGCGGGGCCGCTGCAGATGCTCCGCATGCACTTCGCGCCGGAAATCCGGTGACTGGGTTGCACTACGTGGTAGTGAGAACGTACAGAAAAATCGTTACGCCACCTCGTCGAAAATGGTATAACGGTTGTAAAGCTAACTGATAAGAAGATCAGATATATCATTCGAGCAAAAACAAACAACATCAGCACCAAACGTATCGCGCCGGAGATGAAAGTTAGCGAGATAAATGAACTTCCATTGGTCATCGGTTAGGACCAAAATTCCGCCCTAAACCGCTCTCTATTAACATGAGGATCTAGTGCCTGACTATCGTAAACATCTGCGACTGTATTGAAGTCTCGTTGTATCCCAGCATAGTTTAATACGGCTGTGAGCTGATCACTTGCATTTTTCGCGAAGATTATACTCCACCTGAGCTGTGTAAATCGTACCAACTTCTTTCCAGCATTTCGTCTTCTAACAAGCGTATAAATTCTTCTGCTGATAAGTAATGTCAAGATTGCCACCCAAATTAGAGCCTCAATAATCTGTGGATTTTTTGTATTGAGGACATCAAGGGCATATTTGCTTTTAAGCTCTTTGAACATAAGCTCAATGTCCCACCTTGCACCGTAAAGCTTAGCTAGATCTTCCGGATCTAAAATATCTGAATTAATATTAGTAATATATGTATGATATTTTTCCTCTTCTTCATTGAAGGCAGCTACAAGTCGAAATCGCTCAGTATCGCTCCTCCTCTTACCTTTATATGACCGCCGTCTAAATGAAACTTCTATTTCAACATCCAATATTTCCCTTCTCAGTCTGGGCAATACATCTTTAAGGTATTGTCCGGTGACATCAATACTTCGCCCTCTCCAAGAACGGTTTACCCCAATAATTAGCGGATTAGCATTGTTTTTCAAACGGGAGACAAAATATCCTCCGTTTTCCTTAATTCTAGTAAATAACTGGAATTTATAGAATCCAAGGTCAATCAGAAGGATTTCATCTCTAACTCATGGCCCTACCATGATCGTCTTTATGTCGTTAGTACTCTCTGAATAGATACCCAATCTCTGTGGTCCATTGGCTACTACACTCACAAGAGTTGCTACTTTGACACCTGCTGCTTCTCTTTTTGACCGAGTAGCTGGATATAGTTTTGATAGGCTCTTATGAAGTCGAATTATCGTGCTATCTTGTATCATCACATCATTGAATTTATCCAGCTTCTCGTTCAAATTGTGAGTTTGATCAGTGGCCATATATTTTATGCCATGAATGACACATTCGTTGAGAATAGATATAAGTTCAGGTGTAAATCTGTAATACCAACTACTACCACTTAGATTGGTATCTGTTTCTTTTTCATAACTGCGTTTTAGGCTTGCAAGGGTTCGTTGAAGACGAACCCCAAAACTTAACGTTAAGACCCAAAACATCACAAAGGGATCTATCTTACGCTCTCGCTTTACAAGTCCTGTATCTTTGCCTAGACTTCGAAGATATTCTTGTGAGAACATCGAACATAAGTCTTTCTCTATGGAGATCTGCTCCCGAGATGAGTATTCGGCCATTCATTTCCCCCTTCAAATATTGCTACAATCAACATATCGTGAATTACTTATTCTATATAAAACTAAGCATGGGGGGTACTTGGAGAGCCCAAAAAGGACAAATTAATTTCTAAATTGGCCTAAAAGTCCTTAACCGATGACCAATGGATGCGTTTATGGGATATCCTTTTATTCCCACAGTCGGTTCTATGAGATAGTCATATAGCCGAGTGTCTTGCGATCTCGTCGAGCTGGTACTGGAGATATCCCCCACAGTCAGTTCTATGAGATAGTCGTATAGCCGAGGGGTTACGATCTAGTCATCAACAAAACAACATTTGGAGGTTGAACATTATGAGAGTGAGATGTTATTCCCATCTAAGAATAAGTCTTTTGCTTATAGCTATCATGCTCTGTTGCGTCCAGATCTCCTTAGCAAAAGATTTTGTGACTTCGAGTGCACCGCAATATGAGGGTGAACTCCTCTATTCAGACAATTTTTCCGATCCAAAAAGCGGTTGGTACAGGAGTTCAAATCCGGACCGAGCATACGTCTATGAGGACGGTAAGTATCATATAATCATTAATAAACCAAATTGGTGGTACACCTCAAATTCCGGAAAAAATTTCAGTGACTTTGTCATGGAAGCCGAGGTAACGCTGGAAGATGGCCCGACCGCAAGCGATTACGGTATTTTGATGCGATATATTAATTCAGAAAACTTTTACAATTTTCAGATAAGAGGAGACGGCAACTACATGTTCGGTGGGCAAAAGGATGGTGAGGCGTTTACCATAACACCATGGACTCAACGGACCGATGCTATTCGTACCAACAACTCTGCTAACCTGATAAGAATTGTATGCGATGGCGATATGTTCAGTTTTTATGTAAATGGTGAGTGGTTAGAGGATGCTTATGATGACACTTTCGCTTATGGTGATATTGTATTCCTTGTAGGTGCACTTGGTGGGAATAGCACTCATGTGAGCTTTGACAACCTTACGATCTGGTCCGTTGAATAGGAAGCAAACCTTGCAGTTGAAGGATAGGACCGTCGGCCGCCATGGAAAATTCAGCTTGTCCGGGAGTTCGCAGACCAACTCATATTTAACGGCGCAGGTACCAGGGCGATCCACATGAGAGTTCTCCTCTTCGATCCCGCCTCCGGCGCTTCGGGAGACATGATCATCGGCTGCCTCCTGGATCTAGGCGCAGACCCCGGCGCGGTCAAGGAAGCTGTCGAGTCGGTGGGCTGTCGGCTCGAAATATCCAGAGAGAGACGACATCACCTCATCGCCACCCGGGCCAGGGTAACGGCAGAAGGCCGGTACCAATCTCTGAGAGAGGCCAGGCGCGTTCTGGAAGGATCAAGCCTGGTGCCTCCCGCTCTCGATAGAGCCCTGCGGATAATGGACGCCCTGGCCAGGGCAGAAGCAGAGGTACACGGGACAGATCCTGACCAGGCCAAGTTTCATGAGATCGGTGCCCTGGACGCCCTGGCAGATATCGCAGGAAGCTGCGCCGCACTCCATAGCCTGGAGGTGGAGACGATACTATCTCTGCCCATATCGGTGGGTGGGGGCACGGTCTCTTCATCTCACGGCCTTCTGCCGGTGCCCGCACCCGCCACCCTGGAGACGCTGCGCCGTTCCGGGCTGCTCTGGAAAGGCGGACCTGTGGACGAAGAGCTTCTCACCCCCACGGGCGCGGCCATCCTGGCCATTGCGGTCGACGAGATGGCGGAGCGATACCCCCTCATCAGGGCCGAGCAGGTGGGATACGGAGCAGGTGCCAAGAAGCTGGAGGTCCCCAACCTGCTCCGTGGCGTGGTCGGCGACCTGGTGGAAGGTCACTTTGACGAGGTGGCCCAGCTGGAGACCAACGTGGACGACGTGACCGGCGAGGTTCTGGGAAATCTGATCGACCTGCTAATGGAGGAAGGTGCCCTAGACGTCTCGGCGGTCCCTGCGCTGATGAAGAAGGGAAGGTACGGGAACATAATCAAGGTGATCACCAGGCAGGACCAGATGGAGAAGCTGGCGGCACTCCTCATGAGGGAGACGGGAAGCCTGGGGGTCAGGATATTTCCCAGCCTGCACCGCAGCGTCGCCGAGAGAGAATCGAGAGCTTTGACCCTCGATATAAAAGGCCGTACCTACCAGGCGTCGGTCAAGGTAAGCTGGCTCGGCGGAGAGACGCTCAACGTCAAGGCGGAGTACGAAGACTGTAAAAAGATAGCCTCTCATACCGGCCTGCCCCTCAGAGAGGTGGCCAGGAGGATAGAAGAGAAGGGCTGGAAGGTTGTCGACCGGAGTGTTACAGAATAGAACGGTTAATCGCAAGGTTGATCTATCTTCACCTAGGTCTCCCTCCCTGGTGCAACTCCTATGCGTTCTGATGCCTCTGCAAAGCTCTTCGATAGGGCAAAGACCCTGATGCCCGGTGGGGTGAGCAGCCCGGTGAGGGCCATATATCCCCATCCGTTCTACGTGTCCCGGGCCGAAGGCCCTTACCTCTGGGACATGGACGGTAACCGGTTTATTGATTACTGTCTGGCCTACGGCCCCATGATCCTGGGCCATCGCCATCCTCTGGTGATGGAACGTGTGACTGATCAGCTCCAGAAGGGATGGCTTTACGGCACCCCTTCGGAGCTGGAGGTGAACCTGGCCCAAAGGATAGCCGATCACTACCCCAGCATCGATATGCTCAGGTTCGTGAACACCGGTACCGAGGCCACCATGGCCGCCCTGAGGATAGCCAGAGGCGCCACCGGCCGAGATAAGATCGTCAAGGTGGAGGGTGGTTTTCACGGAGCCCACGACAGCGTCCTAATAAAGGCAGGTTCCGGAGCCACTACCCTGGGTACGCCCGACTCTCTGGGCGTCCCCCGGGATGTTGCCAAGAACACCCTCCAGGTCGCCTACAACGACCCAAAGGCCCTGGAGACGCTGCTCCACAGGTTTAGAGGCGAGGTGGCGGCGGTGATCATGGAGCCTGTCCTGGGAAACATCGGCCCCATCCTGCCCGGGGAAGGATACCTCCAGAGCGTCCGCGACCTCACCCTGGACGAAGACGTCCTCCTCATATTCGACGAGGTCATCACCGGGTTCAGACTGGGACTGGGCGGGGCCCAGAAGCACTATGGGGTAACCCCGGACATGACCACTCTGGGCAAGATAATCGGCGGCGGTTTCCCCATCGGTGTGGTAGGGGGAAGGAAAGATCTTATGGAGCAGGTCGCCCCGGGCGGTGGGATCTACCAGGCAGGAACCTTCAACGGCAGTCCCATCTCCCTGGCGGCGGGCGCCGCCACGCTGGACGTCCTGGAGAAGGACGGGATGCTAGAGCAGCTCAACGCATCGGGAGAAAAGATGCGGAAAGCTCTATCGGATATCGTGGAAGACCTGGGCCTGGGTTACTCGGTCTCCGGCATCGCTTCCATCTTCAAGGTATTCTTCGGGAAGAAGCCCCAGAACTATGCCGAAGCTCTGAGATGCGATAAAGAAGGCTATCTGGCCTTCTTCAGGAGGATGCTGGATGCGGGCGTATTCTTGCCGCCCAGCCAGTTCGAGACCAACTTCATCTCGGCAGCCCACTCCGACGAGATCATAGACGATACACTGGAGGCCTACAAGTCAAACCTGAGAGGCTGATCGTGGGAAGCCGGGGCAGTCCTCTGGCTCTGCGACAAACAGAGATGGCTCTCGACAGGCTCCGCGAGGCGGGTGTGGAAACAGAGCTGAAAATCGTCAAGACCAGAGGCGACATATTCCTGGATAGGCCCCTCCACCAGGTCTCGGGACGGGGCATATTTGTGAGAGAGATCGATGAACGGATGATCTCCGGCGAGATCGACGTCGCCGTCCACAGCATGAAGGACCTGCCCAGCAAAAGACCAAAAGAGATCTGCATCGCGGCGGTGCTGCCCCGGGACTCGCCCTACGACGTCCTGGTCAGCGAAGAGGGCGTCGCCCTGGAGGACCTGAAGAGGAACGCCCTGGTGGGGACCTCGAGCATGCGCCGCGCCGCCCAGCTCAGGAGGGCCAGGCCCGATCTAATGGTGAGAAGCCTGAGAGGGAACCTCCAGACGAGGCTGAGAAAGCTCAGCGAGGGCGATTACGACGCCATCGTCCTGGCCGAGGCAGGAATCCAGAGGATGAAAATCGATGCGAAGTATGCGGTTCTCGACCCCGAGGAGTTCGTGCCATCCGCCAACCAGGGCGCGATCGCGGTGGCAACGGTCGCGGGTCTTGCAGAAGAGGCGGTCCGCCAGATAGACCACGGTCCCACCAGGATGGTGACCGAGTGCGAGAGGATATTCTTAGAGACGGTAGGAGGAAGCTGCGTGGTCCCCATGGCCGCCCATGCCAACGTCGAGAATGACGAGCTGAGGGTCGTGGCGGAGGTCTTATCGCTGGACGGGACGCGGTATGTGAAAATCGATGAACGTCTGCCGATTGATGGTTACATCCAGGAAGTGAAGATGCTGAGCAAGAAGCTGGCGGATATGGGCGGACGGGATCTGGCCGACGAGGCGGTGAGGATCGTTGAGACGAGGTAAGGTCTACCTGGTGGGGGCGGGTCCGGGCGACCCCGAGCTGATCACCCTGAAGGCCAAAAGGCTCCTCCACGAGGCCGATGTGGTATTGTTCGATCGGTTGGCGAGCATGGAGGTGCTGGAAGGCCTGCCCACGGGTACGGAGCTGATAGACGTGGGCAAGCTGCCTGGCCGCCACAGGCTCTCCCAGGAGGAGATAAACCGGCTCCTGGTGGAGAAGGGCCGAGGAGGCAAGACCGTGGTAAGGCTGAAGGGCGGTGATCCGTACCTCTTTGGGAGAGGGGGCGAGGAGGGGCTGGCCCTGGCCGAGGCTGGCGTACCCTTCGAGGTGGTGCCCGGGGTTACCTCGGCCATCTCCGTGCCCGCCAGGATGGGAATACCGGTTACTCACCGGGGCGTCTCCACCGCGGTGACGATCGTGACCGGCCACGAGGAACCTGGCAAAGAGAAGAACCTGGACTGGGGGATGCTGGCCAGGATAGACGGTACTCTGGTGATCCTGATGGGCGTCTCCCGGCTGGAGGACAACGTATCCGCGCTGATCGAGGGCGGCAAGAACCCCGAGACCCCGGCGGCCCTGATCGAGAAGGGCTGGAGCGACGAAGAACGACTGGTCACAGGCACCCTGGAGACGATCGCCCGGATGGCAGAAGAAGAGGAGGTGGAGGCGCCGGCCATACTGGTGGTGGGCGATGTGGTGAACCTGTCCCGGGATCTCAGACCCCGGACGATAGCCATCCTGAGGCCGGAGAATAGGAGCGAGGAGTCGGCGAGGCTGGCATGGGCCCGCGGTCTCAGGCCTCTGCTCGCCCCGGCCATCGCCTTCGAGCAATTGCCCCTCCCAAACGACATGACCGCCAGGATAGAGAGGGCAGGGTGTGTGGTCTTCACAAGTGCCACCGGGGCGGAGATCGCGCTCCAAGATAGAACGGTTGCGGAAAATCTTCGCAAGACGAACCTGGCCGCCATCGGTCCCAGGACGAAAGAGGCGCTGGAAGAGCTCGGTCTGACCGTCTCCGTGGTGCCGGATGTCTTCAGCTCGGAAGGGCTGGCCGATGCGCTGATCCGGAGGTTCGAGCATGTTCTGCTATTGAGAAGCGCCAAGGGTAGCCCCGTCCTGGTCGAGATGCTGGAGAAAGCTGGGGTGGAGGTGGACGAGATCCAGCTCTATGACATCGGACCCTCCAACGATCCCAGGCTGGACCGATTGATCAAAAAAGAGAGGCCGGACATCTTCGCCTTCACCAGCGGATCCACGTCCAGATACCTCATGGAGAGGGCACAAGAGCTGGGGCTGGAAGGATCGCTGAGGAAGAAACTGGAGCAGGCCAGGGTGGTGGCCATCGGTCCGCCCACGAAGGCGGAGCTGGACCGGCTGGATGTACGGGTGGACGCGATGCCCGAACGGTACACCTTCGGGGCGATGCTGGAAGAACTCGGGAGGAAGTAGATGATTATCTTCTCAAAGGCGCTGGCAGACCAGGCCACGGTGTGGGATTCGTTGAGAGATGCAGAAGAGAGGGGCGAGCCTGTTCCCGACGACATGATCAGGTTCTCGGGCGAGACCAGGCCGGTGACCATGTGGAACCTCACCCGCAGGTGCAACCTGGCCTGTGAGCACTGCTATATGGACGCAAGCTCTGCGGCTGCGGACGAGCTCGGCCTCGAAGAGGGCCTCAGGCTGATCGACGAGCTGGCCGGGCTCAAGATCCCCATGCTCATAATGACCGGCGGAGAGCCGCTTCTGAGCAGGAACTTTTACGCCTACGCCTTCCACGCCAGGGCCGTCGGTCTGCGCACGGTGATATCCACCAACGGCACCCTGATAACCCCTGAGGTGGCCGGGTTGTTGAGAGAGGCAGAGATCAGGTACGTAGGAGTGAGCCTGGACTCCTGCCGTCCCGAGGTCCACGACAAGTTCAGAGGGGTGAAGGGCGCCTACGAACGTGCCCTGGCGGGTCTGAAGAACGCCAGGGATGCCGGGCTCAAGACCGGTCTGAGGGTGACTTTGACCCGTGAGAACTGGCATGAGGTACCGGCGCTCTTGGACCTGGCCCTGGAGATGAACGTCCCCCGGTTCTGCCTCTACCACCTGGTGCCCACCGGCCGGGGCGCGGACATCGTCGATATGGACGTGACCGCCGATGAAAGAAGAAGCGTGATTACGTTCCTGGCCGAGGCGGCCACAGAGCTGAAAGACCGGGAGATAGAGATCCTCTCCACAGACTCGCCCATGGACGGCGCCTACCTTCTGGAGATGCTCAAGGACGATCCTGTGAGGAGAGAGAGGGCATGGAAGCTGCTGGAGAACGCCGGTGGTTGTTCTGCCGGGACGAAGGTGGCGAACATAAGCTACGACGGTGATGTTCATCCATGTCATTTCATGCCGGACGTGGTGGGAAACATCAGGGAAAAGAGCTTCCGGGAGATCTGGATCGATGACCCTTCACCGGAGCTGAAGGCCCTGCGGGGTATGAGAGAGATGCTTCTGGGGGCCTGTGGCGAGTGTGATTACAAGGTTCTCTGCGGCGGGTGCCGGCAGAAGGCGAGGTATTACAAGGGAGATCTGCGGGAGGAGGACCCCACTTGCATCGTGGAGGATATTCGAAGGGGCGGACCCTGATGCAGAAAGAAGGAAAAAGATACCTTGAGCAAGTCACGGTTATAGTAGGATCCAGAAATGCAACAAAAGCATACCCTATGTAGGGAAACGCTATCTGTGGACACTATCGGTGTGTGTGGAGATGAACGGCGCTATCTGGAATATAATAATCCTTTGATGCGCAATCTCTCCACAGCGTCTTTTTGATAGTAGTTCTACATCATAAATCGTTATCATAACAGCTTATGACGTAGAACTGCATGCTCGATGTCACCATCACGACCAGCCGGACTATGCCTACCAACCTAGCTGGTCTGCCTTGTCGAAAGCCTTGCGGGATTCAGTATAACGGTGGAGCGCTTCAAGCACAACACCTTTGTTATACCAGGCTTTTGCATACAACGGATCTATATCGATAGCCTTGTCGAAACAATCGATAGCGGCCTCGAGGTGGCCTTCGCAAGCACCTCAAGTTGACGCAATGTCGGTTGGCTCTTGCCGCTCAGTCATTCGGGCAGCTTAGGAAACTTCTGCTCAAGACTTGCCCCCTGGCGTGAGCGCTCCAACGCCCAGCGAAGAACAGGCTCACTAACGGAGATTCGAGTCATACCACACTATCCTTGGTCATTCCACATTCGGTTTTCAACCACACATCTGCCATAGCCCACCTCCTTCAAATTGTTTGCGATTGCAACATCCAGCTTCGCGGCTTCTGCCTGCTGCTCGCGGAACTGTTCTACAAGCATCTACATCTTCTCCTCGAAGGGCTTGCCGTCGACCTCAAGGTCCTCTGCGCCGACGTATCGGCCAGGGCGTGAGAACGCGGTCATGGCCTATGATCACCTGGAGCGTTGCGCTCTGCGGAGGCTGAGTCTGGAACTGCTGTCAATGCCGAAACCGCGGGTGTATGAACTGGATGGTGGGGCGTATGTGAGTTCGGGAGTGGCACCGCTGGATGCGGGCGTGTTGACGGAGATGGTGGATGATGAGGGGCAGTGCAGGGACTGCAGGTATCGGCTGTATTGTGGGTGAATGCGATGGTGGTGGTGGTGGTGGTGGTGGTGGTGGGGGGATCTTATGCGGTCGCCTCCTCCTCGTCCGCCCGGATCTGCTCATACAGCTTTTTCAGCAAATCCTGACCAACGACTTTCTGAAACTCCCTTTCGTTCATAAACTTAGCCGTAATCTCCTCGTTCTGGTCCATGCGGTCGATAAAGAGCCCTTCGAGAGCCTTCAAGAAGACGTAGCCGAAGTTCTCCATGGTGTTAACCATAGCAGCTTCCCGCAACGTGGTGTCGGCGGTGGCATCTTCACGAATGGAATCAAAGAACAGCTGATCAACAGGTTTAAATTCAGTTCCAAAGCGCTCGTTTAGTATATCGATCAGTTGCGATAGCTCGATCATCTCTTCATGGCTGACGCCTGTTCCCACAGACGTAGGACCGGAAATCGGCGTGGGGTCGACTCCCGCATGCAGGTCAATCACCCCTTCGCTGATCTTCTGAAGCCGGTAGTACTTGAGCGCAACCTCATCATCCAAATTGTACGCCGCCCTCACGCCTCGTATGGAGAGCCGGGTCAGAAGGAAACGGATATACGAGTACAGCTTTTCCAGATCAGAATCCTGAAATGGGATCACCTGTGAGAGGAAGGCGTACAGGTTCCGGTAGGCAAAAAGCACCTTGCTAAACTCCTCCTGTGCATCCTCATCAAGTTCGTTGAAACGGTTCACAGCCGGATCGATGCACGCGTTCATCTTCGCATGGTCCGCAGGCGTCTGGTTCTTTATGGGTTTGTAGAATACTCTGGAAAATTCCTCGACCTCGGCCTTATAGTAAACCTGCTCTGCATCCAGCCTTGCCTGCAGTTCATATAGCTGGCGCGGTTCTGCCCGTTCACCGATGGTAGTTTGTTCATAATATGGTTGGAATGCGTCGAGTATCTCCTGAGTATCATTCACGAAATCGAGCACAAATGTATCTTCCTTGCCGGGATGGGTGCGGTTTAAGCGTGAAAGCGTCTGGACCGCCTGAACGCCCGACAACCGCTTATCAACATACATGGTGTGCAGAAGCGGCTGATCAAAACCGGTCTGATACTTCTCTGCAACCAGTAGCACATGGTACTCATCGCTTGCGAACCTCTCGGGCAGTTCTCTCTCCCGAATCCCCTCGTTCATGCCGACTTCGGTGTACTTCATGTCAGGCACATCCGGATCGATCACTTCGCCGGAAAAAGCCACCAAAGTCTTGATGCCCGTGTAACTCTTCTCATCGATGTATTTGTCAAATTCCTGCTTGTACCGGACAGCATGAAGGCGTGAGGAGGTTACCACCATCGCCTTGGCTCTGCCGCCGATCCTGTGACGGACAAATGTCCGGAAATGCTCGACCATCACCTCGGTCTTCTGAGCGATGTTGTGGGGATGCAGGCTCATGAACCGCGCCAGCGCACGGGCAGCCTTCTTCTTGTCCACCTCAGGGTCATCCTCGATGGATTTGATCAGGCGGTAGTATGTTTTGTACGTGGTGTAGTTTTTGAGCACGTCGAGGATGAAACCCTCATCGATCGCCTGTCTCATGCTGTAAAGGTGAAAAGGTTCGGGCTTTCCGTCCGCACCGGGCTTGCCAAAGACCTCCAGCGTCCTGTATTTGGGCGTTGCTGTGAAGGCGAAGAAGCTGATGTTTGGCTGGTGACCGCGTTCTGCCATGGTGCGGAGAATCTCCTCCTCGTAGTCGGGGAGGTTATGTTCGGCAGCATACTTCCTGGCTGTATTCCGTATCTGGGAAGCCGCCAGAGTGCCCTTCAGGTCTGTTGCGCTTTCGCCGCCCTGTGAACTATGTGCTTCGTCGATGATGACTGCATAATTCCGGGCAGGGAGAATACCGTCTTCATCCAGCAGATCGTAGGAGCTATTATTATTCTTATGGAGCTTCTGGATCTGCTCGACGATGAATGAGAATTTTTGAAGCGTGCTGATCACGATCGGAACACCTTTCGCTAATGCCAGAACCAGTTGCTTGGTGTCCTGGTCGATCTTCTGCACAACGCCCTGCTTGTGCTCGAACTGATAGATGATGCTCTGCAACAATATTATACTAAAGCTCTCGTAGATGCTAGGTATTTCTGCTTGTGCTCGAACTGATAGATGATGCTCTGCAACTGCTGGTCGAGAACGCGGCGGTCGGTGATGACGATCACGGAATCAAAGACCCGCTCGTCACAATCGTTGTGCAGGCTTGCCAGCCTGTGCGCCAGCCATGCGATGGAGTTGCTCTTCCCGCTCCCTGCCGAATGCTGCACAAGATAGTTATTCCCTGTGCCTGCCTCACGTGCATCCAGGACCATCTTTCGCACCACATCAAGCTGATGATAGCGTGGAAAGATCATTGCCTCCTTTCGGATCTTCTTGCCGCCGACCCTCTTCTCCTCGACCTGAAGGTGGACGAACCGTGCCAGAATGTCCATGAAACTGTCACGCTCCAGCACCTGCTCCCAGAGGTACGCGGTCTTGTAGCCGCCCGGGTTTTCAGGGTTGCCAGCGCCGGTGCCATTGCCCGTGTTGAAGGGTAAAAAGCGCGTGGTTCCGCCAGAAAGCCGCGTGGTCATGTAGACCTCGCCTGGATCCACAGCGAAATGCACGAGCGCACGCTTCTTGAACCTGAAGATCAGATCGTTTTGGTCACGGTCATTTTTGTACTGGTACACGGCGTCTCGCCATGTCTGACCTGTCATCGGGTTCTTGAGTTCGGCGGTGGCGACAGGGATGCCGTTTAAGCTCAGAACCAGATCAAGGGTTTTGTTGTGCTTTTCCGAGTAGCGGAGCTGGCGTGTGACTGTAAGGCGGTTCGCCTCGTAGAGTCTCTTCGTTTCCGGGTTCATGCTGCTTGCCGGAGCGAAGTATGCCACGCGGAAGAGCTTGCCGAAGCACTTGAACCCGTGGCGCAGCACCACCAGGCATCCCTCGTGCTCGGAGTTTAGTGCCCTGTAGAGGTCGTCTAAAAGCGTTTCTTCTGTGCGCTCCTTCCGGATGTTTGTGAGGTACTCCCACTCTTTCGGTTGCGTTTCCTTGATGAAGGGTATGAGTACGGTCGGGTCAAGACATCGCCCACGGTCGAAATTGTTCGAGTCGCCATGCATGTAGCCGCCATCTGCTGTCAAAGAGTGCTCGATAGCTGCTTCGAATGTGGCTTCCGTGTAGATATTGCTCATGGCTTTCCCCCCGTCTTGTTGATGTCGCAATCCGTGTCGTGATTTGTCGTGATACGGTGTCGCTCCATGTCGCGATACCTCATGATGTCTTGTCTCCCAGTACATAATAGGATTGTCTTGCTGCTCCTTTTCGCCTGATAATACCAAGCGCTTCCATTTGCTGCAAATCCCGCTGCAACGTCCGTCTGTTAACTTCAGGGCACAATGCCTCCATGTCTCGCATGTGCATCTCGTCATTTTCGAGGAAGAACCTCAATGCCTTCGCCTGCCGCTCTTTCAGGTCATATTGTTTCACGATCAGGTCACTGCGTATTGCTCCTTTCCCACGCTCTACCACTTCCTGCATCTGCGTAGCCAGTCCTTCAACGAAGTACTCAAGCCACCCGGTCATATTCATGTCTTGTTCCCGAACGTTCTGGATGGCACTGTAAAAGGCGGCTCGGTCCCGGTCGTAATACTCGCTGATGGTAAAGAGCCGCTTGAAGTCGTAACCAGCCCGGTATA
>JAUWQF010000091.1 GCA_030611205.1 Methanothrix sp.
CCTCTTACCAGGCCCAGGAGCTGGCCATCTCTTGTGGCGTACCCCTGACCACTCTGGAACAGCACCCGGTGCTGGACCTGGCCATAGACGGGGTAGACCAGATAGATCGCAACCTGGTGGCCATAAAAGGCGGTGGAGGGGCTCATGCTCGGGAGAAGGTGGTATCCTGCTCGGCCCGGTGGTTCGTGATCGTGGCCGACGCCTCCAAGCGCGCAGAGGTTCTGAGCGTGCCGGTGCCCCTGGAGGTTCTTCCCATCGCCGCTAACCTGGTGAAACGTCTGGTGAAGGATATGGGAGGCGTGCCAAAGATACGCCAGGCCAAGATGAAGGACGGACCTGTGATCACCGATAACGGGAACCTGGTGATCGATGTCGATTTCGGGATCATAGAGGATCCCCGGGGCCTGGCGTCAGAGCTCTCTGCTCTTCCGGGCGTTCTGGAGCACGGCATATTCGATAACGTGGACCAGCTCGTTCTTGGTCCGGGAAAGGTCATCGATCGCAGGTGAGAGACGTGAGAACCATCTGGTGGGACGACGGCATCCGGATGATCGACCAGACCTGGCTGCCTGCCGAGCTGGTGACGATCAAGATCGAGACTGTCCAGGACCTCTGCGAGGCCATCCTCGCCCTTCGGATCAGAGGAGCGCCCGCATTGGGTGCGGCCGGTGCCTATGGGGTGGCCCTGGCAGCGATCTGTTCTCGTTCGATCGCGCCGGAAGACCTTCTGAGAGACCTCGATCGCGCCGGCGATATTATCAAGAGCACCAGGCCCACCGCAGTGAACCTGTCCTGGGGTGTGGACCGGGTCCTGATGGCGGTGGCGGGCGCGGATGATGCTGACGCCGACGCCGACGAGATCAGAGATACTGCCCTAAATGAGGCGGAGCGCGTGGCCGACGAGGATGTTGCCGTCAACAGGGCTCTGGGCGATATCGGCGCCGAGCTCCTGGAAGACGGTGACGTTGTATTGACCCACTGCAACGCTGGCAGGCTGGCCTGTGTGGACTGGGGCACGGCCCTGGGGGTGATCAGGTCTGCCACAGAGCAGGGGAAGGATATCAGGGTCTACGCCTGCGAGACGAGGCCTCTCAACCAGGGGAGCAGGCTGACCGCATGGGAGCTGATGGAGGACAAAATCCCGGTGACCCTGATCTGCGACAGCATGGCGGGGATGGTGATGCGCCAGGGTCTGGTAAACAAGGTCATCGTGGGCGCCGATCGGATCACCTGCGATGCCGTCTTCAACAAGGTGGGAACATATGCTCATGCCGTCCTGGCCAAAGAGCACGGGATTCCTTTCTATGTGGCCGCGCCACTCTCCACCTTCGATCTGGGCCGAAAGGAAGAGGAGATAGTCATCGAAGAGAGAGATCCAGACGAGGTCCGGTGGGCGGGCGGCGTTCAGCTGGCGCCGTCAAATGTGAAGGTATACAACCCAGCCTTCGATGCTACGCCTCTGGATAAGGTGACCGGTATCATAACCGAGAAGGGGATACTCGGGCGGTCGGATATGGTGCGGGGATTGTAGGATCGGGTCTTCTGGTACGATCGCGATGGGCGGCGCCGTCCACGCAGTCCAAGATGCTTGTCTTCTCTCTCGGCGGTTGATATACCGGATCGCCGCTCTGGTGATGCTAGAGGAGGTGGAAGAGGCCTTCGGCATCGTGACCGGCTACTCTGGGCCAGGCGGCTTCTCAAACTATTGTCCGATGACACATCCTCACGATTGATTTGAGCTACTTATTAGGGTACTTGAATAGTTACGAACCTTTTTTGGTTTTTAATCAAAACCAAACTTTGTTAGCAGAGAATATTTTACAACCTAACGTAGTAAACATCAACGTCGAGAGGTGACGATGGGGGCCGACATTGGTTTCATATTATTGAAGATATATGAACCTATCGCCGAGGTACCATCTAGGTGCAATATATCTAAAAAATGATAAATGAGGACTGCTGATGGAATTATACGCTATAAAACGTACGCGAAGATCTGCGCCGACGGCGCGGTCGGTTGCACTCCTGTTCCTGGTGCTCTTAATTGTGCCGTTATCTGCAGCTGCACAGCTCGAAGAGGATAGGATAATCTTCGTTCTGGGAACGGATGAGAACTGGGATTCGCTGAATAGGGCGTCGGCAAATGCCACGGTCGAGGTTGAGATATACAACGCATCTCAGGCCAGGCTAAAGGACTTTGGCGATGAGAGCGTTGTTTTCCTGGCTTCCCTTGATAACGAGACCGTTGTGAGCATAAATCAGACGATAAACGGAAGCGCTCATGTCTTTGCGCATGAGTTGAACACAAGCATCAGCATCGGAAACGTGGATGACGCAAACATCACCAATTACTGGGTCTATGGCGGCGATGAGAATATTGATAATCTGATCATCTATATGGATAATACGTTCTATGGGAATACGACTGCAGTAGACCCACCCGAACCACCTGAGGATAGGCCGAAGATCGCTTTTGTAGCAGCCTATTTTTACAATATAGAGGAAGCGGGAAAAGATCCCTATATTTCAAAATCAATCAATGTGACGATACATTACATTTCAGAAGACGACCCCGCATCCTTTGAAAACCTCAATCTGAGCGATCGAACGGTCATATACCTTACTCATATTGGAGTTCCAACTCAGGCGGGAATAAAAGATACGGTGGAAGCGGCGAAGGCTAACGGTGCATATGTTATAGCATCAAATTTTTTGGATGTACACAACCTTGGGAATGTGAATCTATCGAATCCAGAATACGCTGATATTGAAGAGTACTGGAAATATGGAGAATTTCCCTCAGATGTCGGGGAAGAGAATATGAAACGTCTGGTAACTTTCTTAGGCGTGAAATTCTGCAACTTGAGCGCCGAGATATTGCCACCACTGCCATTACCCCTATATGGCTTATACCATCCGGATGCACCCAAAGTTTTTGATGAGACCAGTGAGTACATGACATGGTATACATCAACCGGAAGGTACAACGCCTCAAACGTCACGGTAGGCATCCAGTACATCTATGTCCCTCCGAAGGGTGGCATCGCTCTTATGTACGATACCTTGATACGATCGCTCGAGTCAAAGGGAGTAAATGTAATATACGCAACCTACACCTACAACGACCCGAATTCATCGAAATATTTCATACAGGATAACAAATCCCTTGTGGATGTTGTTATTCTGTCCACCTCACACTCCCGAATGCATTATAAAAATCCGGAGAAGGCAATCGAGTATCTGCGGAATTTGAACGTTACTCCAATGCAACTCGTAACGACATACTATACCCCGCCAGAGGTATGGGAGAACAACACCCGTGGGCTCAGCAAGAAAGAGGGTGCATGGGCTATTGCAATTCCAGAATTGGATGGGATTACCGAGTTCATATACGTTGCTGGAAATGCAATAGATCCAATTAGTGGTTCAAAATACAAGAAACCAATAGACTACCAGATCGATTGGTTAGCAGAGAGGGCAGTCTCACGGGCACATCTTCACAGGATGAATAATTTCGATAAGAAGATTGCGATAACATACTACAGCGAGGGCGGCGGTAAAGGAAGTGTTGGCGCGGACATAGATTATTACCTTGACGCTACCGCGAGTTTGGCGAAGATGCTGGATGCGATGAAGGAGAGGGGATATGATGTTGGAACCGAACCGCTGCCAGACAAGACAGGACTCGTTGAAATGATGCGGAACGAAAGCAACGTTGGGACATGGGCACAGGAGATACTGAACGAGAGAGTGGAGAACGGAAGCATGATATTGATTCCGGAGAGCAAATATCTCGAGTGGTTCGAGAGTATCCCCGAGAATAAGCAGAATGAAATGATAGAGCGATGGGGACCAGCGCCAGGCGAGATAATGGTCTATGAAAACGAGACGGGAAGGTATCTCGTCATTCCAAGGATTCAGCTCGGTAATGTGCTGCTTCTCCCGCACCCAACGTGGGGATTCGCGCAAAACGAGACAGTGATGTATTATGAAGGTGCGATACCACCACATCACCAGTATTTAGCGTTCTATTTCTGGCTGAATAAAGAATTCGGGGCTGATGCACTATTCGCGGTATTTTCACAGATGACACTGATGCCAGGAAAAGCGGTTACGCCGTCGAGGTATGATTGGTCCGGGCTGCTCCTTCAGGACATGCCGCATATAAAGCCATATCCGATTCAGGCAGGGGATCCCAGAAGCAGCAAAGCAAAAACAAATGCGGTTGTTGTAGATTATATGCCGACAGTCGTTCCATCCGGGCTATACTGGAATCTATCGAATCTACAACGGACGATATCGCTGTATGAGACGGTAGAAGAAGGGGATGTGAAGGAAGGATATAAGAGCGAGATTATAGGAGAGTGCATAAACCTGAGTCTCGATCGCGATCTTGAGATAGACATCAATACAATAATAAACAACGCGACCGCGTTTGATAACTTTGTCAAGCGATTAGATGCTTATCTCAATGAGATAAAGGCAGAATATATACCATACGGTCCACACATACTGAGCGATCCCCCGACCAATGAAAGTCTGGTGGAATTGGTAGAGGCGATGCTTGGAGACGAATTCAAAGAGCATGTGTCTGTGATAAATGCTTCTGAAGGAGTTACTACGGAGTTGTTAACCGAGGTTCTGCTCAACGGTTCAATTCCGGTGGCTGCACAGGATGCCGTGTTGGAACAGCGATCGGATGACATCACAGAAGACCTGAATCTCTCGATGGAGTATGCAGACAGAATTGCCGGATGCAAGATCGAGATACCAAGGATACTGGATGCATTCGAGGGTAAATACATCCCACCAGGTCCCATGGATGATCCGATCAGGAATCCGGATGCTCTGCCAACCGGAAGAAACCCTCATGCCTTTGATCCAAGAATCATACCAACCGATGCTGCGTGGAACGTTGGCGTGAGTGTGGCAGATCAGTTGCTTGCGGAGCATCTAAACAAAACCGGGGAATATCCGAGGAAGGTTGCATTCGTACTGTGGGCTTCGGAAACCATGTTGCATCAGGGCGTCATGGAAGCAGAGATAATGTATCTGCTTGGCGTAAAGCCTGTGTGGGATAAGAAGGACCGTGTAAGCGAGCTTGAGTTGATCAATTCGAGTGAACTTGGAAGACCGAGAATCGATGTCGTGGTTGTGACCTCAGGAACATACAGGGACATCTTTGAAAATAATATCCACTGGATTGACCGGGCTGTCAGGCTTGCTGCACAGGCAAACGATACAGAGTATCCGAATTATGTCAAAGAAGATTCTGAGCTGATCTATCAGGCATTGATAGATGCCGGTTACAATGAGTCGATGGCACAGTTGCTTTCAGCGGCAGGGATATTTTCTGAAGCGCCGGGTGCACACGCTACGGGTCTCGAATATGCAATCCCCGCCAGTCATACGTGGGAAGATAGAAGCGAGCTTGCAGAACTCTACATCAACAGAGAGGGTAATGTATATGGAGAGGATATATGGGGCATGCACTCACCCGATCTATTCAAACAGAATCTCAACGGAGTCGAAGTGGCTGTCTTCAGCCGCAGCTCGAACGTTTACGGCGTGTTAGACCATTCCGAGGTTGCTAATTACTTTGGCGGATTGAGTTTAGCGATCGAGAGCGTCTCAGGAAACGCCCCTGATATGTACATAAACAATCTGAGAGCGATAAACAATCCGAGAGTTGAGACATTGAGTCACTTCTTGAACAGAGAACTTCGTGCAAGGTATTTCAATCCGAAATGGATCGAAGGGATGATGGAGCATGGATACGATGGCGCACGGTATATGGACCAGTTTACTACGGATTTGTGGTCATGGGATGCCGTCAATCCAGACCTCATCACAGAAGATATGTGGAACCAGGTCTATGATGTCTATGTTCAGGATATATACAACCTCGGTATGCAGGAATTCTTCGACAAAAATAACCCATACGCACTTCAAGACATTACGGCAACGATGCTGGAATCGACGCGGAAGGGATACTGGACCCCATCTGATGAGATAAAAACAGCGCTCGCAGAGGAATACCAGCAGTCGGTCGAAAAATACGGTCCCTGCTGCTGTGTGGTCTGCTGCGGAAACCCGTTGCTTGATACGTATATGAAGGGTATGCTTCAGCCGGGCGCAGAAGAGAAACCTCAGAGCAGTAGCAGCAGTAGCCGTCATGGCGGTAGCAGACATAAATATTCTGTGCCAGTGGTCTCCTCCTCCGAAAGGGCGACAAATCAGACAGAACCGTCATATTCAGGTGTTGGAGAGACCAGAGAGACAATAGAGAAACAGTCTCCACCAGAACCAAAAACCAGTGAGACGAGGGAAACAAGCGAGACCGGTGAGAAGGTTGAAGGAAAGGTGATGACAGAGACTTCCTCAACACTGCCCGTATCCGGTGCTCCATTGATGGCCATAATCATGGTGATCGCTATCATCGCCTTGGTTGGTGCGGGGTTCTGGCTTCGCCGTCGTTAGCTATGTACGGGAGGAACATATGACAGAGATGACCAACCTTGTCGCCTTCGGCGTACTGATGAGCATTGGGATCCTCGCATTGAAGACCGGACTGGGATGCGGTTTTGCCAGTCTGAGGCGGAGAGAGGTCATCTCTTTTGCCTCTCTCTATCTCATCGCATCCATCGCCATGGGTTACCTGATCGGGATCATCCCCCTCGATCTGACGCAGAACGTTCTTGCAACCGGCGTTACAATGCACGTCATCATAGCAATCGGACTCATATACTTTGGGGTGCGTACAAAGAAAGAATGGCAGTCATGTGGATGTGATCTTTCAAGGAAGACGTTTCTCTGGCTCTCGCTTCCCTGTCCGGCATGTCTGACCGCACTCTTTCTTGCATGTACCGTACTGGCCGCTGCGATCGATTACAGCAATATAGCCGTCGGAGCCATGGTGGGTGCAATTTTTTTCACAGGCATCTGTTTGTCAGCCTTCTCCATATCGTTCGTTGCAAATATCCGCAGTTGCAAAGACCCTTCGGCACTCGGAACGGCGATGATCCTCTTCGGGTTACTCTATCTGCTATCTCCATTGATAATTCCTGCATATATGCAGGCTCAAACGGTGAGCATCCCCAGCAGCTCCGTGGATCTGGATGAAGTCATCCTTTCTTTTTCTCTGATGACAGGTCTCGGTACAATTGGCTTTATGAAATATAGATACTGCAGGTTAAAGGATTAAAGGGAGCAAAAATGGACGTATCTTCGGGAATAATGGGAACAATGTTTATGATCTCCAACTCCCTGCTCTATCCAGTAGTCATCGCCCTGCTCGGACTGATAGCATGGGTGTTTATATCGGCAGGGCAGTTTGTATCGGAATATGCATCCAGAAACAGGGATCTAAAGAGGCTTAAGGTGGGCTGTAGGAACGCAAAAAGAAAGATGGAAACTGGCGGGTTTTCAGAGGCATCGACGGTTCTGTTAGGTTGCGGATCGAATGATATTCTTAGAAAGTTCATAAAAGATCTATCGGAGATCATCCAGGAATCGGAGATCGTCAAGAAGGGAGGATTGCCGACCGAGGCAGAGAAGCTGATTCAGGACTATGAGCTCAAGATAGCAGAGGAACTTATGCAGGCGCGATTGGTGTCGCGCGTTGGCCCTATGCTCGGACTTATGGGCACGCTGATACCGTTGGGGCCCGCGCTCATGGGTTTATCCACCGGGAATATCCATCAGCTTGTAGCCAACCTGGTTATCGCATTCAGCACCACAGTCTTAGGTCTTTTAGCTGGAGGGGTAGCTTACTGCATCCTGCTAATTAAAACAAAGTGGTACACACAGGATCTGAGTGATATGGAGTATATCGTTGAGGTGTTGAAAGGTGAGAGCAAACCGAAGACGAATAATTCTGGATGAGAACGAAGATCCGATGAGCGGTGTTGCGAACCTCTTCGACGCTGCCATGGTCTTCGCGGTTGCCCTGCTGGTTGCGCTGGTGGTCACCTACACTGTGCCAGAGCTTCTCGATCCTGATGCGAGCATGACCATGGTGAAGAATCCGGGACAGCCGAACATGCAGGTGATCATAAAGGATAAAGAATCGATAAAGGTGCTGGATATGACAGAAGATAGCGCTGGTGGCGAAGGAACTAAGATGGGGACTCTATACCGGCTGGATACCGGAGCGATGATATATGTGCTTGATGACCAGGGCGGATGAAGCTCTGGCATATATCCCAAAACCACCTGTATCCGGCTTCGTCAGATCCTGATGCAAACTTGAGGATAGCCCTTATAGAGGCGACAGATGGGTCAATCCTGTGAACCTTGCGATCCCATAGTCGGTGGTGAACAGGCACAAATTTGAAGTGGTGTCATACCGGAGTTTAGATAAATACTATGCCTGGGAGGGGCACGTCCGAAATGTAGGTGTTATTATTTGCGCCCGTATTTTATATTATAATGCGTATCATCATTGCTCCACTACTCGCCGCCCGAAGTCCAGCTGTCCTCAGGCTCCGCGGCGCAGTTGCGCGCCTACCCGCACATCCCGCCGCAAGCGGGCGCAGGCACGCTGATGCCCCCTCCTCGCCAAAGAATAGACCGAGAAGAGGTCAGGGAGGAGGAGATAGTCATCGAAGAGAGAGATCCAGACGAGGTCCGGTGGGCGGGCGGCGTTCAGCTGGCGCCGTCAAATGTGAAGGTATACAACCCAGCCTTCGATGCTACGCCTCTGGATAA
>JAUWQF010000003.1 GCA_030611205.1 Methanothrix sp.
GGGAGAGAACCCTGGCCGTATCGGCGATGGTCTCCCCGCGCCCCAGCTGGAGGTCGCTGCTGCTCAGGTGGAGAGCATGCCCCCCCAGGGCCGTCATGGCCACCTCCAAAGAGACCCTGGTCCGGGTGGAAGGCTTCTCGAATATGGTCGCCAGGCTCTTTCTGGCCAGCACCTGCCCCGTCTCCGACCGGCTCCTGCTCCTGCTCCTCTTGAGCTCGTCTGACCTGTCCAGGATCTCCAGGATCTCTTCTGCCGTCAGGTCGGTTATGGATACCAGGTTCATCGTCGTCATACGTCATACGTCCGGTCTAATCTGCTCTAATCTGCTCTTATCCTCTCCACCAGATCCGATATGGTATCGACCTCTTTGTCGGTGGCCGATACCTTGGCCCTGATCCTCTTGAACTCGGGTATCTTGCTCGTCCCGGTATCCCCGGATACGAGCTGGTTCGACCAGGGGCTGTTGGGCATGAAGGCCAGGCCAGGATGCTCTTCGTCCTCCTCCGAGAGCTTGGCCGTCACCACCACCGTTCCCCAGTCGGTATCCACCTGGACGGTCTGGCCGTCCTCCGTTTCGATCAGCTTCATATCGCCCCTGTCCAGCAGTATCAGCGCGCTCAGGTCCCGGTACTCGTCGCTGTAGCGCCCGATCTCCTTTGCCTCCTCCTGGAAGATGTCCCTGTAGGTCACTATGGTAACCTCGACCTTCGCCATCTAGACCGCCTCCATTATCCTGGACAATATCTCCGCATCCGATCGATAACCGCTCTCTATCACCGGCTCGAACTCGATCTTCACCCCGTCCATCCGCAGAGCGCTCCCGCCTGCCTCTAAGCCCGATAGGGCAGAAGGGATCGTCACCCGAGCCATATCGGTGGTCAGGTTACGGTGAGGGTCTATGGCTACGGTCGGGATCCGGGCCACCTTCCTGGATATGGCCGCAGGCAGGGCAGATATGAGATCCGATCCGATCACCATCAAAGCATCGCAGTCGTTCACGGCCTCGGTGACGGCAAACTGGGGGCCGTGCTCTACCCCATCTTTGAACGAGACCCTGTTTATGTGGCCGGTCTCCTCCAGCAGGGTCTGGTTGAAGCCCCGCATATTATAGTGGCCCACCATGGGGATCAGCTTGTAGCTGGCAACCTCGTTCAGCCTGGTTATCAGAGGCGTGAGTTTGTCAATTTCGTCCTTGAGGGAGTAGATCAGGCCCAGACCGGGGAAGATCACCCCGAACTCCGCCTTTCGGAGGGTGCTTCCCAGCTTCAGGATCTTCTTCTTCATCTTCTTATCCTTGACTTTGGGCATCTTCCCGCCCAGAGCCGCCAGCAGGGCCTCTATGAACTCTGCGTCGCCGCCCGGCGGGATCCTGAAGAAGCCATCTGCGGTGATGACGACCGTAGGCGACTTCCTGACGTCGATCGCTATGGCCGTCCGGTCCTCCTCGTACCCCCTCTGCCTCTTCTCACCCCGGGGGAAGTAGGAGAACCGGGACATATGACGGGGCTGGCTGCTGGATGGATCGGACCCCCAGTAGATCAATACATCGGCGAAGTTCCGAACTTCGTCCAGGGTGCAGGTCGGGTACTCACCCCGCAGAACCTTCTCCATGAGGTACCCCTGGCAGAAGGAGGAGGTATCATCGATGGTCGCACCGAGCTTCTTGGCCAGATCTATGCCGATCCTCTGAGCTTCCAGGGTGGAGTTGCTCCAACCGAAGAGAAGAGGATTTTCTGCGTCGCCCAGCATCTCCGCCGCCTTGGATATGGCCTCGTCGAAGCTCACCTTCACACCGTCTACGGCGGGGACCAGCCGGTCTTCGCGAAGGGACCGGTAGCGTCCCTCTCCCTTTCGGCAGAGGTTCTTGGTAAGGCTTATCTTTCCGTCATCGCACTCCAACTCAATATCATCACATAACAAAGAACAACCGGTACAAACTGCCATAAAGACCACCTAGATAAACTCGATCGCCCTGCCAGGGCAGGTTACAACACAAGCGTTGCACAGGATCTTTTCAGGACCAAAACGCCTGCATTCTTCCACGTTGACGCACTTGATCACCCCGTCTTCTACCATCAGGATGGCCCTGCCGCTTTTCGGGCCAAACCCCAGTGCGGTTCCCTTGGGGTCGTTCGCCACGTTTACGGGACAGGCCACCACACAGTTCCCACACCCATAACACTTGTCGGTGTGAATTATCATCCCCGTCTCGGTGGCGTCGGCGGACATCAGAGGTGCGAGAAGCTCCCGAAGTTTTTCCAGCTTCTTCTCGTATTTGGGATTCTCGATGAGGGGGGGACAGTCCTCGATGATCTTCTCCTTGCCCAGAAGCGCAACCGCGAAAGCCATGCAGGTGGGGTATCCACACTCTTTGCAGTTCGTCTTAGGCAAAAGCTGATAGACTTCCATGACGTTGGCCATAACCTAGACACCTCAATGTGAGAGATCGAACAAGACTAGGCCCCTTAATCGTATTAAGAATATTGGCCCGGAAGAGAGACCCTGCGCAAACCTTTTCACGTTTATTTACATCAGATATACCGATGCCCTTCATAAACCCCCTCGCCCTCCTGGGACTGCTCAGCGTCGTGCCCCTGATAATACTCTACATGATCCGGGCCAAGCCGAAGGACCTTTTTTTTCCCTCTCTCCTCTTCATCGAGGAGGACGAGGCCCGGCCCTCTGTCGCGATCAGACGGTTTATCACCGACCCCTTGTTCTGGATACAGCTCCTGGCGATCTGTCTGCTGGTGATATCCGCCGCAGGACCCTTCGTCGTGGCCGAGGGTGCTCGCGGCAGCCATCTGGTGGTGGTCATGGACGTCTCGGCCAGCATGGAGACCAGCTTCGAGGAGGCGGTGAAGATCGCCGGCCGGTACGTATCCGAGCACGATAGGATCAGCATCGTCCTGGCAGAGAACGTGCCCCTCGTGGCCCTCAGCGAGGGGAGCCTGGCCGAGGCGGGGGCCGTCCTGGCGAGGATATCGCCAAGAGCAGTTCCCGCGGACCTCTCGGGTGGGATGATCATGGCCAAGAGCCTCCTGGGTGCCGATGGTGGGCAGATACTGGTGGTCTCCGACTTTCTGAGCTGGGTGGGCGATGACCCCGAGACAACCCGGGGCCTGATCGAAAACAAAGGGACTCAGGTGGTCTTCGCGGACTCAGGTGGGGGCGGCGAGAACGTGGCCATGGTGAGCGGTTGGATCGAGGAGTCGGGCGTCGGCATAAAGTACGAGGGCCTGATACGGAACTTCGGGAATACTAGACGCGTCCCCATAGAGATCAGCGGGCCCGGTGGTTCGATCGCCAGCTCGGTAACCATCGAATCGGGATCCGATCACTACCTATCCTTCGAGGCATCTCCGGGGATCAACGTCCTCTCTCTGGACGTCGAGGACGCCATCTTCGCGGACAACAAAGTATACATCTACGCCCCCGAGCACAGTCCCAGAAAGGTCCTCTACCTGGGCGAGGTGGGTCCTGCCCTCGCCGCGCTGGAGTCGCTGCCCAACGTCGACGTCAGCCGCTCCGGCGATTATGATAGCTTCGACCTGGTTGTGACGACCAACGCCACCGCTGACGGCAAGCTGAACAGGTACGTCCACCGAGGAGGCAGGGTGATCTACCTGGCCACCAACCCGAATATCAGCCCGGAATACCTCCCTGTGAGGGTCGAGGGCATGATCAACGGTACCGCTCTCCTCTGGGTCAGGTCGCCGGTCTTCACCGAGGGAATACACTTCGACGAGATCGGAGTCTACGGCCGCCCCGACGCCAGGCCTCGCAGCCGCTCGGTGACCATGGTAGAGGCCAACGGCGTTCCGGTTCTGTCCTACTGGAGGCTGGGGGCGGGTACTGTGATATACCTGGGGTTGGTGCCCGGGCAAAGCGACTTCCACGAAAGACCGGAGTATCCCATATTCTGGTACAAGATGATCAACTGGCTTACAGACGTGCCCGACGCATCGGAGGCGAACATGCGCACAGGTGAGATCATAAGGCTGGGCGAAACGACGGCGGTGGAAACGCCCGAGGGCATAATCACCACGGAAAACCTGCTGCTGGACATGGTGGGCGTCTACAAGTTCCAGGGCAAAACCGTGGTAGCCAACATGTACGACCCCAGAGAGTCGGACCTAAGCTGTGGCGAGAGCTTCACCACAGGCACCTTCACCACCGGGACCGCCTCTGAAAAGCTGATCGAGAAGGATCTGTCGCCTTGGCTGATCCTGATAGCGGCGGCGATGATAGCTTTGGAGCTGGTCATCATAAAGAGGAGGGGAGAGGCTTGATGGAGGATATATTCTTCGCCGAGCCCGGGCTTCTCTGGCTGCTGCCCCTCATCCTCGTGGCGGGAGCGATAATTATCAGGCGATGCAAGAACAAGGTCCTCGTCCTGAGCAGGGCGGTCGTATTCGCCCTCTTGGTGGTAGCCCTGGCCAACCCCTACGTGGTGGTCACCCAGACCACCCAGACCAAGCGACCCATGATCACCGTGATATCGGACGAGACGGACTCCATGGACATATTCGACCCGGGCACGGCTCAACGGGTCTATGACCAGCTGCCAAACTCCCAGCTGAGAACCTTCTCAGGAACCTCGACCCCCCTGGGGGACAAGATACTCCAGTACGCCCAGCAAGGAAGCACCCAGGTCCTGGTATCAGACGGGTACAACAACAAAGGCAGAGACCTGGAGGAGGCGCTCGTCCTGGCCCGGTCGGCCAACACCACAGTCTTTGCAATCGTAATCGAACCGATAGCCAAAGACGCCAGCGTGGAGATCGACGGGACGTACACCGCCGTTCTGGGTGGGGACTACCCCTTCAACGTGATATTGAGATGGGCGGGTGGAAATTTCGAGGGCATCCTCACCGTCCGCGCCGACGACAGGATAATCTATCAGAATCACCTCTACGAGGAGGGCAGGTCGAGATCGATCAGGATGTCCCATACATTCCTGACCACGGGACCTCACCTCCTCAAGGCGACCATATATCCTCAAGAAGATAGAGAACGAATGAACAACCAGTACCAAAAAGCGGTCTACGTCGTACCCAAGCCGGATGTACTACTGGTAATGAAGGGCTCTTCACCCCTCGCCAGCGTTCTCTCCAAGCAGTACAAGGTCACCGAGGCCTCCGATTACGATCCCGATAAAAGGTACAAGGCCGTAGTCCTGGACGATCAAAAGTACCGGTCCGACCTCGACGCCCTCGATGAGTACGTGAGCGAAGGGGGCGGGCTGGTGGTGGTGGGCGGCAGCAACTCCTACGACTTCGGGAACTATCTAAACTCGTCCCTGGAGAAGTTCCTGCCCGTGAGGTCTGCACCCAGCATCTTCGAAGGTGGGAACGTCGTGATCCTGGTCCTAGACATCTCGGGGAGCACCCGGCGCGAGATGGCCGTGGGCGGGACGACCTTTCTGGAGTACGAAAAATCGCTGGCGATCGAGCTGCTCAAGTCGCCTCAGTTCCAGGACGACCAGATAGGTGTGGTGATCTTCGGGACCGAGGCCAGGGTGGTATCTTCACCCGCACCTCTTTTCAGGATCGGGACCATGATCAAAGATCGGATAAGACACCTCGACCCCATGCCCGGATCGCAAGAGGAGACCCAGCTGGATGCCGGTCTGAATCTGGCCTGGGATATGCTGAACTCGACGGGGACCGAGGGCGAGGTCGTCGTGATCTCCGACGGGAGGGTGAAGGAGTACCCCGAAACATATCAGCGATCCATCGGGATGATCAATAACATGGGCGCAAACGTATACCTGATAGAGGTCAAGTCCTTCGAAGGTGCACCCGGCGGGTTCGTCGACCTGGCAGAGAAGACGGGGTCGGCGTACTACTCCGCGGTCTATCCGGGATCGGTGACCATAAAGACAGGAGAGCCCACCGAGGCAGAGGCGGTGGTGGAAGAAGAAGCACCAGTGAGCGCGTATAACCTGATGATCTTCAACCCCAGACATTACATCACCTCGGATCTGGATCTGAAGGCCAACGTAACCGGGTTCAATGACGTCACCCCCAGATCGGGATCTCAGAGACTGGTGGTCATGGCTAGCGGGAAACCCATCCTCACCACCTGGAGATACGGCCTGGGCAGGGTGGCCTCTCTGGCAACCGATGACGGCACCATGTGGTCTCCGGAGCTCTACTCCGCCCAGAACTCGATTTTCATCTCCAGAACCGTGAACTGGGCGGTGGGCGACCCCAGGCCAGAGTCCGGAAGGATAGATGCCACCGATGGATGGGTGGGTACGCCCATGGAGATCTCCATAATCAGCGAGAGCCCTCCTAGTATAGGATCGGGCCAAGATCTAGACCTGGAAAAGGTGGGAGATAATCGGTACAGGGCCACCCTGACCCCAGAAAAGAAAGGAGTATACCGCATCGGCGATTATGCGATCGCCGTGAACTATCCCATCGAGTTCAGGGATATTGGGCCCAACCCCGAGTTTTCAAGGCTGATAATGGCCAACGGCGGGAGAATATTTTCCGAGGCGAAGGTGAGGAGCGAGCTGGTGGAAGAAGCAAGAAATAGAAGCACCGTTACCACCCAGCAGAGGGTGAGCAGGCGAGGGGCGCTTCTCTTCACCGCGTTGGCCATATTTCTCGTGGAGGTGCTCATCAGGAGGAGGAGAGAGCTCAAAGGAAGAGGCGGCTGACCCTATCCAACAGTCTCACCATCAAACTTTAATAGCATACCGCCTTACCCATTTTCCATATGGTACATAAAGTATAACTTTATGTGCCCAAGTAAATGTGAGCGTAAGTGAGCATTTTCTTGTAGTACATAAAGTATAACTTTATGTACTCGAGTAAATCCGACCGAAGGGAGGATTTTCTCGTTAGGCGGAGGTAAATACCAGAAGATGAGTTCTGAGATGTGCCCTGTATGCGGTCTTCCCAAAGACCTTTGCATATGCGAAGAGGTAGCCAAGGAGCAGCAGAGGATCACAGTGAAGATTAACAGACGAAGGTACGGCAAAGAGGTTACGGTGATCCAAGGGATAGATCCTCATGAGATAGACCTTCACGAACTCTCGACGTATCTAAAGTCGGAGCTTGCATGTGGCGGGACCGTGAAGGACGTCCGCGGCGTCATCGAGTTGCAAGGCAACCATATCGGGCGTATAAAAAAGATATTAGTCAAAAAAGGCTTCGGGGAAGACCAGATAAGTGTCTGATAGATTTTTATTGTATATGATGTATTACATTATATACTAGTTAGTCGGGCTTTGCCGTTTGGCTCCTTTGAGCTTTGTAGGGAGGATGTCCCCGGGAGACTCCTTATTGAGATGCCCTATCTTTGGTGCATAACAGAAGGGCTCTCAAGGCTGGATCCCGGTCGGGACTTTTTTGGCACTGTGATCCAGATCGGCGTTTCCAGATACTATGATGGTAAATATCCACTCGCTTAGCTCTGGACAGTGCTCGGGAACGCAGTCTAAGATGCACCCTGCACAAGGCTCAAATATGTTATCTGTGAGGAGCGACTTGAACCGATTCGAATTAGGAACCTCCGTACAGCGTAACCTATAGGTCCGAACTCCTTTAACCGATTCCGGCTCCCTGGTGATGAGTTGTTTATTCATCAACTTGATGACTATACGAGAGCACTTGCGAGAATCGATATCGAGTCTCTTCCACAGATCGCACTGCAGAACACCATCTTCGCTGGCCTTGATACACTCCAGCGCCTCCTCAAACATCGAGACACCCGGACGTTCACTCTACGGGGCGTATCATGATTATGTTGTTTCCCCGGAGTACAACCGAACCCAGCGATCGCATCCTCTTCCCGTTCACTACCTCCACGGTCTCCTGTAGATGGATGTTGAGATAGTCGTCCACACTGTTGAGGGTACCCTCAAGAACGTGACGCAATGGTCCCTTCATTTCTACCTGGATCTTAGATCCTATCAACGACTGAACTTTCTTTGTTGGAAACACAGGTTAAACCTCGGTATTTTGAATCATCATATCGATGACAACATGCACCAAAAGCACCATCTACCGCGAGGCATCTCATAGATGGAAATGCTCGCTGGCAGGTTCTATGCCGCCACAACTTCCTTTACGCCAACGACGTTGCTCTTCAACTCTCTTTCCACGAAGTTCTTCAGGGTCATCTGAGAGAAGGGACAGCCGGCACAGCTGCCCAGCAGCTTCACCCTGACGACACCCTCCTCGCTGACATCAATCAGATCGATATCGCCACCCTCCATCCGCAGCGCGTTCCGGATGACCCCAAGAACGGACTCCACATCTTCTTTCAAATCCGGCATGACAGATTAATCCCCTTTTACCTTCATGATAGAAACAGTATGCCCCAATACCGTATACCTTATTCCTTTTAAAGCTTGCTCCAGCACTTTGACCACGCGTTCACATTCACCGTCATCGATTACGGTATTTACCAGCACCCCCGGCTCTGCATGATGTTTGATAGCCTTTACGGTCTTCTCCGGATCTTCGCTCAGCTGGAAATTTCTCCAGGTCTTGGGTGCCATCCCCTTGTACTCGTATAGGTAAAAGCCTGTTATCCCCAGTTCGGTCAATGTGTTCATCACGCGACCCAGGTGTTCGTGATCGACAAATATCTTTACCAAAGTCTTCATAAAAATCCCATATAATACCTGGACATAAAACTTTAAATAACTTCTCCCAAGAGGCGCGGATACCCTTTTATCCGGTCAGGACACTTACCCTGACGATAGACATGGCGCCTGGTAGAGATATCCGAGATGTACTCCAGGAAGTAGGCATATCCATCGATGAGATCGTTTTTGCTGCTCTGGAGCTTTATGTACCCCATCCAGGAGTGGAGACCCGTGAGAAAGCCGAAGAGGTCTTCAGACGAGAGCTGGACCTGGCCCTCTCCGACCCCAACCTCTGTCTCTTGATATATGCTGGGGTTCTTCTGGAAGATGAAGGAAGGAAGGCCAACCTCCCCAGCATGAACAGCTCAGACTACGAGCGGGACCTGACCTACCTCATAGCGGACGAAGTGCTGGGGATGAGCATCGCCAAGTACGTAGGAGGATACAAAGGAACCTTCGACTACGTCAGATACGACAAGGCCAAACCAGGGATCCTGGGCAGGCTCGGTCCCTTCATGGACGATGTGATCGGCGGTCTGATAGGAGGGGTCTCTGCGAACATGTATACCAGGGCGGTGTTTTACTGAGGGACCTCTTCTTCGCTCTCAGATCGGGTTTCGGTTTTCTTTCCACCATACCGGTGGGCATCTCCATGGAGGGGATCGAAGCCCTGATGAGGCATATCTACATCTTCCCGGTCATAGGAGCGGTCCTGGGACTGATATTTGCCCTCACCGCCTGGGTTCTGGCAGAGTTTGCGCCCCAGGGCGTAGTCGCCGTCCTGGTACTGGTGGTGATCTACAAGATCTGCGGGATAAACCATGCCGACGGCCTGGCCGACTTCGCAGACGGGGTGACCGTCCATTCCACGAGGGAGAAGAAGATCAGCGCCATGAAGGACGTCTACATAGGGACAGGAGGCGTGATCTTCGTGGTGGTCACCATACTCGCCATCTTTGCCGCCCTGGCCGTCGTGCCTCTGGCCTTGCTTCCTCTGATCCTGATAGCAGCCGAGGTCTCTGCCAAGCAGTCCATGATCACCTTTGCCGCATTCTCCGACCCGCTCCATAAAGGGTTCGGCCAGATAGCCATCGAGAACACCACATCGTCCGACTTTCTGATCGGTCTGGTCATAGCGTCATTGATCTGTGGAGCGATCCTGGGCGCTCTGGGGCTGGCGGCGATCGTAACCTCTCAGATCTCTGCCTTCTACCTGGTGAAGGTATCGAAGAGAAACTTCGGCGGCGCTACCGGCGATGGTTTCGGAGCCGCGAACGAGATCGGCCGGGCCATGGCACTGGTAACATCTGCAGCTATGGGGGGGGCGCTGACCTGGATGCCGTGGTGATGGCAGGCGGCCTGGGAACCAGGCTCCAGATGGGCGAGAAGCCGATGGCGAGGTTGCTGGAGCGGCCTCTCATCGATTACGTCATTAGAGCCCTGGAAAAAAGTTTGATAGAGAGGATCTTCGTGGCCACCACCCCAAACGTCCCAAGAACGAAGAAGTGGGCCGAGGAGAGAGGCCTGATGACGGTGGAGACCCCCTGCAACGGATACGTCCCCGACATGATCATCGCGGTAGAGACGGCAAGAATAAAAAGACCGGTTCTCATAGTGATGGCCGACCTGCCGCTCCTGAAAGACCGGATCGTAGACGAGATCCTGAAGGTCTACGAGAAGGTGACAGAACCTGCGCTCTCCGTGCACACCCCTCTTGAGATCCATCGCAAGATAGGGAGCAGACCTGACGCCCTCTTCAACTACCAGGGAGAGTTCATCGTCCCTGCGGGGATCAACGTGCTCAACGGAGCGCGGATCAAAGAGGAGCAGGAAGATTACCATCTGATAATGGATAAAATCGAGCTGGCGGTGAACGTGAACACGTCCCGGGACCTGGAGATATGCAGATCGATCTTGAAGAAGGATATGAAGATATGAACTACACGATCATAGACGGCGAAAGGTACTCGATGAGTGACCTGGAAACGCTGACCGGCAAGAGCGAACCTTCCGAGCCGAGAGGACACGTACTTCTCCTGGCCAGGGTGCTGAAAGACCCCGTGAGCTTGCCCCGGTTTCTGGAAGAGATATGTTCCCTCGAGCTCGACAAAGAGGATAAGCGTGACCTCAGGATGGCTCTGATCAGGGTCCAGATTGATAGCGAGCTGAGGATGACCGAGGACCTCCAGAGGTACCAGCAGAGGCGGTACGTGGCCCAGGTCGTAGAGATACTGCTGTTCAAAGAGCTTCTTTTGGCTCCGGGCGAGCCTGAGGTGCTGGACGAGTAACTCCTTCCTTTGGTTGGAAACTAAAAAAAAATGTGGGTGTGCCCCCCCGGGCACACTTAACACTTAACTTACTCCTCTTCCCATTTTGGTGGCCACTGCGTTTTCATCCAGCCAGGGATACGTCCCGAGTCTTCAGGACCCACGAGGGCCTTCACCTTGTATTTGTAAAGTTCGTCCAGCTCGCCGCTGAACCTGGCGCACATCCCCGGGAGGATGAACGACCTGTGGCTGGTCTTCTCGAAGTCGACCCCGGCCTCCGCGAAGGAGTCCTTGATCTTGCTGGGGGTTATCTGACCGCCTGCCACAGAAGCCTGGACGCCGATGCCATCGGTATCCACGGCCAATAGGTAGGAATCTATCTCGTTGGACCCCAGGTCAGACTCCACCGTGTAGTAGGTCAGGGCGAAGTTGGTGGTGAGGTATATGGGCGAAGTCTCGTCCGGCTTGCCCACCTTGTTCAGACCTGGTTTGACCTTCACAGGCGACCTGGGGTCGGTATAGATGTTGAACCTCAGGTGCATGTCGGGCATGACGCTGTGGGGCTCCATTGAATGCCTGATCATTATGTCTGCACCACGGATCACGAAGGTCGCGGACAGGACGCTCTCCCAGTAAGCACCCCTCACCGGGTCGTCGGTGGTGAACCAGGCGTTGAGGGGGATGGACATGACCGGATAGTTAAAGTCCTTCTGACCCTCATCCACGGCAGCTCTCCTGAGCTTTATGAAGTTCTGGAGGCTCTCCTGGAGCTTCTCGCCGTTGGGCGCGGTGCCTGGATCGAGTACCAGGTCTTTGAGCCCCATCTCCCTGAAGGTGATAGCCAGCGACTTCAGACCGTCCAGATCGAAGGGCGAGCTCAGGGTCACGGGGACCTTGTAGTCGTAGGCTAGCTGTGCGACCTCCTTCCAGTTGTCCTTGTTGGCGGCGTAGATGAGAGGCCTCTTCTCGGCGGCCAGCTCGAGGCCTGCCTTCAGGACCTTGGGGTCGAAGGAACAGAGGATCAGGGGCTTGTCGGTGTTCTCCATGACCTTCTTGACGCACTTTGCGAACTTGTCGGGGTCGCCGGTAACGGACCTTACGGCCACCATCTCCACATTTTCCCAGTTGCCGATGTAGAACTTCTTCCAGCTGTGGATGAGCTTGACCCTCTCTACCAGGTCGGCCTCGTCCATCGCGTCGGTCACGTCATAGGCAAATGGTGGCTTGTTGAAGTACGTCATCTGATGGCGGTACATAACGTCCTCGCCACCGACCTTGATCTGTTGGTCGCCGGTACCGAGGTAGATCAGAGACACCTCTGGTGCGAGGACCTCCTTGAGCTGGGCCAGCTTCTTGCCGTACTTCTTCTGTTTCTCCGGATCGAAGAGAGGCTTGCACTCGTCGATCGTTCTCTCTCTTGCGATCAGACCCGCGGCAAAGGCCATGCAGGTCTCATCACCACACTCGCCACAGTTTGTCTTAGGCAGGAACTTGTACAGGTTGAGAGGGCTAGATTCCTTCATCGGTATCAGGCCTCCGTCGTAATCCAGTTGGTGGTATCCGGCGTCTTTGCCTCGATTAGACCCATCAGCGACTGTGTGATCTCCTGGAGGTAAGCAACTGCAATCGGGTTCATCATCATGAAGATGTCAACACCGGCCATGGCCAGCGAGAACCCGGTCAGGATCTCCCAGATGGGACCTCTCAACATCCTGTCACCCCAGTCGGAATCTTCTTTGTTCGGGGAACCTATCATCCAGGCCTCTCTGACACCCCAGGCGTTGGTGGTACCGGAAGACATGGGGAAGGCCAGCTCTTGGTCGCCCTTGAGAGCGCCTATCCTTATCCTCTCCATGTTGCTGTAGGCGAAGTCCAGACCGTAGGCCAACGCCGCTGTCGTCGGGTCTATCACGATGGAGTCCCTGGGCACGCCAGCGACCTTAATCAGCTTCCTGTCCAGCTCCTTCTGGGCGTTGATCTCCAGCTGAGTCCAGGACAGACAGACGTTGTTGTTCTCGGCGCAGGACCTGCCAATTGCCTCCCAGTCCAGGTTCAAGCTGGCGCTGGCGATGAGGGCGCGCTCGCCCTGAGCCGTCTCTGAGGCCCTGGTCAGCACCTCGACGTCCTTCTCGGGATTGCCGCTGCCGCCGATACAGATGGGCACGTCGACCGCCTGGAGGACATCCTCCACGACCTTGACGGCTTCCTTGGCGGAGGTGTCCTTGATCAGAGGATCGGTGCTGATCAGGTGGGTGGTGATCATGTCCGCGCCGAACTCGTTGACGCACTTCTTGGCCCACTCCGCAGGATCGTTCATGACCTCTTCATAATGCATCTTGACCGCCTTGGCCATGCCGATGGGCATGTCGAAGACGTCCATGGTGACCACGGGCCTGTTGGGCATTGCCGCATCGTAGAAGAAGGGCATTGCCTTCTCACCGCCGATCTTGATGACGTGGCCTCTCGATCCGCCCTCTGCCTTTGTCGCTCCGAGCTGGACCTCCTGGATCTGATGTTTCCAGGTCGCGTCCGTGCCCACCTCGAACTTGGCCTTGGCCAGGGTGTCGGGTATCTTGAAGGCAGGTATCTCCGGCGCCGCCGCTTTGATCTCCGCGGGCGCTATGGCTCCGGCGACCGCAACCGGCTGAAGCAGGCTATCTATCGGATAGCCGAACGCCTTGGCCATGTTGACCAGCTGAACCGCGACCTTTGCTACCTCCGCTCCGAAGTAGTAAGCGAAAAGAGGCCCAACGCCACCAGCCCCGGTCTCGATCTCCAGCTCGATATCTCCCTCGATCTTGATACCCTCGAGGGACTTCACACCCATATCTGCTAACTGCTTGTTTAAGTCGGATAGCTTTATTTTTTTCTCTCCCATGTTAATCTCCCCATAGAACCGGTCCGATCATTAATTGGGCGACTGTAGCCGACTTTCGACCGGATAACCGGTGGATCCGGCCACCTCGATCAGCTGGATCGCGGCCTTTGCTACTTCTTCTCCCAAGTAGTAGCCCAATACGACCCCGATATCACCACGACTGGTATCTATCTCCAGCTCGAAGTCTCCCTCGATGGTGACGCCCTCAAGGGCCTTTATTTCCGATCCCGCCAACTGCTTGTTCAGGTCGGCCAAGCTCAGTCTTCTATCTGTCAAAGATAATCACCCTCCTAGACCGATTTCTTTGATAATATTCTCTACCTCGACGACGGCAGGCGAGTCATCTGGCAGGCCGATCAAGGGGTCGCCAACCAGATCAAGCCGGGCTATATTCTCGTCGTAGGGGATCATACCGATAACCTTCAGGTCGAGACCGTTCGCCGCATTGAGAACCTGATCTCTGCTCTGTTCATGTACCTTGTTCACTATCACGTAGAGGTTCTCGTACTTCAGATCGAGCTCATCGGCAAGCTGCCGTATCGTCTCTGCGGTCTTGAGGCCTCTACGAGATTCATCGGAGACCACGATCAACGACTCCAGGTCGGTGATAGTCTTGCGACTCAGGTGCTCCAGGCCTGCAGGGGTGTCTACGATGATCATACCGTAGTCATCCATGGTCTCATACATGATACCCTTCAGCAAGGAGTTGAGATAACAGTAGCACCCCGAACCTTCAGACCTACCCATCACGAGCAGATCGTATCCGTCCTTCTCCAGAAGGGACTCGAACACCTTTGCTGCAAGGTATTGTTTTTTGTCGTAGTCGGGTGGCAACGAGGCCATCGACTCCTGGATGTCCTCCCTTATGTCTCCCACAGTGATCTCCACATTGTCCCCCAGCGTATCTGCCAGGTTTGCATCAGGGTCTGCGTCTATGGCCAGTATGGCGCGCTTGCCGTCTCTCTTCAAGAGGGAACGGAGGAACATCGCGGTGACGGCGGTCTTCCCGGTGCCGCCTTTACCGGTTATCGCTATAATTCGCCCCAAGGTATTAGCCCTTCCTCACTTCTTCTTCTTCGACTTCGCCTTTGCTTCAGTCGGCTTTATTATGACTTCCTCTATGGTAATATCGGCGCCTCTCAGCTCCAGGGTTATGCCACCTGCGCCACCCTGTGGTGCCGCGGCACCTGGTGCTGCTGCAGGAGCTGCTTCGTCTCCCTTCTTCTTCAACTTAAGGCTCAGTTTCTTGGCCATGATAATATCTCCCTCTACCTATCTAAAAGTCAACCAACTTGCGTAATTGACAGAACCAACCAAAGATATGAAGGAAAAGGTGATGCTCACTTGGCGAGCGTCACCTTTTCGATGTTGATCTTGGCGTCCTTCAGCACCAGCTTGATGCCTCCCCCGCCTCCTCCGGCGGGTGGTGCGAACGCCGGTGCTCCGGCAGCAGGTGCGGCTCCAGCAGCAGGAGCTGCTTCGGGTTCCTTCTTCTTCAACTTAAGGCTCAGTTTCTTGGCCATTCTTATAATCCTCCTACACCTGTTGTAATACTCCGTTGTGAACTACTCTTTTCACTCCAGAATGCCCTCGTCCTGCAGATACTCGACGACCTGCATGAACTGGCCTTCGCTCATCAGCAGCTTCTCTTTTATCACGTCCACGTCGAGGTCGCCACCGCTCTCCTCGATGTACGCGATGACCTCGGCCTCGAACTCTGAGGGGTCTTCCAGGGTCCAGCCCTCGGTGATCTGCTTGTCGTCCACGGGCCTCGTGACGCCGTCTACAACAGGGTGGTCGACATTGAGCAGGAACTTCTTGAGGGCGTTGATGTCGGTTGCGTCAGCTTCCGTGGCGATCTTGTTCAGCATGTCCTCGTCGATGCCTTCTTTCACCCGCTCCTTGAGGTGTTCGGGCATCCAGACGATCCGTCTCCAGCCACCGTCTGCCTGGATGAACTTGGACGAGAAGTAGTACAGGATCCCCATCCCCAGGAAACCGATGACCTGCTTGCCGCCACCTGCCTGACCTGCCATGGTGGAGAAAGGCAGACCGTTGGGCGTTGGGCTCGTGAAGTCACGGTCTACGATACCGATGCCGTCAACCTCGGGCAGGTAGAAGCCGATGGTCTCGAAACATCCACAGGAAGTATGAGGTGCCTCGAAGAACGTGTACATGGCCATCCTGTTGTACTCGCCACCGGACCTCTCCTCGACCATCTTGTTAATCGACTCATATTCGCCGGTGATCTCGTCGATCAGGCCTTCCTTGGGTATGGGGAACTGGGGTCCTTCCGGATCCACCTTGGCTGCCGCCCTGCCGTCGAACCAGCTGATGGCACCACATAGAGACGGTCTGTCGGGGGTCACACAGCAAGCACTGGTGGGAGCGAAAGACTGACATAGAGTACATCCATAGAAGACGTCAACCTCATCGTCGTGCAGTCCCTTGGCACGCTCATCTCTGGTATTGTATATGACGTGAGCCTGCTCCAGACCTTCCGTTACGGCCTCCTGTGTGGTGAGTACCGTAACTTCCATCTTCTCGATGAAGGGCAGCTCTGCCTTGAAGAGCTTCATTACACCCGTCATGATATTCTCGAACGAGGTTGCACCCGCCTTCTTGAGATCTTTGCTCGCCCTCATCCAGATGGTGTCCCTCTGGTTCAGGTGCATCAGGCCATGGACATAGGAGAGCAGCTCATGATCTCGCCTCTCGATGATGGCCTCCAGATCCGTCTCGATCAGCTCACCGGCCACCTTGTAGATAAGGCCGAATGGTATGGTAGATCCTTCTTCGATCTCGCTGAGATCCGGTCCCTTGACGGTGACCTTGCCATCATCCACCTCGTCCATCTCTGCCGATACCACAAGCTCAAACCCGTTCGCTTTGGGACCGCCCATCTCTACCCAGATCTCTTCTTTCCTGACGCGCTCCCCCTCATACATAGGGGACATGTCCAGTACAATTTCTTCTGCCATTTTCATATCTCCGTTTTTAAAAATAATTGAAAAAGTCTACTTCTTCAGTACCGCGATTACCTCATCGATCGCCGCATGGTAATCATCTGGCTTGAACGCCAGGTTACCAAAGCTCATCTCCGCACTTACATGGTAGTACCTGTCTATGGAGATCCGCCTGATATCCCTCTTAAAGTTCTTCAGCGCAGAGAACGTCGCGCTGGCAAACTTGTAGAAGATACCCATGAGGATGAACGTATCATACTGCCCTTTGCCATCCAGTCCCATCCAGTCATCAAACCTGAGGTAGTTGGCCAGAGGATTGAAACCGATCTGGTAGACGTTCTCCGTGTAGCCTCTATCGATGAACCCCTTTATGGAATGGGCCGTAGCGGCTATTGTGATTCCGGTCTTCCCGATCTCGATCGCCTTGTCGAACATCACCGGGTCGTCGAAGAGTTCCGCACCCACAACAAGCAGTGGTCGTTTCGATTTCTTGATTATGGACCCTATCACCTTTGTATTATAGGTCTTGGCCATCTCCGGCCCGTGAAACTCGGCCATATCAAAGGGTACCGGGTTTTTGGTTGTGTCAACCGCCATCTCCATCACTTCCTCACTCGTATCTTTCTCTCAATGTTCGTGGGATCGAAGGCGACTTCGGCCGGCCTGATCGGACCCTCGAGAATCTTCTTTCTCTTCCAGTCGATCTTCCAGCCGTACTTCTCCTCGAGCTCCTTCATCATCTTCTCTTTATACACGAGCGGGAGATCTCCAGCGCTCCTGACATAGATGGGCCAGTCAGGGGGCATCTGGCCGAAGTACTTCATGTTGATGTCGCAGTAATGGGTCAGCTTGATCATCCTGCCCGAGCTGTTGTCGCTCGGCCTGATGCAGAGCTTAGCCAGCATCAACATGGCCTCTTCCTTCGTCTCCGCCACATAGAGGAGGTGTTCAGGCGCAGGCTCGCAGTATACCTTGGACCCGTCTCTGGCATCGATGAGCTCCCAGTCCTCCTTGACATCGGTCCTGCCCAGGTACGCCCTTCTGTACATCACGCCGTGGGGCTCTACCACGACAGGAACGCCCAGCCGGTTGAAGCCTGTGGCGATCGATGCAGCCTTCTGGGACATGGCACCCCATGCAATTCCGCAGACACCGACCTTATTCAGGACGTAATCCGCTATGTCGTCGTAGTTGGCACGCTCGTTTCTGCCCGCATAGATGGTGGCGACCTTTATCCCTGCACCGTGAGCGTGTGCATTGGACACGCACGAGCCGATGTTACAGACGTTCCCGCCATCGAAGGCTCCCGGGAACTCCTCCCATATCGTTCTGCCTTCTTCATCCGTATAAAGGGACATATCCATGGCCATGCAGCCGGTGGTCACCACGATGTAACCACGCCTTGCAAACTCCCTGGCGATGTCGTAGCACTCTTTTGTGCCGTTGGGGTAGTTTGCACAGCCGACGAGGGCGATGATCCCTGGAATAGTGCCCAGACAGAGCGGAGCACCCACGATCCTTATTTCTGTGTCTAGGACGGGACCTCTGCCTGCCCGCATCTTGAACTTCTGGTTCTTGATGTACTCCTGGTTGGCGTAGGCATAACACTTCAGTATGGGTATGTCCTGCGGACAGACCTGCTCGCATCGCCTGCATCCCACACATATCTCATACGTAGACGAGAACGGCTCAAGGTTGCCCTCTGCAGCCTCCTCCATCGCTCTAGCGATCCTTATGTGCGGTGGACAGACGAAGGCGCATGTATTGCACTGGGTACAGGACTCGACATGCTTCTTGAACTCCTCCTCGGTGAGGAAGATATTCGCCTGTGCCTCGGTACGCTTTGGCTTGACGGCTATGGCGGTTCTGATGCCAACCTCGCCGGCCTTGATCGGATCCAGAACTATGACGCCAGGCACCCTGTAGTTGACAAGATCATCCACGATCTCGTCCGCGGGATCGTTTGTTCTGTCCACCAAGCCGAGAAGGATCTTCTCGTTCGAGGCGATCACAGGGACCTTTATTGCAGAGCATTCCTCGAGGACATCGCAGTATACGCACTGCTCATCCACCATGACGCAGTCCATGACTCCTGCCCTGACCATCTTGCGCCACCATCCCATGGCGCCAGCCACCTTGGACTTCGTGCCTATGTTCTTCTTGATCGTTGGATGACCCAGCCCCTCTCCGATCCGGGTGTTATCGATGGCGGTACAGCATACACCACCTATGTCTACCTGGTCCCAGAGGTTGTTATCCTCAGCGTAAAATATCGACTCTGCGGCACCGGCCACGTTGTGGCCATATGTAATAAAGATGGCCTTGCTCTGGTCCAGGGTACCCATGCCGATCTCCACCAGAGGCGCATCCGGGTCGCCACGTGGCATGTCATAGGCGATGATCTGGATCATGTCGGATACTTCTTTGCCAAGGGAGTCCAGCATTCCTGCATGGAGCGCCTTGGAGTCGAAGTCCTTGTAGCTGGCCTCCTGCCCGGTATGGCAGCATGCCAGAAGCTGAGCCACCTCCTCCTCTATGTAGCTCAGTACAGGCCCGAAGTCCTTTATGGTCTTGGGCTTGATACCGCATATGGTCCGCGTCAGGGGTGCGTCCACCAGGATCTGGGGTCCCATATCGAAGGGCATGTCCCCGTACTTCTCCAGAACCCAGTGGTACAGGTGCCTGCCGTGCGCACAGTGAGCGCAGCAGCCTATCAGGACTGCCAGCAACACAATCTTTCCCTGATGAGCCTCCTGAGTGATGCCGCATGCACCGCGCTTATTGCCTGTCAGGTCGCACGGTCCATAGGTACAGAGTGTGCATCTGTCACAGATGGGGTTGTAGTATATCCGGTATCTATCGGTCAGCTTAAAATCCCAGTCCCGGAGCGTTGCGATGCTAGGATTTGGGAATGGCCCCATCGGCTGATCCCATTCATCCTCTTCCTTAACGACAGCTCCTATGTTGATCTGGACGTTCTTCATGTCCTCAACAGTAAAGCTGCCCTCCACTTTGCCCATGTAGCTCTTGACCTCCTTTTCATCTGAGTATGGTGGTCTAAGTTGTCATCGGGATACATAAAACCCTTTCGGTTTTCATCCAGAAATCTAACACACGGCTTTTTTTTAAAAAATTATATATAATGTACAACATTGTCCCCTCGTCTGCATATTTAACGCACCTGAAACGAGCTTGACATACGATGTATTAAAAAAAGAAGGAATTGTATATCGGTCGAATCAAAAATCATTACAGTATGTTTATATTTTTTAACTTCTGAAACTGTGTTCAATTTATTGCATTTAATTTAAAATGTTAAAAAAAACTCTTCCATTATTATTCGAGAATATGATATTCCGCCAGGTTAAAATGGGAAAAGGCTGCAGGTGGGGTGAGACCATGATACATCTCATCCGTGAGGGCTTCGCCACCGCGAAGACATGTCGCCACGGGGGTAGGATCAGGAAGATCGCTTCTCGCCTGGGCGCCGATGATGAGCTGCTGGACTTCAGTGCCAACATAAACCCGCTGGGTGCGCCGCCACTGGATGATGTGATCCGGCGGGAGATGAAGTGGATATCCCATTATCCCGATAATGAGTATAATGAGTTCAAGCAGGCAGCATCTGCATTTGTGGGCGTGAATCCCGAAAACATAGTGCCGGGCAACGGCTCGTCCGAGCTCATCAGGCTGTTTGCGGAGATGATAATAGAGGAGGGCGATACGGTTGTGATCCCGGCCCCCACCTTCGGGGAGTATGAGGCACAGTCCAGGCTATTCGGCGCAGATATAGCGTACATCGATCAGCTCGACAAAAGTCTGGTTATAGATAATTCGCTTCTAAAAGATGCCAAGGCTCTCTTCATATGCAACCCCAATAACCCCACAGGAACGTTACTTCCCCGCCAAGAGATTGTGGACCTGGCCCGGAGGTGTGAGCACCATCAAACATTTTTGCTGGTGGACGAGGCCTTCATAGAGCTTTCCGATCCGGATCAGAGCGTGGCCACGATGGCACCCGGTATGGAGTATCTTTTTGTGATGAGGTCGCTGACCAAGTCCTTCGGGGTTCCCGGGATCCGGCTCGGGTTCGGCGTGGCGAACCGGACGCTGGCAGAGGTGATGGACAAAACGCGGATACCATGGAGCATAGGCACGATCGGAGCTGCAGCAGGGGCTCATCTCCTCGGTGAGACCGAGCATATCGAGAAGAGCAGGAGGTACATAAAAGTTGAGCTGCGGTGGTTGAAAGACGAACTTGAACAGCTTGGCCTGGAGCCGGTCAAAAGCAGCGTCAACTTCATCCTTGTGAAGATCGAGGCGACCGGTTTTAGCTCCGAAGAACTCACAGAACGTATGCTCAAAGAGGGGATCCTCGTCAGGGATTGCAGCTCTTTTGTGGGTATGGGGACCGGCTACATCAGGGTGGCTGTCAGGAAGAGAGAGGAGAATGAGCGGCTGGTTTCGGCCATGAGAAGGGTCCTGGGATGCGCAGACTGAATTGTGAGCGTTATCCATGCCATTTTCCCGATCAGGACGGTACCTTCTATCAGGACTGCACCTTCTGTTTCTGTCCGTTCTATCCATGTTTCGAGCAGCGGACCGGTGGGCGTTTTGAGGACGGGACGTGGTCCTGTGAGCGCTGTACGGTGATCCACCGTGAGGACGTGGCTGAGATGGTTATGGATTCTCTCATGCAGGGCGAAGCTCTCGATGATATCTGGAAGAAGGTTGCGAAGCTTCTATGATTCTGGAGGTACTTCTGCTGGCAGTTGCACTGGACATACTGCTGGGAGAGCCACCTGCCAGGATCCATCCTGTCGTACTGATAGGATTGATGATATCCGCACTCCAGAGGCGTGCACAACCCACCCGGGCTTACGGGCTTGCAATCGCCCTTATCGTAGTCTTCTGCACGGTGGCGACCGGGCATCTGCTGCTGAAGGCGGCCAGCTACGTAGATATCTTCGGCCTGAGCCTTGGTATCGTCTTATCAGCCTATCTCCTCAAGTCAACCATCGCCATCAGGAGCCTTCTTGTAACCACCGCCAGGATCGGGCATATGGTCGAGAGCGATCTCGCCGAGGCGAGAAAGATGCTGCCGGCACTGGTCAGCCGTGATGCAGAAGATCTCTCCAGAGCACAGGCCAGTTCTGCGGTGATAGAATCGCTCTCGGAGAACTATGTGGACGCTATACTCTCGCCAATCTTTTATTTCTCCCTCTTCTCGGTTGTAGGGCTGGGTGTTGAGGCCGCTCTGGCCTACAAGGCCGTGAACACGCTGGATAGTATGCTCGGTTATAAAACAGAGAATCTGATCAAACTTGGGTACGTCTCAGCCAAGGTGGATGATCTGGCCAACTGGATCCCGGCCAGGCTGAGCGTCATGATAATGGCCGTTGCAGTTCCCTGGCGGGCCCTGCCCACCATAAAGACTGCGCTGCGATATCATCGTGCGCCTGCCAGCCCCAACTCCGGATGGCCAATGGCAGGAGTGGCTGGCGCCCTGGGTATCAGGCTGGAGAAGTCGGGAAGCTACACGATCTTGTGTGACGGAAGAGAGCCAACCACCGCAGATATACCCAGAGCGCTGAGATTTATCGGCGCAGCAATTGTACTGACGCTTGTTCTCGCGACCTTACTACCGATGGCTCTATAAATGGCCTGGCCATCCTCAATCGGTATAACCGCAGATGCTTCTTCATTAAACAGGACGTATAAATCATGATGCATACCGGCGAAAGAATAAAAGGTGGGGACATGCCCGATGACCTGATCGCAAAGGTCGACGGGCTGATGGACCAGTTCATGGACGTGGTCGAAGATATAGTTGAGGATCGCAAGCTTCTGAGGGGGGTTGCGAGGAGCCAGAACCCCAGCAGCATAGTGGTGGTTCTGGAAAAGAAGAACCTATACGTATTGGCTCAGCATCATGCTGGAAGCCTCAGCACCATGTACACCTATCATCCTGACAGGCATATCTCACCAGAGAAGGCAATGAGCAGCGCCAGGTGGGAGTTCAAGTTCGAGGACCCCCTCATGCTGGTATTCCCCAATAATGTGCTGGATCAGACCGAGAAGGATCGGTACGATGCCTTGAGGGTAATCGCCATATCTCACGTAGAGTCCGAGATTCAGAGGGCCCTGAGCCTGATGAGCCTGATGCAGATCAGGCCGCTCTTCGGTCACGCCTCCTACATAGTGGACGACCGATTGGCCTGCGTCCTGGTGCCCGCCACAGAGGGATCCTCCCAGGTCTACGACGACGCCATCAAGCCAGTCCTGGAGAGCGGGGGCCTCACGGTTCATCGGGCCCAGGTCTTCGGACATGACGAGAAGAAGCTCAGAGAGGTGTGGCTAAATATCTGCCGGGCCAGGATAGTGGTGGCGGACCTGACCGGTGCAGATCCTCTGGTGATGTACGAGCTGGGCATCGCCCACACTGTGGGCAAGGAGGCTCTAGTGCTCTACAAGCGCGGCGAGCGACCCGAGTTTCCCATCGCACTGATCAGAGCAGGTTTCATAGAGTACGACGAAGGTGAGGAAGGTATGAAGACGCTAAGGGCAGATATGAGCGGCATCCTCAATGAGATCTTCAAGTTGCTGGATAGTTAGGTTACTGAGCTCAAGTCCGGAGCGGATCTCGATTGATCCGTCGAGAGGGGTAGACGTTGCGAAAATGGAGCATGGCCTGGGGGTATGGCACCTAATAATTCAACTAGAGTTCATCGCAACGGCCACACCCTTCACATCCGAGGGTCCCGCAGACCTCTGGTTGAGGGGTGTGAACTATGAACCCTCTGCTTCTCTCATCGTCTATATAATCCACCAGGGCAAACCGCATCTCCTCAGCCTCTATGGGATTTATGTGGATGCTGATCCCATTGCTCTCAAGTATCACGTCTCTCTTATCTGTCACACCGAGGCCCAGACTGTAGGATGGCACAGGATTCACACTGTTGGTTATGTAGAGCCTGATCACTTTGCCTTCAACCAGGTGTGCCTTCAGCTTCTCCGCAGCGGCATCGGTAATGTCTATCATCCAGGTCAAGTTCTCAACTAACTATATTTAAGCACTTCCAGTAGTACCAGACGAAAAAAAAATCCGACACAGATAACCTCTGAGAGAGCTGGACGAGGACCTGTGCAAGGTCCTGGGCCTCCTCTGCCCTTCAGGTTGAGGATAAGCCGGAGAAGGGCTACTTCAGGATCAGCCTCAGGGCGCGCTGAGGGCAGGCCTCGATGCATGCCCCGCACTGGACGCACTTTCCAGCGTCCTCTATCACCTTGAAGTCCTCGAACCGGAAGGTCCCGGTGGGGCATATGGATATACAGGCACCGCAGTGGATGCACTCCATATCGTCTCTGATCACCGGCACCTCCAAGAGAACGACCTTGACGCCCCTCTGCTCGAAGGCCTTCTTCACCTCCATGCATTTATCAGACGAGACGTCGATCACGATCTCGCCGGAGACCGCGTCCACCTTGGCCCGCTCTATGTTGACGAGAGCGCCTGTTTCCAGTATTACCGACGATACCAAGGGCTGGCGCACGATCCCGGGCTCCACGTGAAGCATCAGTTTCAACCCGACCGCCTCCTGCTGAAGAACCTGCTCATATCGTCGCTGGTGATCATCCCCATGACGTGGTTGTCTTTGTCTACAACAGGCAGCGCGGATATCTTGTGGTGGTCCAGCTTTCTGGCCGCCAGCTCCAGGGGCTCATCAGGGCTGGCCACGAATACCCTCCGGGTCATTATCTCCGAGATCTGGGATATCTTGCCGTTGGCCACCGCCTTTGATATGTCCCAGGCGGTCACGATCCCCATCAGCTTCTCGCTTTCAGATACCACCGGCAGGTGGTCGTAGGTGCCGCCGACTATTATCCGTGCCACCTCGCTTATGCTGATGTCTTCATGCACGGTCACCACGTCGCGGCTCATCACGTCCCCCACCAGGGGGAACTCCCTGGTCTGTCTCATGGGATCGTTCTTGCCGGTGAGGGAGAGCTGTTCCACCGGAGCGGATAAAAAGAACTTGCCCTTCAGGATCAGATCGCGAAGGGCATCGGCCACCTGCCGAGCCATATAACGACTGGAGAGGGGTGACGTCTTCACCTCCTTGCCTTCGATATCCACGAACCCGGTGTAGAGGTCTTCGTAGCTCACGGTCTTGACCACCGGCCGGGATCGTCGGGGCACCCCGTAGTCCAGGATATCGGTGGAGATGTCTCGGTCTCTGACCGCAGTATTTCCGGCGATCCTCTCGTTCAATACCGGGATGGGGACACCCAGGCCCACATAGAGCGAGGGACCGTAGTCCTGGAAGGTGGCCGCCCTGAGATAATCGTTGCTCATCTCCTTGAGGTCGCCCTTCACCATCAAGGTGGAGAAATTATCCTGAGGATTGTGCTGGGTTCCGGTGCCGATGATGTAACCCTGGGTCCCGCAGAGAAATATCCTGGTACCTATGCCGAGGTACTCAAGGTTGGGATCGTTGGAGATTGGGTTGAGCACTCCTGCCCCGCTGAAGCTGATGTTGCCATGACGAGGAAGAAGGGTTCCCATGTAGGTATGCAAGGTTCTTTCCGAGGAGTTGATGGCAGCGTCGTATCTCTGATAAGCGTTTCTGGGATTGACCATCGTGGCCTGGTTGAAGTCATCGAGCCGCATGCCGGTCTCCAGATCGAGTCGCGGATAACAGTCGGTGATCGATCCCTGTGCCTTGATCTCCACCTCTCTGCCCGTGACCAGGTCTTCGATCACATGTGCTCCACCGTACTCGTCCCCTTGGTCCTCGGAAGGCTGGGTGGCACCCAGGAATAGGTCGACCGCCGCAACGCCTCCATAAGCTTCTACACGGTTCAGCCAGGCTCTGGAGATCTTTATGGGCGGATCGCTGTGGCCCAGGTTGAGAAATACGCCTGAGGAACACATGGCCCCGAAGGTCCCTGTGGTGACGACGTCCACCTCGCGCACGGCACCGTCTGTGCCCAGCTCGTCCACCAGGTCCGGCATCTCCTCCGCGGTAACTACACAAACATTGCCCTCTCGGATGCGCTCGTTGATCTCAGATAATGATTTCTCTTCCACAAATACAATGTAAAGGCAGGGCGTATTAAAGAGTTGTGGGATAACGACCGTCCCGATACCGGGACCGCCAGATCCTTTTGGTGTGCTGCCATTACCTGGTTGAGTATACAATGTTCTATATTATATACAACGAGTAAATCCTCCCGTTGATCGGATTTACTCTGAGCATACAATGTTCTACATTATATACAATAACAAAAAGATGCGTTCCACCAGACCTATGTCAGAGGACGGGACTAATAAGATGCCAGAACCAAACCCACGATATCCCGGTGGCCGGGTTTGAGAGAATAGACGTTGTGATCACCCGAAACGTCGATGCTCAGGATGCCCAGTCTGGTATTCATCAATCCCACCATCGCAGAAACCCCACGATAGCTCACGTCGAAGCCTTCCTTGTCCAGATGGGTGTAAACGTCCTCTGTAGTGAAGGATTTGTCGTTCAAGAATAGCGTCAAAACCGCTTTTCTGATGCCCATTCCATCGCGTTTGAGGTAGTTCCTCAGACGCTCCTGAACCTGTTCTCCTGCGCTAGCCTCCATCCCGTAAGCTCACCATCCCTCCGTTTGCAGCTATGGATTTATAAAGGTATTCTCTCCACCACCGGCCCCCCCTCGACGGGGTAACGCTCTTCGAGGGCCAGGATAGATCCCGTCGCCTTCATATCCTCAGAGATCGACTCCAGGATCCAGCCTGCCATCTCCAGCCGACCGTCTACCAGGGAGTACATCTCCGGGGGGACGTCCAGGCTCTTCAACATATCCAGGGCCAACCCCAGATCGTCACAGGCTACGGTCCCATAAACCAGAGTCCCGTCGGCAGTGGGAATGTCGAAGGGGCGAGAGGTTCGTTCTGCCCGGCGCTTCAGTCGTTCCCGGAGCTGGACGGCATCCTTGAACCGGGAGGAACAATAATGGACCCGAAGACCGTCTATCATGAAATGCTCCCTGGCCATCTCTTCGCTCCCCACTGCACCGCAGTCAAACTCTTTGGATATAAAACCTTGCTCTTCCAGTCCGAGACGGTTCGTCTCAGAGAACTCCAGCTCGTTCAAGTTCAGGAAGGCGTCTGCCCTCTTCACGGCTTCCACCACGAGGGGCGCGGGCTCCAGCACGGGGATCTCAACCCCTGCTGCCAGGCCCATCGACTTCGCCTCTTTCAGGGTATCCTCCAGCCGATGAGGACGTGCCCAGTCCGATACTGGAGGATGAAAGCGTATCTCGTCCAGGCCTGCCTGGCGCAGCTTATTCATGACCGAGGATCCTGGCAGAGATCCGGTGTACAGGTGGACGTGATGCTCTTCCCCAAACTCTTTTTTCAGGCTCTTCAGGTACCGGACCACGAGGTCCAGCTCCAGCAGAGGCTCGCCACCGGTTATCCCCGTGCCCAGGGCGCCGATGGCATGAGCCTCGTCCAGTATATCTTCCACGCCCCCCACCCGGCGCTCGTTGGCGAAGATCAGATCTTTGCCTCGCCTAGCCGCAGAGAGAGGACAGTAGAAGCAACCCCGCCCGCAGTGACCGGTCACGAACAAGACCAGAGAAGCGCCCTGGTGGCAGATCCTACAGCCAGGAGAGAGATAGTTGTGGAAGGAAGCGGTGAAGTCAAAGGTCCATTCGGTCATTTTGCTACCCTCTGGTGCCTCCTGGGTTAAGTAAGTTTGTCATCTAAACCGCAGATAACGCCCTGCCAACGGCACGTGAAGTTTATTTATGTTGGCAAAGATGGTCAGACCATGGCTGGTCAAACCCTATCCGAAAAGATTTTTTCCAGAGCTTCGAAGAAAGAAGTTCGGGCCGGCGAGTTCGTGATGGCCGATATCGATAAGGCCATGATCCACGACATCACCGGCCCTCTGGCGGTGAAGGGGTTTCACGAGATAGCGGGCGAGGACGCCACGGTCTGGGACCCTTCCAAGATAGTGATACTCTTCGATCATCAGGTTCCTGCCGATAGCCTGAACGCTGCCAAAAACCACCTCCTTCTCCGGAAATTTGGCCGGGAGCAGAATATTTTCAACTACGACGTCTTCGAGGGGGTGTGCCACCAGGTAATGCCGGAGAAGGGGCATGCCCTTCCTGGCAAGTTGGTCGTGGGCTCCGACTCTCACACCTGTACCTACGGTGCGCTGGGTGCTTTTTCTACGGGCATCGGAAGCACGGACATGGCCTCGGTCTTCGCCACAGGCAAGCTGTGGTTCATGGTTCCTCAGACGTTGCGGCTCATGGCAGAGGGTCGTCTCCCCGGCCGTGTCACCTCCAAGGACCTGGTGTTGAGGATGATCGGGGACATCGGTGCCGACGGCGCCACCTACATGGCATGCGAGTTTGCCGGGTCTGCGGTATCCAGGATGAACGTGCCGGAGAGGATGACCATGACAAACATGGCCATCGAGATGGGGGGCAAGACGGGACTGATAGAGCCGGACGAGATAGCCTTTGCCTACTTACGGGAAAGGGTCGATGACCTCGACGAAGACGCCGTTCTTCGTGGTGACGAGGACGCCCGGTTAGATGAGCGGATCTGGGACGTGGACGACCTGGAACCCCAGGTGGCGGTGCCCCACAACGTGGACAACGTCAGGCCGGTGGGTGACCTCGTTGGGACGAAGATCGACCAGGTCTTCCTGGGTTCCTGCACCAACGGCAGGTTCGAGGACTTCGAGCTGGCCTGCGAGGTCATGAAAGGTGAACCTCTGGCCAGGGGGGTGAGGATGATCGTGATCCCTGCCAGCAGGACCGAGTACATGAAGACGCTCCGGGCCGGCCTCGTCGAGCGGTTCATGGAGTCCGGCGCCATCGTGGAATCGCCCTGTTGCGGTCCTTGCATGGGAGGAAGCTTCGGGCTCTTGGGCCCTGGCGAGGTCGGTCTCTCCACATCCAACAGAAACTTCCGCGGGCGCCAAGGCAGCCCGGACTCTTTCGTCTATCTCTGCTCCCCGGCGACCGCTGCTGCCGGGGCCGTGACTGGAGAGATAACCGACCCCAGAGACTTCTAAACCAGCACGAAGGAAGCCATGAGGATCGCACTCCGGCTGGGGTACCTGGGCGGCAGATATCATGGGTTTCAGCGCCAGCCGGGCTTGTCGACGGTAGAGGCCACGGTGAGAGAGGCGCTGGAGAGCCTGGGCCTGATCAAAGAGGAGTTCTGCTACGCCGGGAGGACGGACCGAGGGGTCAACGCCCTGGGCCAGGTGATATCGTTCCCCGTCGATCCGGTGAAGAAAAAGCTGGCCGCCCCCCGGGTGATCAACAGCAGGCTACCCGAGGACGTCTGGACCTGGGCCTGGGCTCCGGTGCCGGAGAGCTTCAGCTCCAGGCATGGCGCCCTCTGGCGAGAGTATAGGTATGTCCTCTATGGAAGAGGACTGGATCCGGACCGGATGAGGGCGGCTGCTCGAAAACTAGTGGGGCGTCATGACTTTCGGAACTTCTCCGCGGAAAAGAAGCGAGATACTGTCAGGAACCTGATGGGACTGGAGATAAAAACGCGGGGTGACATCGTCGTCTTCGACCTCAGAGCCGAGGCGTTCTTGTGGAATATGGCAAGAAGAGTAGTCAGCGCCCTGGAGACGATCGGATCGGGAGAGAGGGACATGGAGTGGATCGAAGATCTTCTCGATCCTCAACTGAACCGGGGTGTGACGGCAGCGCCGCCCGAGGGTCTGATCCTCATGGATGTCAAGTACCCAGGAGTAAGATGGATCGAGGATACCTACTCTAAGAAGATGGCCTCGGAACGGCTCTCCAGGGAGATGAAAAGAAGGACGGCCCTGGCAGAGGCCGTCGGCGAGATCAAACAGGCGATGTTATAGGATGATCTCGATGCCCAGTTCCTCTGCCAGCTCTTTGTACCGGTTGCGTATGGTGACCTCCGTAACCCCGGCGACGTCGGCCACTTCTCGCTGGGTGCGTCGGTCATTGCAGAGGATGGAGGCGATGTAGATCGCTGCTGCTGCCACGCCGGTGGGTCCCCTGCCGCTGGTAAGTTCTTTCTCCGCCGCCTGGCGCAGGATCTCTATACCCTTACCCTGAACCTCACCCTTCAGACTGAGGCCTGAACAGAACCGAGGTATATAGTCTATAGGGCTGGTGGGCATGAGCTTCAGTGACAGCTCCCTGGAGACGAAACGATAGGTTCTCCCGATCTCCTTCCTGCTGACCCTGGAGACCTCGGCTATCTCGTCCAGGGTGCGGGGCACGTTACACTGCCGACAGGCCGCGTAGAGGGCAGCGGCGGCCACGCCTTCGATGCTCCTGCCCCTGATCAGGTTCTTGTCCACAGCCCTCCGGTAGACCACGGCCGCGGTCTCTCTGACGTTTCTGGAGAGACCCAGAGCCGATGCCATACGGTCGAGCTCCGATAGGGCGAAGGCCAGGTTTCTCTCCGTGGCGTTGCTCACCCGGATCCTTCGCTGCCACTTTCGAAGACGATATAGCTGGGCCCTGTTCTTGGAGGATATGGTCTTGCCGTAGGAGTCTCTATTTCTCCAGTCGATCATGGTACTAAGGCCCTTGTCGTGGATGGTATAGGTCATGGGAGCGCCCACCCTCGACCTCTTCATCCGCTGGTCATGGTCGAATGCGCGCCATTCGGGACCCTGATCGATGATGTTTTCGTCGATCACCAGGCCGCACTCGTTACATACCAGCTCGGCCCTCTCATAATCATGAACCAGGGTGTGGCTCCCACACTCGGGGCATTCCACGATGACCTCCTCAAACTCATCGCTTCTCTCCTTCTCGCGCTTGAGCTTTATCCGCTCCTGGATCTTCTCTTTCTCATACCGCTCGATTTCTCTTATCTTTTCTAACTCTTCCACTGAATCTACTCTCCTCGACGTAGAGTTTTGTTCCCAGGTGAACCGACGCGTCGATCTTTCGATAGGGCTTGACCACGATGTAGGGATGATCCACCGGACCGAATATCTCAGAAACCCGGCCGATCCGCAACCGCTTATGGCTTACAACGACAGAATTGAATTTTGGGAGTTTTGTGGTGTTCTTCGCCCTGACGAGATCTCCACGTACGATCAGCTTGTTCTGAACTACATGAAGCACGGTGCCCAACCTCTTCAAGAGGTCACCTCTCCCCATAACGTCGAGTACATAGTATATAACTATTTCGCAAACACTTTATTTAATGAGATCCCGCTCAATCTCAAAGTATATCAATCTTCAAGGATCTCATAGAAAGTCATGTTCGAGAGGTTGCCAACCGCACCCACCTCCCAGGAGTTGATCGATCGCGCCTTCAGGCGGGCGAAGAAGAATGCCGGCAAGAAGAAGAATAGAGATGAGCCGATGCTCCAGATCGCCGGGAACATCCTCTCGGATAACCTGGCAAACCTGGTCGGGAAGTACCCTTCATTCGAGTCGATCCCTCCTTTCTACCACGATCTGGTAGACGCTGAGGTGGGTGTCGATGATATGAGGATCCATCTCTCTCGAGTGGGATGGGCCTCCAAACAGATCAAGATCGTGGCCCGAGAGTACCTCACCAAGATGCGGAAAAGCCAGGATAAGGCAGTGCTCAGGAGAGCCGCCTTCGGCCGCATGGCCTCGATCACCAGGACCATCGGACCCGATCTGATCTTCTTGAACGATAGCAGGAAAAAGCTCCGCAAGATGCCCACCGTAGACCCAGACCTGCCTACGATCATCGTGGCGGGATATCCAAACGTGGGAAAGTCCAGTTTTTTGATCAGGGTAACCGGAGCCAGGCCCGAGATCGCCGAGTATCCCTTCACCACCCAGGGCATAGGCGTAGGCCACTTCAACCACCGTAACCAACGATACCAGGTAATAGACACCCCCGGGCTCCTGGACAGGCCGCTATCCAGAAGGAACGATATTGAGCTAAAGGCCGTGGCTGCACTGCACCATCTGCCGGGGGTGGTGCTATACATCCTTGACCCCAGCGATTACTGCGGCTTCCCCCTGGATGAGCAGCTCGCCCTTCTGGAAGATATCAGGAGCTGGCTCGACCTCCCGATACTGGCGGTGGCCAACAAGAAAGACCTGGCCGGATACCCGGGCGCAGATCTTTCTATGGCGACCCAGACAGGCGAGGGCGTCGCCGAAGTGTTAGCCCGGCTGATCGAGATCCTGGAACATACAGAACGCGATGATCCAGGCGCTTGAGCATGCTCTAGACGTGCTGCTTGACGATGTACTTGATCAGACCCGGTGAGAGCTTCGTCTCCCTCGAGACCTTCATAGCGATCTCATCAACGTCCGCCCCCATCGATTGAAGATCGCTTATCCTCTCGAAGGCCCTATCGTTTACCGTATAATATTCGTTTATATCCTTTCTGTGGCCCCATACATCGCCTTCGATTATGTCCACGCCCTGCATCTCCAGGAACATATGACCTGCACGAGACATGGTCTTGTGATAAGACGAAGGAACCTGGATAGCCCTGATCCGGGGGCAGGTCTGGAGGAGCTTGAATATGTCCGTGTTCGAAGCCCTGAAGGCCAGATGTATCATCTGTTCGTTTCTGTTGAGCTCTTCGATCTCTTTTTTCGAACTGACTACCCTGATTCTCATAACCGGAACACCTCTCCTAATGACTTTGTTATTGCTCTTGACATATAAGGTTGTTGTGTTGTAAAAGAATTGCTCGGTCCGAGCAATAACATCTCGTATACGAACCTGATGGCGCTCGTCACGCCAGTCTCCACTTAGGGTTTATGGAATCGAGATATCCGATATCTTCGAAACTGTATTGTGCGGCGTAGTACTCGTTGCCGCTCAGAGCGCCATCGTAGCTATCGACCGCCAGCCAGGTACCCTGATTATCCGGATCCTCCACCATAACCCAGATAGTCCCCCGCGTATCCCCCCCGTCCGGGTCGTACATGTACTTTACGTGATAACCGAGACCTCTGCCCATCTCGGCCAACCTTTGAGATCTGCTATAACGCATCCCAGGAGTAGCCACCAGGAGAGTAAGACGTTCATCGATGGCGTCGACGAACTCTCTGTTTGTCGTCTTGCTATAGACAGCATCTTTTTGTACGGCACCGGCAGGGATCACCGCATCCATGCCAGAAGACGCCGGTGGCGACGCCCATAGATCCGCCAGCCTGGGTGTGGCTCCGTTCGGCGTCAGGTATAGGGTCTCATCATCTGAGAGATTCACGGTTACATAAGACCCATTAGGTCTTGCGTCATAACCGTGGGTCGCCAGGAAGAACGCGAGATCTTGTACGGTAATGTCGATATCTTCGTAACTGGAGATGAAGATCCAGAGATCGTTATCCTCGCTACAAGACGATGTGCATGGGAATGCTCCAATACAGAGCACCAGAAAGATCATGATGTGCCTTGATGTAACACATATCATCTGTACCTACCGGGTGCTAGATGACATATCCAGTAGATAAATCTGCAAGAAGCAACTTTAAGTAGGAATCATATATAACAAAGTTATGAATTGCGGTTTAGGATGTGTTGTGCTTATCAATAGTCAGGAGATCTGTTGAGGGTGGATCTCCGCAGCTAGCCGATTTTCGTACAGTGTTCAATTGCTTAGGCAGGAGATATTTGGTGGGGGGACTTCCGCACCTGTTTACTTGTAAAACATATTCATGCCCCCTCAATCGATCCACGCATGAACGGCACAGGTGGTCTCTGTCAGTGTATCTTGCCCGTCCACCCTCACTGCGCGCACTGGACTCGATCACGATGTGACACCACTTTTTCAAGCTATGGTATCCTCCCCATACGCTCCTCAGAGCTTCTCTCCAGGAGATGCCGGGACGATCAAAGGTCGTCTCCGATGCCCCTCAAGATCCGAACATTCATACCGGCTCAAAGCACGCTGTTCAGCCTTGGCGAGAGACAGTAGTCGCACTTCGCAGGCAGGTATCTGCTTGTAGCGCAGTTCTTGCAGAGCTGGACCGGTGCCATAGGCACATCAGGATGGAGCGCAGTTGCATTCACCAGCCCGGCGATGCTCGGCGGTTCGGGCGCCAAAAGACACGGCTGGTCCAGAAACCTGAGCAGCGCCGTCGTCCTGACGGTTATCGCCGTATATGGGTAGGTGTACCACTGCGGGTTGTTCAGCCTCGAATTGAACCTGATGGCTGCAAGATCTATCGGAACCCCCATCACCTTGCCATCTGAGCCTCTGGGCAGTTGTGCATTTATCGAAGCGCCCCGGGTGGCAAAATCGAGCCAGTCGTTTATGTGCAGCTCGCCCACCATCGGTCGATCATAGGGATGAGCCAGCTTGTAGTTGTTGAACCTCTTCTGGAGCATATCCTGGATCATGTCCGGTGTGAACCCCTCCCACGCCAGTATCTCCGCCATCGCAGAAGCGCTGGCACCGGTTGCCACAGATGTCACGTCAAAGGGGCTTTTTATCTTGCCCATGGCCAGCGCCCTTCTGAGGGTACCGTAGACGGTTTCAGAGACGGCCTCCAAAATCGCCATGCACATATCATCCCTGCAGATGTGATAGTAGGAGGGACCTATGTGATGACCTATATCGCCCACGTGCGTCGGGAGCATCACGATGTTGGCCACATGAACACCGGCATCCTGAGCAGCTTTTATGTAAGGCGTGAACCTCTTCCCGTACATCTCGAAGTATCTGAACCTGTCATAGGAGCTCTGACCCAGCGCACCCATGAGACCGAGCATCGCCTTCGACGGCTCTGTCCAGATCCACTTCAGGTACCGCTTCTCCTCCTCGATCGCCCTCTGGACGTTCCCGCAGCTTTTGAGCACACTTGTGTATCTGTCACCGAAGACGTAGATGCCGTTGAGCCCCCACGATTTGGCAGCCATTATCGCCTGCTTGTACTCCTTAGGTATCGAAGTTCTCTCGATGATCTGGGCGATAACGTTCAGAGTGCTTCCTGGAAGGGCCGCAAAGTCGGTTGCGGAGATGATCCCGTAGAAGCCGGTGTGTATCCTGGCGGCCTCTACCCCGATTATATCATCTGACTCTTCTATGACATCTACGAACTCGGAGATGGCCTGCCTGAAGTCCGGATCCAGGTCGTACATGACATCGAGGGTGATCGGTGTCTGTTGCCACTCCAAAAAGGCACAGTCCAATGGGGACACGGTCTTCGTGAGCGATGTGAGAACATCGTAGTGTATGAGCACCGACTGCTGATAAAGGTCCATCGCCTCCTTTGACTGGTCGGGATGAACCCTGATATCCCTGACGGCCTCCACAAAAGGCAGGGCATGCTCCAGCAAGAAATCGCTGTACCTGTTATCCTTTATACATCTTACAGATGCTTTCTGGGCAGCTATGGCCTCGCCGACCACCTTCTCCTCAAGCGATATCTCAGTTGTACTCACGTACTTCGCCCCCCAAGTCCATATCTTCTCAAGGTCCAATCCTCGACCAGCCCCTCTTTCGACCAGCCACGCAGCGCATAGTACTCTCTGAGCATCATCTTCAACCGCACCGTGCGGCCCATGGCAGGCCCGGACCGAACTTTCTCGTCGAGGAGCCTGTCAGGCAGCGTATCCACAGTGCTGCCTGCTCTTGTATTGAAGAGCCTCTCCAGGTTGTATACTCTGCCGCCGGTCTCCATCAGGTCTGCAACATCAAACTCCGTGCCAACGGCGGCCGAGTACAGCTCCGCGTAGTTATCGCTTCCCATAGCGAACTGACCGAACCTGCATAGAACAAGCGAATCGACAAAGGCGCACAGGTCCTGGAGGTCCACCACCCACTCGGCCTTCTTCCGCGTGGCGAACCTGTCCAGAAGCTCCTTCGGTCTTCCAAAAACCTCAGGCGCTATCATATAGGCTTCCGTGTGGCTGCCGCCTATGCTGGAGGTTGCATAGGCCAACCCCATACCCTGCGCCCCTCTGGGATCGTACCCCGGCAGCTCCAAACCCTTAACGTCCATGGAGACCTCGGGCGCGCCGTGCCTCTCGCAAAGGCTTTTCGCACCCGACGCCAGGTCGGCGCCTATACCGGATCCATGCGCTATCTTGCTTATGAGATCCAGCATTCTCTGGGGATCGTTCCATCTGAGACCTTCAGAGATCTTTCCTCTTTCCTCCAGCTCGATGGCAGCAGCTATGGCCGCACCTGTGGATATGGCGTCCAGGCCGTATTCGTCGCAGAGCGCGCTGCCTTCGACGATGGAGAAGAGATCCGAGTTGTCGATGTTCGCGCCGAGGGACCATACGGTTTCATACTCGGGAGACGTCACCTCTCTCCCATCCGGCAGATTGACCATGTGGCCGCACAAGATAGGACACATATGACATCCATGACGACCCTGCGCAAGCCTACCCAAACGCTCGCCGCTTGTGAGTTCGGCCTTCTCCTCAGGCCACCGGGACTGCTGGAAGTTCCTCACAGGATAGATCCCGTTCATGTTCATCATCTGGACAAGTGATGCGGTTCCCATGGTCCGCAACATCGCCCCTGTGATCGGCTCCTCATCGATGAGGGCGTTGGCATATTGAAGGGCTCGATCGAACCTCTTTTCATCTGCAACCTGAACCTTCTGATCGCCAGATACCACGAGGGCCTTCAGCTTCTTGGAGCCCATCACAGCGCCGATACCGCCCCTGCCGGATGCATATATCCCGTTCATGATGAGGTTCGATATGGGTGAGAGCCTCTCACCGGCAGGCCCGATCGAGGCCACCTTGCCGTCGTGTCTCTTCTCCAGAAGACGATTCGTCTCTTTTGTCTTCATCCCCCACAGCTCCCCTGCATCGCATATCTCATTGGTATCGTCCGATACGAGCAGATACGAGGGCGATTCGGTACATCCCTCTATGATTATGACGTCGTACCCGGCCCTCTTGACCCACGGCCCGAAGAAGCCTCCGCAGTTGGAGTATGTAAGCAGCCCCGTGAGCGGGGATTTGAAGGTGACGGTAAACCTGCCTGAAGTCGGGGCTCTCGTACCGGTAAGCGGACCTGTGGCAAATACGAGCCTGCTCTCCTCGCCGAGGGGATCTTTTGCCGGATCGAACTCGTCGAAGACCAGCTTGGCACCCAGACCTCTACCCCCCACAAACTTACGTGCCAGTTCCTCATCGAGGGACTCCTCGGTGATTCTATTCCGGCTCAGATCGACCCTGAGCATCATACCCATATAACTCATGAATTACCCTCCTGGAAGTGAGGTATTATCTCTTCACCCACCAGCCTTATGGCCTCCTTTCTATCAGGCCCGATGGGCGATCCGATCACAACCTGGGTGACCCCAGCCTTCTCAAGCTCTGATATTCTGTTTATGCATTCCTCGGGAGTACCGCATATCGAGAAAGACGAGATCATCTCGGGGGTGACCAGCTTTGCAGCCTCACGAATACCGTGCCCGAAGGCCCCGGTGAGTGCCTTTGCATCTGCATCGGAAATCTCATGTTTCTCCAGGACGCTCTTCGGCGATCCCGCGACTATGAACGCGACCACGGGTCTTGCGGCCCTCTTTGCCTCTTCAGAATCCGGGGATACCGAGAAGCTGGTGTAGGCCCCCACATCAAAATCATCGAGGTTGTGGCCAAAGCGGCCTTCCCTGAGCAGCTCAAGGGCTGTCTCGAAGTCCCCTGGATGGGATGCATTTACCAGGGCGCCATCCGCCACTTCACCGGCAAGCCTCAGCATCCCGGCACCTTGCGCACCTATGTAGATGGGAATATCACCTTTTCCAAAGGAGAGCTTTGCCCCCCTGAGCTTGAAGAGCTCGCCCTCGGATCGCACCATCTGGCCATGGGTGAGCTGGCGCACGATCTCCACGCTCTCCCTCATCCACCTCAGAGGCCTCTCCCAGGCTATATTCAGAGCGTCGAAGGTCATTCTGTCGCCTGGACCGATCCCGAAGACGGCTCTGCCCCCCGATATCTCATTGACCGTGGCAATGGCCGAAGCGAGCTGGGCAGGGTGCCTGGTATAAGGGTTTGTCACCCCGGGCCCCAGCATTATCCGGTCCGTCTTCGCGGCGATATAAGTCAGGAGAGAGAAGGAGTCTCGGTTGTTGTAGTGGTCTGTTATCCATGCATAATCTATCCCGCTCTTTTCGGATAGCCTGATCATACCAGCGAGCCTCTCAGCAGTTTCTGCAGCAAGAAACTCGATCCCAAATCTGATCATATAACACCTCAAGCCAGCATAGACGGATGCTCCTCTGCATGTTCGATCCCCAGGTCGGCAACTGAGTCTGCCATCAGTATATCCATCATGGCAGCCGTAGGCGCTGCATACTTCGCGTTCTCAATCGGCCCTATGAAGAGAGAGTTCGCACCGGCAATGATGCCGGCAGCGTTGGCAGAGATGTCTGTGATCCTTCTTGTCTCTCTGTCGGCGTTCTTCCTGAGCCAGGCCCATGAACTGGGGATGTTGTGCGCACCGACACCGGTGGGAAGCCCGTAAATCGCCTTCACCGCTGCCAGAAGTCTGAAAGATGCGCCAGCACCCTGGCCGAAGGGCTGGACACCGGGATCGTAGAGTATCTTATCGAAGCCGCACTCCCCGGCGATGGTGAGCAACCCCTTCTCCACAAACCCGCCGCCGTTCTCCAAAAGGTCTATCCTGGCTTTGACCGATGGATCCTGCATATTGAACCCCAGGATCACTACGGCCTCTATCCGGGATCTGGTGAGAGCCTCTATCTCCTCATCATCGATCATCATGTTGATCGCATTGTACATCGTCCTGTCTGCATATCCGCTATCGGAGACATGAGCCAGACCCACAATCCTGGCCACCTCGTCGGCGGAGTCGATCACTATCGGAGCATCGGTATGGTCTGCAACGAAGTCCAGCCCCTTTATCATCAGCTCCGGTGTGAGGCCCACCACCTGGAACAGATAGGGCAGGATATGTTTGTCCCCGGCCTCCTCTACTTCTCTGATAAGCTCCTCGGCTTTCTCCTCATCAAAGGTGTTTCTCTTTGTGTCAACGATACGGTGACCATCATAGAATATCGTCGGGATGACGGCCGTGGGGTTCTCTCCGATCTGACCGCCGATCTTCACCCTGCCGATCTCCATCACCTTCTGCTCCCTCGCAAATTTGTACAAAGCCACCACCTCAGATCACATTTATCAGAAAAAGAGCCGCAACCACGCCGTACAGAAACCCGATCCATCTGCCCACCGTGGTCCCCCTCTGCTGGAGGATCTCTCCGGAGGAGAACTCGACGGAGTTCTCAATCCTGTCCAGCCGCTCCATAATTGTGTTGTAATCCATCTCATCACCTCAGCAGATAGGCCATGAAGACCAGTGCTGCTGCCGCCAGAAACCCGATAACAAACCAGGACCGTGCGGCCAGGTTGTTCACGCCTGAGAATACACGCTGATCGCGACCGATTATCATGACCCTGCGCTCGGTCTCCGCAACCATCCTGTCGAGTTCCCTGCTATCAGGGTTTCCAATGCCAGGTATCTTCTCGCTCATACAAACCGCCTCAGCGCCATGATCAGCAGCGTCAGGACGAAACCTGCGACAAATCCCTGAGCGAGTCCTGAGGTGAGCCCGGCCATCACCTTCTGGATCTTCCCAAGATCTTTTACCTCGCTCTCGATGCTTCTCACTCGCGCCTCTATGGCGACAAGCTCAGGCGAGAGTATACGAGCCTCTTTTACACTTTCTGTTTCAGCCTTGCCAAGCATGGCTTTGATCGGCTCTTCGGGATAGGGTTCTCTCGGCTCCAGGGAATCTATAACTTCCAGGATCCTGGCAGGGTCCTCGATGTTCACCAGGTCCACGACATCCACCTGGTCATGCCACCTTTCGATCGCGTCATTGTCCAGGTTGGTCAGGTAGGGTATCGCACCCTTTGCGCCTATGATCCGGCCGGCGTCATCGATCCCGTTTTTGTGGAGCGCCAGTATCGCATCTCCGGCCAGGTGGCCGTGAACCTCTGCACCGCAGACCACCACGTATCTTATGCTGGTGTTGGAGATCGTATTGGCAACCACCTTCTCGATCCCTATGTTCTCCGTCTTCATCGTACCCATGAGGGCCACTTTATCGAGAAACTTCGACCTGTCGAGCTCGCTTGCAAGTGTGACCAGCACAACCTGGCTCTCGGGATCGCCGACTTGATATTCACCGGAGAATGAGGGCCAGCCTTCGATCATCGCCAAGGTTACACCACCAGCAGGATGAGAGCCGAGATGATGAGTCCCAGGGCAAAGCCATAGCTGAAGTTGGTAACCCTGCCGAGGTTGAGGTAGATCCCCTCTCGGTTCGGATAGGAGTCCCTGGGCGTTGTCGTCGGATCGAGGGAGTTGAGCAGATCTCCGGCAGTCGCTTCCAGCCGATCGATTCTGTCAAGAAGCGCCGGAAGGTTCGGCACAACCTTATCCTTATCCATCTCACCCACCACGCCGGTGTAGGGGTCAAGGGCCACCAGTCCATCCTCGATTATTGCGTACATACAGGAACCTCACTCTTCGGCCGGGAAACCGGTCCATCTGATCTCGTAGATATCGTCCTTTACCGAATTGAACCAGAGCACGGCGAAGATTATAAAGCCTGCACAGCTCACGGCCGCAACCGAAAGACCGATCCCATGAGCACCGCCTATGGCGGCCAGAGATCCCAGAAGGGCTGTGGTCATGGAAGCTTCGGCGGCCGCCAGCCGGATCGTTCTCCGCCTGTTCTCCCCGGCACCCATGCTCCCGTTGAAGGGATGGATGACGGCCAGGGTGACTGCGATGTAGATCAGCGGCGATATCGTCGATGGGCACGATGGGAAGAGCTCCAGCAGGAAGCTGATCGCCAGGGCAGTCGATGCGGCGAGCATCGCGCTCTCCCTGATCATCACAGGTATCCCCATCCTGATGATCTTCTGGGCACAGAGTCCTGTTATCGCTCCGCCGAGAAAGGCCACACCTACCCCTGGGAAAGGACCGAGACCGGGGTCAACAAGGTGCACGGTGTAGACTGCAGTGGCTCCAAGAGCTGCACCCCAGTAGCCTATCGATGAGGTGCCTGTCCCCAGGCCGTACCTTGCAAGCTCCCTGACGGAGTTGGCCCCGCTCAGAAAGGCAGGCCAGATCAGGATGGTGGCAAGTGGAGATGCTGCAGGGCAGAATCTTATCAGCAGGATCGCTCCGATGCCAACGAGCAGAGAGATGACGAAGAGTCGATAGGACGAGATATTCGTTGTAGATGGGATCAAAACAGAACCACCACCGTGTAAAGGACGAGCGCAAAGAACGTGCTGACGACCAGGCAGGAGGAGAAGGTCTTGTGGATTCGCCGGATCTTCTGGTCGAAGAGACCCTCGGTCTTTCCCACAAGCGTGTAGGCAGGGAGCACACAGTTGATCAGAAACACGCCGGCTGCGAGCAGACCTGCCGCTGAGATGGCATCAATCATGGTGGGATGTATGAGTGTATATATGCCATAGAAGACCATTCCGCCGCCTGCACCGCCCATAACCCCTCCCGCGATCCCGCTCAGATGTGTCTGGACGGGCATTCCATGACCATCGGTTCCCGGGGTGACAAAGCCTTTCTGCTCCCAGCCGGTGATGATATCTTTTGTACCGCGGGCGAGGACCGACTGACCGCTGGCGGTCTGGCCTGACGCCGGGGGAACCCCTATGCCAAAGATGTTCACAATGTTGCTTCCAAGTATGGTAAGCGTGACCATCAGGGCCGATCCGACAGCACCCGATGCCATAACCAGGCTCAGACCCTCATCGACGGCATATGAGGCTGATAGGATACCCGTCAATCCTGCGCCGAAGGAGAGCATCGACGGGCCTGTCGCGATACCTGTGGAGGCCGACATCGCGCCCACGGCGCTGGTTGGAATGAAGTGGACGCAGACTCCCACTAGGACGCCGCCCGCGATCACGAGCATAGATGCTGCCAGTGGATCCATGTAAATCACCATCATCCGTAAGGACCGTACCTCCTGCGGGCGTACCATTCGACGTATGTCGCAATCCCGAACAGGAGACATATCATCATCGCCGCTATCAACACAAACGTCCAGCTTCCTGCAAAATGGAAGCTCCTTGAGAGGGCGTCTAAGAAGATGAGCATGCCGAAGGTGAGGCCGGTTATGGGGCCGCCGAAGCGGAGCGTGAAATATGGGGTATCCACGGAGTTTCTATGGCCGTACTCGCCCCTGATGTCGATGTCTCCCTGCTTTGATATCGCGATTCCTGAGCCGAATATGTACTGTTGATAGAGCCTTTCTGCTCCGTAGAAGACGTCTCCGGTTGAGGATCCTATGGCCCCCAGGGTGAAACCGATGAACATTGCTATGAGCGGAACCGGGAAGGGATTTCCCATGAGGTGATGTATCACGAAGGAGAGGAGCGTCATGGTGAAGGCCGAAAGAAATAGATACGCCATGCTGAGCGGCAGAGGTACCAGCAATGCATCCCAGTAGAGCGGCTGCTTGAAGTTCTTCATGCTGGCGGTCCTGGAGATGTGGGCAAATGATCCGTATGCGCACTGGAGCAGCATCGCCGTTACGGCACCTGCTGCGGACGCTATCACGATCGATCCGGAGCTTGTCGCATCAAAGAAGTCCAGCAGAAGAAGTGCAGTCGTGGCGGCAACTGTCGCCCAGAGCGCATTTTGAGGTGGCTCCCCGGAGATGGCCTTGTTGTAGTACCTGTGGATATGACCGATCTGGGGGGCAAGCTGGACCTGAGAGTTCGGGTTACTGGCGGAGCCCGCATCTGACTCTTCGTTCTCAAATACGCCGGCCAGAAATGCGAGCGCACCTCCGAGTGCGGCCCCTGCAAGTAACGTCTCGACCATATTGATCCTCCAGAATGCTGATGTCGCTTATGTCAGCCGATGTGCCTCTCTCTGAGCCTCCTCGATATACCTTTTGGTTATGGGCGACGAGCTGAGCTTGTGCATGAGATATGAGCAGCTGCACGACAGCTCCAGCAATCAAGTAGGAACAAGAAACGCCCAGGGGCCACCCATGACGATGTAAATGGATGGTCACGTGACCTATTTTCAGACCAAAATGCTCGCTTATGCTCGCATTTACTTGAGCACATAAAGTTAGTGCGACAAGAAGCTGAATTCCAGATTGCTTGATGCTATCCCATTCGTTCGGGATATCCCTACTGCAGCATGCGTTTCTGGTAACGGATTCGTGTGAAGCCTGCGGGACAACGTGGA
>JAUWQF010000147.1 GCA_030611205.1 Methanothrix sp.
TATGGGTCGGATACTCGAAGAGACATTCACCAGGTTCTAACGACTCTATATCGATGATGTTACCGGTGAGGCTGTCATATATCGATACGTTATCGATCGTGAGGTCACCGTCGTTACAGACCTCGATCGTATAGGTGATTATGTCACCAGGACTGACAGGTCCTGTAGTGTCGGCGGTCTTTGTTATGTTGAGCGATGCGTTGTACCCGGTAGTTACCGTCCAGGAAACCTCATCCGATGTTACGGTCTTATCACAGTAATCGGTACCGTCCGCATAAGCCTTGTTCACCACGGACTCGTTACAGATGTCTTCTTGGGTGACTGTATGTGTCGGTTTCGGTGTGACGGTCTTACATTCGCCTTTGGCCAGGGTGCCTATGTTGTGGTCGCCCGTGAGGTTGTCATGGACTACCACGTTGTCTACGGTCAGGTTCCCATCGTTACAGACCTTTATCGTGTACGTGATTATGTCACCAGGACTGACAGGACCCGTAGTGTCGGCGGTCTTTGTTATGTTGAGCGACGAGTCCTTATAGGTAGTCACGGTGACCGTAGCGGTCTTGGGACCGACCAGCACACCGCACGGATCTGTAGCGTTGGCTTCGACGATGTTGGTTATGGGGTCACAGATCTCATCTTCAGTTACTTTGTGGCTGAAAAAGAAGCTATGAGAGTCTCCAGGATCTAACGAGGCCAGCTGCTGATAGAAACTGGTCAGGTCATCGGTTACGTTGACCTTGTAGAGAGTCACGTCACCGATGTTTGTCACAGTTACGTTATACCCGATAACGTCACCAGGATCAGCCGAAGTGACATTAGCCACTTTGGTTATGGTGAAATCAGCATCGTACCCCGTGGTCACAGTAACCGTATCGTCCTTGGGACCTACCAGCACACCACACGGATCTGTAGCGTTGGCTTCGGCAATGTTGGTTATGGCGTCACAGATCACACTTTCGGTCACATCATAAGTGAACAGGAAGCTATGAGAGTCGCCAGGATCTAACGAGGTCAGCTGCTGATAGAAACCGGTCAGGTCGTCGGTTATGTTGACCTTGTAGAGAGTAACGTCACCGGTGTTGGTCACGGTTACGTTATACCCGATGACGTCTCCAGACCCAGCCGAAGATACGTTGGCCTCTTTAGTTATGGTGAAGTCGGCAATACAGCCGAAGTAGTGGCTGGGGTCGGTATCCTCAACATGACACTTGCTGCTAGAATAAGCACCCCTAGCCTTGCCAATGTTCTCATACTGACCAGCCGTTGCCGTGCCAGTGGCCGTGCATGTCATAACTTCGCCAGGAGCAAGCGTAGTTTGGCCACAAGTCACCGTAACGCCCAGGTCATCCGTGACTGTGATGTCAGTCAGGTTTACATTGCCAGTGTTCTGGACTATATAGCGCCAGTAAACCGTATCGCCCACAGGGATATAGGGGCCAGGTCCCGTATCGGCATCGTACCAATTAATTTCATCACACGAGGTTTTCTTATTAATGGTAATATTTGGCTCCGGCACAAGCACGGACGATAACTGCCCAATAAGATAGGCTTCGTTGTCTTTCTTTTCTTGCGTGATGAATTCATCGACAGGCGTACCGCCAGGCCAGCTGTCCACAAACCCTAGGATCTTGAGCGTGTAGAGGGTGTCACCGATCAGGAAACTTTCCTCCCCGTAGCTGCTGGGAAAGGTGACCCTATCAGGACAGCCAGGCTCTGTGCAAGGTGTATACGCACAATTCGTACAATAGTGGTAATTCGTTGTCTCCTCATGGTCAAACTTGAAGGTGAAAGTAGGATCTGGTGAAAGGAGTGGATCGGAGAAATTCAAAGTAATTTTTAAATTAGCCCAGGTGATGGCCGGCGGATATATTGGCCAGTTTAAATGCCAGAGTGTTCCAACGAGGAACGGATCACCGAAATCGAAGGTCTGCTCGCCAGCGCCATCGAAGCGATAACCGCTTTGTCCATAACCGGTGCTTCCGCCCCAGCGTATTTCGTTAGTATTAAGCCCTGTAGGGGAATCATCGGCACTTATCCAAATGCCGCTACTATGGTTCAAAGTAGAATCGGCGCCTTCGCAAGTCGAAGCGGAAAACAACAAGATAAAGATCGAAAATAAAGCGATCGTGAAGATCTGAGAAAAACGCCGTTTCAAAAGAGTTTCCACACTCCCATACTCTAATCCCAAATTAAAGCATCTCGATTCGCTCAATTTATTTTCCTCCATGGCCCAATTGTTGATTTGTATTCCATTTCATTATTGAAGTATTTGGGAGCACAACAGCCGTTCCGATTTTATATACTTTCCACCCTCGGATAGCCTCTATCAGCGCTCGCTTACTATTACCAAGACTGCCCAAAAATGGCTGAATACCATTACCCAGCTTATACATCCGCCAACCTCCTATCAATAAAAAAATCCCAGAGCTGTCTGCTCTTTGAATCTCCAAGGCTAGTCCTGCCACCCGGGTGGAAACCGTTATTGTGAGAACTATATTCCAGAAAAAATAGATAATCTATATCTCCGGTATGGATCTGAGTCTTGTATATTAAAGGCAACATAGTGACACATCTCGCAGAGCTCTTCATTCATTAATACAATTTTTTTAATATACAACACACCATGTAGGTTCTGAGCTAGTTACCCGGTTACTGCGGGGATTAATGATGCAGTTCTTGACTGCCCGCATTTCTGACCCATCATAAGAATTGTATTAAGTAACATTAGTACTTATCGGTTATACGCATACTAGAAAAACCTTTTGTTTATCTTCGGATTTTTGATCATCATAACCAATTGATAGCCTCAGTGTTGGTTATCGTTAAGATGAAAAGACGGCTACTATGATATCAGCCGTCGACAAAATATCGAATGAAACCCTTCAGAACCGGCACCGAAGGAGACCGAACTTCCCTAAGATACGCTAATCAACTGTGACAAAAATCGCGATATATCAAAGGTTCTGGGTAGCAGGTTCAGCAAGTATTCTCTTTTTCAAATCTGCCTTTCTCAGTCTCATCCTCCCGCTCCATCGCCTCCTTGGCCAGCCTGATGGCACAGAGTTCGCTACACATGGTGCAGGTATCCAGTTCCACCCCCCGACGGTGTCGGATCTGGCGCGCCTTCTTGGGGTCGATGGCACAGTCGAACTGGGCAGGCCAGTCCAGCTCGCTCCTGGCCACGGCCATCTTCCTGTCCCAAGCGCGGGCCCTGTCCTTGACCGCCACCTTGGCCAGGTCTGCGGAATGTGCCGCGATCCTGGTGACTATGGTCCCCTCTACGATGTCTTCTTCGGTGGGCAGGTCCAGGTGCTCGCTGGGCGTGGTGGCGCAGAGAAAATCGGCGCCGTACATCCCAGCGATCGTTCCTCCAATGGCCGCGGTTATATGATCGTAGCCGGGAGCGATGTCGGTAACCAGTGGGCCCAACAGATAGAGTGGCGCGCCATCGGCCACGTATTTCATCGCCTTCACGCTGGTCTCGATCTCGTCCGCAGGGACATGGCCAGGTCCCTCCACCATGGACTGGACCCCGGCCTCTCTGGCCCGATCGACCAGCTCGCCCAGCATTACGAACTCCATGTACTTGGCCCGGTCGCTGGCGTCCTCGATGCATCCCGGTCTCAAGCCGTCACCCAGGCTCAGGGTCAGCTCGTACTCTCTGGCGACCTCCAGCAGATAGTCGTACTCGGCATAATAGGGGTTCTCTTCGCCGGTCTCGCTCATGTACTTCAGAGATAGAGAACCGCCCCTGCTCACAACCCCCATGATGCGATGGCTTCTCTTGAGACGCTCGAAGGAGTTCAGGTTGACCCCCACGTGCACGGTCACGAAGTCCACACCGTCCTTGGCCTGCCGCTCCAAGGCGTTGAAGAGAGCTTGTGACGTCAGATCCCCCTCAACCGCGGCCTGGTAGATGGGAACTGTGCCCACGGGCACGGTCACAGACTTCAGTATCTTCCGCCTGATCAGGTCCAGATCGCCTCCTGTGGAAAGATCCATCAGGGTGTCGGCCCCTGCCTTTACGGCAGCCATCGCCTTTTTAACCTCGGCGTCAGGCTCGGCCAGATCCTGGGACGATCCCAGGTTGACGTTCACCTTTGTGGTTAGGGTCTCGCCTATGCCCAAAGGCTCGACGTCCCTTCGGATGTTCTTGGGTATGACCACCCTGCCACTGGCCACCAGCCGCCTCAACTTATCCGGCTCGACCCCCTCTTTATCGGCGACCAGCTTTATCTCCTCGGGGATGCGCCCCCTTCTTGCTTCTTCCATCAGAGTCATGGTACCAACTAGCATCTTGTAATAGCCGCATTTTTGGTAGTACATAAAGTATGTCGAGTAGAGCTCATAGCCACCCCTTTTTGGAGTAATAGCTCCAGGGTTACTATGAGCCCCCTCACAGAACCGGACTTGAGGTTTTCCCTCATCCGGCTCTTCAAGAGTACATCCTCTACTTGTATA
>JAUWQF010000072.1 GCA_030611205.1 Methanothrix sp.
TCATGAGGTCGATGATCGCTGGGGACTTCACAGCGACCTGGGCGACGCGTAGAAGGACCCCCTGGGCCATCTGCTCAGCGACGCACCCGAGTACCTCTTATCCATAGGGGCAGGACTGGCGACCTACCTCTTGACAGGAAGGGTCAGGGACAGGAACAAGGCCCTGGCCGCAGGCTGGGCGCTCGGAGCCTTCGCCCTGCTCCTGGGAAAGATGGAAAAAGCTATCGGAGAAGACGAAAGAGAAGAAGTGGTCGGATCTCCACGCTAATTAAACCAGAACGAAGCATGCGCCATTCGCCGTTCAGAAAGAGATGACCCTATCGGCGTCCTTCACCCACATGGCAAGCTCCGTCATCTTTGCTTCCAGGGCCCCATCGAAGTAGGGTTCGCCCCTGTGGATGCCGCAGCGCGCCTTGCACGTCCCGCATACCTTGACCAGCACGCCCCTGGCGATCAGATCCTTCAGCATCATACCGAGATCGAAGTAACCCTCCGGCGGCGTGCACGCATCCCTGGCCAGGTCGACCGAGTCGTTCATGAGAAATATGTGCACGTCCATATCCAGAAGCAGGAGCTGATCTGCCAGTCTCAGAGCGTTCCAGGTGACATCTGTGCCGTCGTACGGGTTGTGGTTGAATAGTAACAAAACCTGCATCTTCATCTTTATACCACCTTGACTCTTGATCTGGCCATCAGTCATTTTTGCCATATCTCTTTGCCGGTCAGAAGTCGAAAAGCGACCTCTGTTCCGAGGTCCCGGTCGTCGTCTCGACCGGTGCAGGGGTCTTCGCCTTCGTGGCGGTCCCCGGCTCTAACTCGCATAGTTGTTGCTGCTTGCACCCCCAGACGAGCTGCTCTTTGGTGACCCCGAAGGGTGAGAGAAGCCGCAGCACAGGTGGCAAGATCTGTTTCTCGATATAGTAGTCGATATCAATATTGAGGTTCTTCTCGATGGCGTACTCCGGATCTTCGGCCCGGTCGACGAAGAGGCCTCTGCCCCGGATGATCACGAAGGGCACCCGGTCTCCGACGGAAGGAACCCGGCCACCTCGCGTTCGCATCTTCTCCACCACCCGGATGTGAGGCTGCTTGTTCTTGTAGGAAGATATGCTCTTGGTGTACCTCCGAGAGAGGGTCAGGTCCTCCAGCATCGACCCGTCTCTTTGGAGGTCCAGGTTCTGGAGCTTCTCGATCGCCGACCTGGCGAGGTCCACCGCCTCGTCTACCTTGCCTTCCTTGAGCACCAGGTCCAGGCATCCGTTGAGCGTCCTGGACGTGAGTTCGCACCAGTCCCTCCGGACGGTCTCCATGCCACGGACCTTGATTCTGTCCTTCCATCCCCCTCCCACCTTCTCGAAGACCCAGAGAGCGTACCTCTTCTTCACCAGAAAGAGACCCCTGCGGGCGAAGGACTCGAACTCCAGCTCCATGGGCGGGGGCAGCCGGGCGGTCACCGTCCCTGCGATCTTGCTGCCCACAAGCTCCGCCTCCTCCAAAGAGACCCCTCCCGGACCGGCAGGAACGAGCCTGACGAATACGCTGTCCGTATCGCCGTAGACGACAGAAAGATCGAACCTCCTGGCAGACCCGGCATCGGCGATCTCGTCCGGCAGAAAAGCCCGCCCGCCCTCCAGGTAGATCGACCCTACGTCTTCGACCATGGACTTGGTGTTCTGGATGTTGGTCCTACCGATGCTGGTCACCGCGTTGGCCACCGGGAGGCTATAGAGCCTGGCCCTGGCGTACCCGGAGTAACCGTAGAAGCTGTTGAGCAGGATCTTGAGGGCGTACTGCTTGGCATCGAGGAGAGGCAGCTCCTCCTCGCTCGCGGTCCGCATCATACCCTTGATCTCCGTCCTCTGACCCAGAAGGTCGCGGAGAACCCCGGGAACTATCCCCGGCAAGACGGTGGGGTCGACGAACTCACCACCCGAGGGAGATCTTATCACCTGGGACTCGTCTGGTCGCGTCCCTGTCAAGACCGTGGAGTAGCAGAGGTTGTGGGCCATCATTATGGTGGGATAGAGGGACTTGTAGTCCAAGATTATGACGTTCTCCACAAGACCCCTCTCCGGGGTCAGGACCGCCCCTCCCTTGAGCTCGTCGCTCTGGCTGCGCCTGATCTGGGATAGGTCGGAGTCTGGCTTGGGCGGGACGACCCGTTCCTGACCCTGAAACTTCCTCAAGAGAAGGTTCTCCACCATCCCCGACTGGCCGCCGTTAATCACGTCCTGGAGGAGGGAACCACTGGTCTGGGCCAGAGCGATGTACTTGTCCAGCAGCTTCAGCTTCAGAAGGAGGTGGAGGGCCAGGACAGCATCCCGGCGGGAGTAGCTCACCAGCCTGGCGAAGTCCTCGCCCCCGCTCTGCCAGAGGGCCTCCATCTCCTGGGGATCTACGTCCCCCTTCTCCATCCCCAAGAGCTCGTGGCTGGCGTTCCTGAGGGTGTACTGCTTCAGGCTGAAAGACGTCCTGATCAGGGGGAGAAGATCGACCACGATCCTGCCTGTGATCTCCACCCAGGTCTGGTTCGCTATCTTCCTGATGTACCAGGATCTCCCGTCTCGGCCCAGCCTGGTCTTCACCCCCCATACCCTGGCACGCTCGGTCAGATAGGGAAAATCGAAGCCGTTGGAGTTGTAGCCCGCTATCACGTCGGGGTCGTACTCCCTTACAATAGAGATGAACTCGTCCAGCAGATCCCTCTCGTCCCTGCAGACGGTGACATCATCTCGAGGGCAGGCCACCTCCTGGCCCACCAGGACCAGATCTTTGAGGCCCTTGTACTCCGGGCTGAAGGCCAGGCTAATCATTATCACCGGATCGGTCTCCGGCCGGGGCATCCCCCCCCCAACGGAGATACACTCGATATCGAAGGCCAGGTGCCGGAGGGGGGCGTTGGCCAGGGACTCCTCGTCGGGCATAAGAGAGGCCAGGGGTATGGGCCCCCGCCCCACCAGGCGCTCTTCGGTCTTTGCCCACCTCATCCCCCCCAGGTCCCTGTCTATCAGAAACCGGTTCTTGAAGAGGATGTCCGACTCGTAGACATCTTTGATCCCTGAAACGGCGCGGACGCTCTCCCTGAAGGTCCGTACCGACTTGGGGTCCTTGGCGATGATCTTCAGCATCTTGGTCTGCCTGGTCTGGTAGCCGACGGGCAAGAACTTCTCTACCACCTCCACCTCCAGACCCATCTCCTCGATCTGACGAGACGCCTCCGCTATCCGGTCCTGGTCGACACCGGCGTAAAAGTAGGGCCTGAACCCGGCTACCTGGCAGGTCACCGGCTCGCCCGCCGGGGTGGACCCGAATAGCTGGACGACGGGGCGGCCCTCCCGGTCGTAGACGTAGTTGGCGTCCAGGATCTGGAAGAGCGTCATCGATAATAATAGGCGATACGAGCGGGTTTATAGTTTGTCATGAACAGATAGACCTATAGACAAATGGAGACCAGATCGTGCTGATGCCGAGGCTAAGCTGAGACCTACCAAAAATGATATACCTCGGCAGAACAATAACAAAGTTCTCGGAACGAGTAAATCCTCCAGTTGGTCGGATTTACTCTGTGTATATAAGGTCACATGTTATATACAAAAATATACCACAAGAAAATGCTCGCTTACGCCCACATTTACTTGAGCACATAAAGTTATACTTTATGTACAAGAACAAATTGGTGGTGAGGAGATCTATGCGAAGAAGAAGACATCCGTCCATATTTGACATGTTCGAGAACCTCATGAAAGGCACCCCCTTCGAGACGGAGCACGAGTGGTGGGCCAGAGACCCCTTCGAGAACATGATCAAGAGGCTCGAAGAGGAGATCCCTGCGGAGTACAAAAGCCTGGTCGAAGAAGAGAAGACACCCACCGGAGAGGTCAAGAGGTACGGGCCCTTCGTCTATGGGTTCAGCTACACCGCAGAACCCGGAAAAGAGCCGGTATTCAGGGAGTTCGGGAACATCAGACCCTCTCCCGAGGGCATCATAAGGCCCAGCGCGGGAAGGGAGCCGCTGGTGGACCTGATGGAAGACGAGAACGGCTACAGGATATTCGCCGAGCTTCCTGGGGCAGAGAAGGAGAGCATAAAGCTGGACGTATCAGAGAACCGCGTCACCATAGAGTCCACCGACGAGAAGAAGTTCCTAAAGGTGGTCGACCTGGACTCGGTCGTGGATCCGGATAGCGCCAAGGCCACCTACAAGAACGGTGTTCTGAGCGTAGAGCTGGAGAAGAAGGAGAAGCCGCTGAATGGGAAGGAAATTAAGATCGATTGAAATTGTTTTTAATGCGGGCACGCCGACGGTTGCCAGCAACACCACAGGCCAGTTGACCCATATACGTCCTCCTCCCCGCAGTTCTGCAAGCGACAGTTATCTGCGGTAGGTCTGCTCCCTTCCGGGCCTGGACCGGTCCCCACAGTTGAGGTGTGCAAGCCTGCCCTCCGGCAGACCTGGGCACCAATGCTGTCCCTACAGGACGGAGAATCACGGTAGGCATATGGACTGTACCTGTAGCACATGCCGTCGTCCGCCAGCTTCGCCCCCCGCGTATCGGCGATTTCGGGTTGCAGGTGACGCCGAGCCACCCGGGCTAGCCCGCACATCTTGGAGACGTCTGGTAAGTAATAAACTTAACGCAATAAAGGTGGATTGGATATGGACGAGCTGATCGGTTTTGTTTTGGGAAATAAACAGCGTGAGAAGGTCATACAAGTACTGGAGGCCCGGGGATCGATGACCTCCCGCAAGATGGCCAAGCTGGGCCGCCTATCGGGATCTTCGGTGGAGCGAGTTCTGAAAGAGATGGAGGAGAAAGGCCTGGTCAAGGATGAAAACGATAACTGGAGCCTCACCGAGATGGGTGCTCAGGTCCAGAAGGAGATGAAGAGGAGGATGTGATATGGAGGTCATGGAGGCCATTAGAAGCAGGAGGAGCATCAGAGAATATCATGACCGCCAGGTGGAAGAGGAGAAGCTGGAGAGGGTCCTGGAGGCAGGAAGGCTCTCCCCCTCGGCCAAGAACATGCAGGAACGTAAGTTCATCGTGGTCAAAGACAAGAGGACCAGAGAGCGACTGGTTGCGGCGGCCAAGGGCCAGAGGTTCGTGGGAGAAGCTCCGGTGGTGATCGTCGCCTGCGGGACCGTCACCGACTATGTCATGACCTGCGGCCAGCTGACTTATCCCATAGACGTGGCCATCGCCGTGGACCACATGACCCTCCAGTCCATGGAGGAAGGATTGGGGACCTGCTGGATCGGCGCATTCTACGAGGATCAAGTCAAGGAGATCCTGGGAATACCCAAAGATATCAGGGTGGTAGCGTTGCTGCCGTTGGGGTACCCGAAGGAGTCGCCCGACCCGCGGCCGAGGAACGATATGGAAGATATCGTGGTCTACGAGAGGTGGAATGAATAATAAAATTTGAGTTTATATAAAAACAACTCGTTGTTTTTATATAAAATGTATAGCATTGTATACACTAAGCGAATCCGACCGGATAGTGGATTTACTCGTTGGTGCGATCGTCACGACGAGATTACCGTAATAAGTAAATACTGACCCACCACAGGAAGTGCCAGAGATGGGTATAGAGTCTTCCGTCGCCCCGACGAATGACAGCGATCATCCAGATCGTAATAAATTAAGCGCGTTGGTGGGGGTCTTCGCGGCGGTTCTCCTGGGTTTTCTTCTGAGGATGGCCACCGCAAGAAATGTGCTCGTCGATGGTGATCTGGCCTTCTACGGTTACGATTCCTACTACCACATGCGCAGAGTTCTCTATACTATTGATCATTTTCCTCACACATTGTGGTCAGACTCCTACCTCAACTACCCCCATGGCCTGGAACTGATGTGGCCCCCTCTCTTCGACCAGATCATCGCGGGAACCTCTCTCCTGCTGGGGGCGGACTGCCAGCGATCTGTGGAGATGATCGGCGCGATAGTGCCGCCTATTCTCGGGTCCCTGTCCATACTGGCGTTATACTGCCTGGCCCGGGAGCTCTTCGGGAAAAGGGTGGCTTTGCTCTCCGCCGTCATGCTGGCGATCGCACCGTCACACGTTGGCACCTCCGTTTTCGGTCGCCCGGATCATCACGTACTCGAGGGCCTCCTCCTGGTGGGCGTCGTCCTGTTCATGGTGCTTGCCCTATCCGGAAGAGACCACCCGCTCAGGTTTTCGGCCATTGCCGGCGTTCTGGTGGCAGCTCTTGCCGCCACCTGGATCGGCACGCCGGCCTACCTGGGGATATTCCTCCTGTACGCGATCGTACAGATATCCTCGGATCTGCGTGATGGCAAGTCGTCGAAGGAGATGGTTTGCATCTTCACGGTGACCTTCGGCGTCGCCCTGCTCTTTCTGCTACCCTTCTGGAACGATCCGTGGCTTATCCCCTCTTTCTTTTCCGTGGTGGGAGTGCTGCTGGCTGTGCCGGCCATCTACGGCCTTTCATGTGTTTTCTCGAAGAAAAAAATTCCCTGGGGTGTGTTCCCACCTACGGTAGCGACGCTGGGATACGTAATCGTCATACTGACGTACAGGCTCGATCAGACCGCGGACATCTACACACTCTTATGGTCCGGTCTGAGATATTTCTCCGGCGGAGACCTATCATGGAGGGTGACCGAAGCAGTACCCCTCTATGCGATAGCGGAGCCGGTTTCCTTCCTCGGGTTTAACCTGGTGCTCGCGCTGGGGGGGCTAATTGTGCTGATCGTCCGTATGCAGCACGTCGACCTCCGGCGCGGGCAGCTATTGTTCCTGGTCTGGACCCTCGTCGCCCTGGTCTTGAGCCTTGCTCAGAACCGGTTTTTGTACATATTCAACATCAATATGGCCGTCCTGATCAGCCTATTTTTCTTCCTGGTGGCAGATCACATCCGAAAGAACGGGTGGATCGAAAGATGGCCACCGGCCACGAGGATCGCAACCGGGGTCGTTCTGATCCTGATGATCCTGCCGTCGGCGATAGACACGACAATGATGGTTCAGGATGAACCTGAGATCGCCGGAGACTGGCAGGAGGCCCTCTGGTGGTTGGAAGAGAATACCCCCGTCACCAGCTATTTCGAGGAGCCGCATGAAGCACCCGAGTACGGCGTCTTATCCTGGTGGGACTACGGCAACTGGATCCTCTACCGGTCCAGAAGGCCGGTGGTGGCGAACAATTTCCAGGCGGGTGCCGTCGACGCGGCGCGGTTCTACCTCTCCGAAGACGAAGAAGATGCCATGGCGATCCTGAAGATGCGCGGATCGCGGTACGTGGTATCGAACGAAAAGATCCTCTACGGTAACCTCCCCGCAGTTGTTTTATGGATCGACGGAAACCCCACCGATTACGTAAACATAATCGACGAAGGGAACATTTTGACCTTCGTACATACCAGGCGATTTATGAAGACCGTCCTGGCCGGCTGCCACATATTCGACTGTAGCGGTATGAGGCACCTCCGGCTGATCTACGAGTCAAATACCACGGTGGGCCTGCTCTTTCCGATGAACAAGATCAAGATATTCGAGCAGGTTCCCGGCGCTAGGATCGCCGGCACCGCAGACGCCGACGTTGAGGTAAGCCTGGAGATGACCAGCAACCAGGGCAGGCGTTTCCGGTACACCAGCCACGGCAAGCCCGAGGACGGTCGCTACGAGATAACCGTCCCCTATTCGACCGAGGACCGATACGACACTCGCTCGGCAGGCGTCTACCAGGTGACATCCGGCAGGGTGACAAAGGAGGTAGAAGTGAGCGAGGATGACCTGATCCAGGGCCGAAAGGTCGTGGTGAACTTCTGAAGCACAGGTCCGTCGGCAGCGCTCACGGTCCGGCAGATGGTTCCGGTTCCGTTACGGGCAGAGCTGGCGCAGGCCTGCAGCTACCCTCCGAAGACGATCGTATTCTTTATCTCGAAATCTCCCGAATACATCTGGTGGCTCTTGACGTTCCTGCCGAAGGACTTGTGCATGCTCGCATCGATCTCCCAGGTCCCGTTGAAGCTGGCACTGTTGTCAAAGTTGATCCCCGGCGAGCTCGGTGTGCCGAAGTTGGTGGTCTGATATCGCTCCATCCTGTTGACGCTGAAGTTCTCCAAAAAGGCGAGACCTGCGCCGGACCGGACGCGCCTCAACCCCACCAGAGGAACGTTGCCCGAGTAGCTCATCTTGTTATCGTCGATCTTCAGGCAGCCATCACCCGTCATGGCGCTGTAATACTCGAAGGCCTTGGCCCTATCGATGAAGGACGTACCGAAGTCCGCCATCCCGGTCCCGTTCACCCAGGCCTGCCCACCGACCGGGAGAGTACCCAGGATCAGGACCGCTCCCAATATAATCTTCAAAACCGGTCTACTCCCCAACATGTTTCATTATTATATCATAACTATCTTAAAACGATGACGGCTGCCAGGGGGATCGTCCAGCGCCTGGGTGATAGGGCCGTTGGGATATCAAAGGTGCAAAAAAGGCGCAGATGTCCAGCGTGCATGGCCTACAGGCTCCTCGTAAAGATTAAAACCAGTACAAGATGACCGGGCGGCATGTTCCCCATGCTTACGCAACTGAAAATGGGATTAGCTTTTCATGAAGAGGCACCAGTTATGCCCCTCAGCCTCACCTCTCCCCGTACTCCCTGCACCCCTCCATGAACCTATCCATCGGATACGAATAGACATGAGTGTGCAGATAGCTCCCCAGCGCGTTCTGCTCCGTCAGCCCGTCTTTATCGTCCAGGATCCCCTTGCCCCTGGTGAACCTGTACGCGAACCTGGCATCCCGGGCGCAGTCCATCCGGGAGTAGTGGAACTCGTGCCCCCTGATCGTCTTGCCCGTTGCCACCACAGGGTTCTCCCCCACGACCTTGCCCTCCACGTACCCCAGCGCCTGGAGCCGCTTGGTCATGATCGTGCTCGCAGGCAGAACCCCCACCATCCTGTGCTCTTTCTCCCCGGAGATCACCGACTCGCCCAGGTACATCAATCCGCCGCACTCGCCGTAGATGGGCATCCCGTCCTCGGCGGCCCGTTTGATCTGGTGGCGGGTGCCAGACCTCTCCAGCTCTTCGGCGTAGAGCTCGGGATAACCCCCGCCCAGGTAGAGCCCGTCGACCTCGGGCAGGTCGTCATGCATGGGGCTGAAGAACTCCAGCTCCGCGCCCAGGCTCCTCAAGAGATCGAAGTTCTCCTGGTAGTAAAAACAGAATGCCTCGTCGTAGGCCACCGCGATTTTGACCCCCTCGCCAGAGGCCTCTGGCAGAGGCTCATGAGGAGGTACTTCGCACCCCAGCTCCAACATCCTGTCCAGGTCGGCGTTCTCCTCCACGAAGTCGGCCAGGGCGTCCAGGTCATGATCGCTCTCGAACCCCATCGTCAACCCAAGATGCCGGCTGGGAACCGATATGTCGGCATTCCTGGGCAGGGAGCCGAAGATGGGTACATCCAGCGCCTCCCGGAGCATGGTGAGGTGGCGCTCGCTTCCCACCTGGTTGATGATCAGACCCTCGATCCTCACCTCCGGATCGTAGAGGGTGTAACCCAGAGCCACCGCGGCGGCGCTCCTAGACATACCGTGGACGTTTATTACAAGGAGTACCGGAACATCCAAGGTCTTGGCCACATGGGCCGAGCTTGCCACCTCCGTTGCCTCGAGGCCGTCATAGAGTCCCATCACCCCCTCGATCACCGCCACTTCTGCGCCTTTTACGCCTCTGGAGAACGACCGGCGGACGCCTTCTGTGCCCATCATGAAGGTATCCAGGTTCCGGGAAGTTCTGCCGCATATCGCGGTATGGTGGGTGGGATCTATGAAGTCGGGGCCGACCTTGAAGGGCTGGACCACCAGACCACGCCGCCTCAGGGCTGCCATCAACCCCAGGACCACGGTGGTCTTGCCCACTCCGCTGTGGGTGCCAGCAACGAGCATCGCAGGAATCATGGTATCCTCTTCGCACATCCACTAGATGTACTTTCTTCAAGAAAATGCTCGCTTACGCTCGCATTTACTTGAGCACATAAAATTATACTTTATGCACTCCGAGAAGAGGAAAGCTATTAACCCAACTCCCCATAATCTCCCTCGCATGCGTGTTGGAGTGGTCATCAGGGGCAAGTACGGCGAACGGCTGATCGAGACCATCCGGGAGAAGACGGACTTCGAGGTGCTATCCGCAGAGGTGCCCGAGTTCCTGCCCGACTTCATCGAGGACCCGGAAGAGTTTCTGGACGAGCTTGACCTTGACCTCGACCCGGGATTCTTCGCATCGGAGATAATAATCACCTACTCGCTCCATCCCGATGTGACCCCGGAGATCGTCGCCAGGGCGGGCGAAGCCGGTGCCCAGGCGATCATCATCCCCGGAGGTCTGGCCCGAGCCGGATCGGTGCCGGAGCTGCAAAAGATCGCCGACCGGTACGGGCTATACGTGGAGGTGGACGAGATCTGCTGCACCCTGGAGGCGTGTGGCGTGGAGGCGGTGGACGAGTTCGCCGAGAGGCTGGGCAGGCCCGAGCTGGAGGTCTCGGTGGAAGACGGCCGCATCGCCGGGGTGAAGGTGATAAGAGGATCTCCCTGCGGCAGCACCTGGCATATGGCAGAAGAGATTGTGGGCAAGACCGTGGAGGAAGCACCCCCCCGAGCGGGCCTCCTCTGC